>JARIEV010000171.1 GCA_031127225.1 Gemmatimonadota bacterium | reverse complement strand
CCCCTCGCCGCGGCGCAGCGGAATCGCGGTGGGGGCAAAAAGCAGGCGCGTGGCGTGCGGGTTTTCGGGCCACAGCACGCCATCGTGCAGCGCGGTGGCCGGATAGGCGCGGACGGTCCGCACCTCGCGGCGCGCAACGGTGGCCGTCATGGCGGCTGACACCACGCGCACCGAGTCGGCGCTGACCATGGTGATACGACCGACGAGCGTGGTGGCATTGGCCAGCATGACGGCGTACACCAACGCGGGATCGTCGACGCGCACGGAGTCGAGCGGTACCTGCTGCGCGCGCAGCGGTGCGGCGAGGACGGGCAGCATCACGGCGCAGGCGAGCGCCAGACGACGGAGCAGAACGGGGACGAGGCGCATGGACAGCACTCCAGGTCGGGTGCGAAACCGGATGGGTCTATGTGGAGACGGTAACGTGCACCGGGTGGTTTGGCGACCGGGGGGCGGTTGCGCGGTCGGGCTCGTCTGCTCACCGTGTACGGACGGGTACCGCACGCGCCCGGCGGCGCCCCGCATCGGGGGCCAGGGCCATCACTTCACCGGAGTCGTTCATGTCACGCGTCCGTGCTTTCCTCACGCTCAGCACTGTTCCCACGTCCCAGGATGTCGGCTTGCTGCTGCTGCGGCTCTGGCTCGGCGTGAGCATGGTGACGCTGCACGGGCTGGGAAAGGTCGAGCGGCTGCAGGCGGATCCCGTGCAGTTCGCCGATCCGTTTGGCTTCGGCCCCGGGGCCTCGCTCACGCTGGCCACGATGGCCGAGGCGGGCGCGTCGGTGCTGCTGGCGCTCGGACTGGGCACCCGGTGGGCCGCGCTGGCGCTGAGCGCCACGATGACCACGGCCTTTGTGTTTGCGCACGGGATGGCGCTCTCGGGCGAGCGCAGCGGCGAGTTGGCGTTCGTGTACGCGGCCGGGTTTGTGGCCGTGCTCGTGATGGGGCCGGGTCGCTACAGCATCGACGCGCGCCTGCCATCAGCGTAGCTGTCGGCGTACCCCTGACGGACGGGAGCGCCGGCCCTAAACTTCAGCGTCATCCGGTCCATCGGCATTCCGTCCCGCAACCCGCCTTCTCTCATGCTCGCTCTTCCCCTGCGCGCCGCCGTGGCTCTCGCGGCGGCCGTGTCCCTCGCCGCCTGCGCGCGGAGCGCGCCGGTCACGGCGCCGTCGCCGGCGCGTGATCCGCGCAACACCCTCAAGGCCGGGCTGTTCGACGCCGGCGAGTACACGTCCAACCTCAAGGTGGTCGCGAAGGCGGTCTCACCGAAGGGGTTTCTGGGCGAGACCAACTCCGACCTGGCCTTCACGGGGCAGTACGTCATTCAGGGCAACTACAACGGACCGGTGGTGTGGGACATCAGCACGCCGTCGGCGCCGAAGCTGGTGGTGGCCTACGAGTGCCCGGCCTCGCAGAACGACGTGAGCGTGTACAAGAATCTCATGTTTATGTCGGCCGAGGCGATGAACGGCCGCGTGGATTGCAAGCCGGGCGGGATCAAGGATGTCGTGAGCAAGGAGCGCGTGCGTGGCGTGCGCATCTTCGACATCACGAACATCCGTGAGCCGAAGCTGGTGGCCAACGTGCAGACGTGCCGCGGTTCGCACACGCACACGGTGCTCGAAGATCCGAAGGACAAGGACAACGTGTACATCTACGTGTCGGGGTCGTCGGGGATCCGGCCGGCTGGTGAGCTGGCCGAGTGCGTGGCGGCGCCGAGCACCGAGGCCAACTCGTCGCGCTTGCGCATCGAGATCATCAAGGTGCCGCTGGCCAACCCGGCGGCGGCAGCGGTGGTGGGGCGCGCCAACATTTTTGCCGGTCTTGGGGCGGCGGTGAGTCATGGGGCGTCGCCGGCCGACAAGGCGGAGATGGACGCGGCCAAGGCCAAGGGCGCATTCACGATCATGATCCCGGCGATGAACGAAGAAGTGGTGCTGCCGAATCAGTTCGTGAAGCCGGTGCTCGACAGCATCGTCAAGGCGCGTGGTGCGACCACCGCCACGGCAGCCGATACGGCCGCGGCGCGGCCGGTGGTGAATGCGCTCGTGACCCGCATGCTCGCGGCGCAGGGAATGGACAAGGCACCGGCGAAGGCCACCAGCGTGAGCGAAGGCTCGCAGTGTCATGACATCACCGTGTACCCGGCGCTCGGTCTGGCCGGTGGCGCCTGTGAAGGCCACGGCATTCTGCTGGACATCAGCAACCCGGTGGCGCCGGTGCGCCTCGATGCCGCCGCCGACTCGAACTTTGCGTACTGGCATTCGGCCACGTTCAACAACGACGGCACGAAGCTGCTGTTCTCGGACGAGTGGGGCGGTGGTGGATCGCCGAAGTGCCGTCCGCTGGACAAGCCGGAGTGGGGCGCCAACGCGATCTTCTCGATCGTGAACAAGAAGCTCGTGTTCCAGAGCTACTACAAAATTCCCACGTACCAGACCAAGAACGAAAACTGCGTGGCGCACAACGGTTCGCTGATTCCGATTCCGGGTCGTGACGTGATGGTGCAGTCGTGGTACCAGGGTGGCATCTCGGTGTTCGACTGGACCGACGCGGCGCATCCGATGGAGATCGCGAGCTTCGACCGTGGCCCGGTGGACAGCACGCGCATGGAGATGGGCGGTTCGTGGTCGGTGTACTGGTACAACGGCAACATCGTGAGCTCGGAGATTGCGCGCGGTATGGACGTGGCGCAGTTGGTGCCGAGCGCGTTTATCTCGCAGAACGAAATCGATGCGGCCAACACCGTGAAGTGGGACTATCTCAATGCGCAGGGGCAGCCGAAGATTTCGTGGCCGCCCAGCTTTGCGCTCGCGAAGGCGTACACCGATCAGCTGGAGCGGAAGGGGTGCGTGGCCGCGGCGAAGATCGGTGACATCCGCGCGCAGATTGCGAACGCCGAGCAGGCCAACGGGGCGACGCGCAATGGGGCGCTGAGCGCGCTGGTGACGGATCTCGAGGGGAGCCGCAGCTGCGATCCGGCCAAGGTGGACGCACTGAAGAAGGCGCTGCAGGATCTGCGGGCGCTGGCGATGTAACGCGCGCCACTGCGCGGACGCCGTGGCCGTCACTTGCTCGACAAGTGGCGGCCACGGTCGCATCATTGACCCATGCTCTCATCAATGCTCTCATCCCGACGTACGCCGCGGCTCACCGCCGTCGTTGCGATCGCGGCAACGTGCGCCACCGTTGCCTGTGCCCCGAAGGCCGATACCGTCGCCGACAGCACGGCCGCGGCGGCGGTCGCTGACACGTTCCCGTCGCAGGAAGGGATGATCGACGTCCCCGGCGGTAAGGTGTGGTATCGCCGGATCGGCAACGGGCCGGGGGTGCCGCTGCTGGCATTGCACGGTGGCCCCGGCGGCACGTCGTGCCGCTTCGAGGTGCTAGCACCACTGGCCAACGAGCGGCCGGTGATTTTCTACGACCAGCTGGGATCGGGGCGCTCTGAGCATCCCACCGACACCGCGCTGTGGAATTTCCCGCGCTTCTTGCAGGAAGTGGATGCGGTGCGCCGCGCGCTCAAGCTCGATCGCGTGCACCTGCTGGGGCATTCGTGGGGCGGTGCGCTGGCGGCGGAATACATGATCGCCGCCAAGCCCACCGGCGTGCAGTCGGTGGTGTTCAGCAGCCCGCTCATCTCCACGCCACGCTGGATCGCCGACGCGGACAGTCTGCGCGAGCAGCTGCCGGAATCCATTCAGCAGGTGCTCGATGACAACGAAAAGGCGGGCACGCTGAACTCGGCCGCCTATGCCGCCGCCACGGATTCGTTCTACGCGCGTCATGTGCAGCGACTGCCGACGGCGCCGATTGCGCGGTGCGCGGGCGTGACGTCCAACGACACGATCTACCGCCAGATGTGGGGCCCCACCGAATTCCTCTCGAACGGCTCCCTGAAGGCGTGGACGCGCTCGGCGGACATGGACGAGATCACCACGCCCTCGCTGTTTATTGCTGGGGAATTCGATGAAGCGCGGCCCACCACGCTGGAGGAATTCCGCCGTACGATGCCGGATGCACAGTTGGTGGTGATTCCGGGCGGTGCGCACGCCGCGATGCGCGAGAAGCCGGTCGAGTACGTCGCGGCGGTGCGCGCGTTTCTGTCGGCGGTCGAGCGGCGCCCGGCGGGCGGCCGCTGATGGGGCGCCCCCCGCGCCGTGGAGACCGTGGCGATGCATGATTATGCACGAATCCTGCAGGAAATTCTGGTCGGCTACGCGTTGCCCGTGAACGGGTATCACGGGGTCGTGCACTGGGCGCGCGTGCTCGAGAATGGATTGCGCGTGGCGGCGTCGAACGGGGGCGACGCGGAGGTCGTGCAGCTGTTCGCGTTGTTCCACGATGCCCGCCGCGTGAATGACGAGCGGGACGATGGGCACGGTCAGCGTGGCGGCGACCTCGCCCGCACGTGGCGGGGCTCGCTGGTGCACCTCGACGACGCCCGCTTTGCGTTGCTGTACGACGCGTGCGAGCGACACACCGACGGGCACACTACGGGCGACCCCACGGTGATGGCCTGTTGGGATGCCGACCGGCTCGACCTCGGACGTGTGGATATTGTGCCGACGCCGGAGTTGCTGTGCACGGAGACGGCGCGCGAACTCCTGCCGTGGGCCCACGCGCGGGCGACCACGAACCATGTGCCGCAGGCGGTGCTGGCGTCGTGGGGGCTGACACCGCAGCTGACACCGCTCGGGTAGCGCTCGGGTAGCGTTCGTCGCGCGCTGGTTGTCCGGCGCGGCGGGGCGGTGGCATTGTTCGGCCGTGGGGCCGGTGCCCCGTCCAGACGGTTCCTTCCTCGATCCTCTCGCCGAGATGCCCGTGCGCACCTTCCGATCGCTTATCCGCGCTGCGGCCCCGCTCGTGTGGTCGCTGTCGCTGTGGACGCTGCCGCTGTGGACGCTTTCGTTGTCGACGCTGCCGCGCGATCTCGGCGCGCAGGCCACCTTCCCCAGCGGGGCGGTGCAGGGGCCGCGCTGGCGGCACATCGGCCCGTTCCGCGCCGGCCGCACCAAGAGCGCGGTGGGGGTCCCGTCGCAGCCGAACGTGTTCTACATGGCGGCTACCAATGGTGGCGTCTGGAAAACGAACGACGCCGGTCGCACGTGGAATCCGATCTTCGACGCGCAGCACACCGGGTCGATTGGCGCGGTGGAAGTGGCGCCGTCGGATCCCAACATCCTGTACGTGGGCAGCGGAGAAGGGCTGCAGCGCCCCGATCTGAGCACCGGCAATGGCATGTATCGGTCGAACGACGCCGGTCGCACCTGGACGCATCTGGGGCTGCGCGACGGCCAGCAGATCCCGCGCATCGCGATCGACCCGGGCAACGCCGAGCGGTTGTTCGTGGCGGTGCTGGGCCACCCGTACGGACCGAACACGGAGCGTGGCATTTACCGCTCGGTGAACGGGGGCCGGTCCTTTGAGCGCGTGCTGTACAAAGACGAGAACACGGGCGCGGCCGATGTGGTGCTGTCGCCCAACGATCCGAACACGGTGTACGCGGTGCTGTGGGAGGCGCGTCAGGGGCCGTGGGAGAACGCCGCGTGGAGCGGTGCCAACTCGGGGCTGTTCAAGAGCACCGACGGGGGCGCCACCTGGACGCAGCTGTCCGGCGGTCTCCCCACCACGGCCGACGGACTCGGGCGGCTGGGGATCGGTATCAGCCCCAGCAATCCGCGCCGCATCTACGTGACGGCCACGGCCGGTGCGAAAAGCGGCCTGTATCGCAGCGACGACGCCGGCGCCACGTGGACGCGCACCACGGCGGACAACCGCATCTTCGGACGCGGCGACGACTTCGCGGCGGTGACCGTGGACCCGCGCGATCCGAACACGCTGTACTCGATGAACGTGGTGGCGTGGAAGAGCACCGACGCCGGCGTGACGTGGACGGCGTTCCGCGGCGCGCCGGGTGGCGATGACTATCAGCGCCTGTGGATCAACCCGCTGGTGCCCACCACCATGCTGCTGGTGGCCGATCAGGGCGCGGTGATCACGGTGAACGACGGCGAGACGTGGAGCTCGTGGTACAATCAGGGCACCGCGCAGTTCTATCACGTGACCGCCGACAACGCCTGGCCGTACCGCGTGTGCGGTGGCCAGCAAGAATCCGGCTCGGCGTGCGTGGCGAGCCGCGGCAACGACGGCAGCATCACGTATCGCGACTGGCGTCCGGTGGGCGCGAGCGAGTACAGCTACGTGGCGCCCGATCCGCTCAATCCTGACATCGTGTACGGTGGCACGGTCACGCGCTTCGACCGTCGCACGGGGCAGACGCAGAACGTGAGTCCGACCATCGGGCGCTCACGCGGCGCGGCCGGCAGCGGCCCCGATTATTTCCGCGGCGTGCGCACGATGCCGATTCTCTTTTCGCCGATCAACCCGCGCAAGCTGTACTACGGCACGAATGTGGTGTGGAGCACGGTGAACGGCGGCACCACGTGGACGCGGCTCAGTGACGATCTGTCGCGCGCCACGTGGACGGTGCCCACGAGCGTGGGCACGTACGCGAACACGCCGAGTGCCAAGCCGACGCGACGGGGGGTGGTGTATACGATCGCCCCGAGCTCCGTGGACTCGAACACGGTGTGGGCGGGCACCGACGATGGTCTGATTCACATCACGCGCAACGGTGGCCGCACGTGGCGCGACGTGACGCCGCCGCAGATCGGGGCGTGGTGGAAGGTGTCGATCATGGATGCGTCGCACTTCAGCGCGGGCACCGCCTATGCGGCCGTGAACACGCTACGTCTCGATGACCTGCGGCCGCACATCTATCGCACGCGCGACGGTGGCGCCACGTGGACGGAGATCGTGAGCGGCATTGCCACCGACGCACCGATCAACGTGGTGCGCGAAGACCCGAAGCGGCGCGGGCTGCTGTATGCGGGGAGCGAAACGCAGGTGTGGTTCTCGCTGGACGACGGCGACCACTGGCATTCGCTGCGCGGCAACATGCCGGCCATCTCCATTCGCGATCTCATCATCAAGGACGACGACATCGCCGTTGGCACACACGGCCGCGGCTTCTGGATTCTGGACAACACCACGGCGCTGCGGCAGTGGAGCGAGGCGAGCGCCACGGCGCCGGCCACGTTGTTCAAGCCGGCGGTGGCCACGCGCGTGCGCTACTCGATGTACACCGACACGCCGGTGCCTCCCGACGAACCGCGCACCGAGAATCCTCCCGATGGCGCGATGATCGACTACTACCTGTCGCGCGATGCGCAGTCGG
>JARIEV010000170.1 GCA_031127225.1 Gemmatimonadota bacterium | reverse complement strand
CCCGTGACCACATCCCCCGTTTCCCGTCTCGCCTTCACGCTGGCGCTGGTCGGCGCTGCGGGAGTCTCCGCCTGCGTCACCGCCGGCTCGAGCGCGCGACCGGGCGATGCGCCCGCCGGCGCCGTGGCGACGCCCCCCACCGCGGTGCCGCCCACGAGGCGCCGGCCGGAGCCGGTCACGCCGCGCATGGAAGTCGCCGACGCGCCGAAGAATCCCGCCGCGGATGCGCGGTGGGCCGATTCGGTGCTGGCCACGCTCTCCCTGCGCCAGAAGGCGGCGCAGATGGTGTGGGTGTGGACGCTCGGCGACTTCACTGCCACCGACATGCCGGGTTTTCTGAGCATCGAGCGGCAGGTACGCGACCTCGAACTGGGCGGCGTGATCGTGTCCGTAGGCGGCCCGCTCGATATCGCGAGCAAGGTGAACGCCCTGCAGCGGGCGGCCACGCTGCCGCTACTGGTGGGCGCCGATCTGGAAACCGGTGCGGCGTTCCGCGCGCGGGGCGGCTGGTTCCTGCCCAACGCGATCGAGCTGGGCGGCGCCACCTCGTTCCCGTATCAGATGGGCATCGGCGCCTCACGCGACACCACGCTCGCGTATGAGATGGGACGGGTGACGGCCATCGAAGGACGCGCGATGGGCATCCACATGGCGTTCGCGCCGGTGCTCGACGTGAACAACAATCCCAAGAACCCCGTCATCGCGGCGCGCTCGTTCGGTGAAGATCCGGCACTCGTGTCGCGCATGGGCGCGTCGCTGGTGCGCGGCATTCAGGAGCACGGGATGCTGGCCACCGGGAAGCACTTCCCCGGGCACGGGGACACCGAGCAGAACTCGCACCTCGAGCTGTCGCGCGTGGACGGGACGCGGGCTCGGCTCGACAGCATCGAGCTGCGTCCCTTCCGCGCCGCGATCGCGGCCGGCGTGCGCGGCATGATGACGTTCCACGGCGACCTGCCGGCGCTCGACACCACGCACACGGCGGCCACACTGAGCGCGAAGGTCATGACGGACCTGTTGCGCACCGAGATGGGCTTCGACGGATTGCTGGTCACCGACGCGCTCGACATGAACGGCGTGCTGGGGAACATGACGATGGCCGAGGCCACGCAGCGCGCCGTCGTGGCCGGCAACGATGTGCTGCTCATGCCCAGCGATGCGAAGGTGTCAATCCAGGCCGTGGTGGACGGCGTGGCGGCAGGGCGCTTCACCGAAGCGCGCATCAATGCGTCCGTGCGTAAGCTGCTCATGGCCAAGCACGAATTCGGCCTGCATCGCGAGCGCACGGTCAACGTGGAGGCGGTGCGCACGCGCGTCGGGGTGGTGGCCAATCAGGCACCGGCGCGACTCGCGGCTGAAAAGGCGATCACACTCGTTCGTGATTCGCTCGCGCTCGTGCCGTTCCGCCTGCCCGCCGCTAGCCGCGTGGTCAGCATCACCGTCACGCCGCGGGTGGACCTCAGCGCGGGGCGCAGCTTCGATGCCGAACTCAAGAGCGCGTACCCCGGTTTGCTTTCGCTCACGCTGAGTCCCGAGATCGTGGCCGACAACACCGCCGGTGCCGCCGCGGGCGGGACGGGCACGTACGCCATCAATCCCGACCCGGTGCTGCTCCCCGCCTCGGTGGCGAACGCGCTGGCCATCGCGCGTGGGGCGGATCTCGTGGTCGTGTCGAGCTACATCGGAGCCAGCACGAACACGGCGTCGATCGTGCCCACGGGTGGCGTACCCGAATTGCTCAATGGCCTGCGCGCGTCGGGGACCAAGGTGGTGCTGGTATCATTCAACAACCCGTACCTGCAACTCGGCCTGCCGTTCACGGAGGCGCACCTCATTGCGTGGAGTCCGTGGACGCCGTCCCAGCGCGCCGCCGCGCGGGCGTTGCTTGGCAAGGCCCCGATCACCGGCCAGCTGCCCATCACGCTGCCCGGCGTGGCGCCGTTCGGCGCCGGCCTGCGCCGCTGAGTCCGACGTCCGTTTCGTCCGTCGTCCACTGATTCTGTTTTTCGACTCCGTCCAGCCTACCCATGCGCGCTCTCACGCCGTTGTTCGCCATCGCCGCCCTGTCTGTGGCCGCCGTGTCCCTGTCCGCGCAGCGTCTCGCGGCCACCCTGAGCGGCAATTGGGCTTATGAAGTCGTGACCGAAAACGGCACCGGCATGCCCGCCGTCGTCATGACGCAGACCGGCGATTCGCTCACCGGCAGCTACACGTCGGGGCGCATGGGCACGCTACCGTTCAAGGGCAGCGTAAAGGGGCAGACCTTCACCTTCGCCGTGAACACGTCCGGCGGTGCCACGCTGACCTTTCACGGCACCATCGTGGACGCCGATCACGTGAAGGGTGACGTGGACTTCGGCGGGCAGGGTGGCGCCACCTTCAGCGGCACGCGTAAGCCGTAAGGCTACGTCGGTAAGGAGCGCGCGCCGTCGCTACCGTCGGGCGGCGCGCATCAACTCGTCCACCACGCGCGCCACATCGGCGGCGCGCTCCTCGTGCAGCATGGTTCCGCCGGGGCGCAGTGTGTCCACGCGGAAGCGACGCAGGTGCGTCTGTAGCATCGCGATCTGCGCGGTGGTCGGCGCGCTCCCCGACGGTTTGTCGCCCACGAGCAGGCGCACGGGGGCCGACACCTGCGCCAGGCGCCCCTCGATGGGGCGTCGCTCCACCGACGCTTGCATGGCCCCGAGCGTGCGCAGCAGGCCGCGCAGGTCGTCCTGAATCGGCGCCACGTAGCGCGTGGCCACGTCGTCGGTGAGCCACGCGTCGTTGGCGCTCTGTTCGCGCAGCGCGGCCACGAAGCGGCGCTTGGCAAAGCGTCGGCCGAGCGGATTGTCGAGCAGCGCCGCGAAGGTAAGAGCGGTGCGCACGCCGGGCGTGCCCTGTTTGTCGATCGGTCCGCCGGCAATGGACAGCACGCCGCGGATGCGTGCCGTGTCGGCCGCCGCCAGATGCAGCGCGATCGTCGCGCTGGTCCCCTGCGCCGCGATCACCACGGTGGCGCCAGTCGGCAGTTCGCGGTCGAGTACGCGGGCGATGCGATCGGCCTGCGCGCTGAGCGTGTAGTCGGCGCCCGCCGGACGCGTGGAGGCGCCCATGCCGAGCGGGTCGATCACCAGCGGTACGATCCCGCGGGGGGCGAGTTCCCGGACCACACTGCGCACTGAGAACGCAGAGCCCACCGGTCCGGGTAACAGCACCACGGCCACCGCCTCACGGGCCGGGGCGGATGACTCGCCGCGCTCCGGTCCGCCGGTCACGCTGAGCGTTTCGGCCGGGGCCACAGCCACGCGCCGCTCGCCGGGGGCGAGCGGCGCGTGGCGCATCGGCACCGGTGCCGGCGCGCCCGGGGCGAACAGCCCCAGCGCCACCAATAGCGCGGCCTGACGGATGCGAGGCGTGGACATCACGTGGGCATCGCGTCAGCGCGTCTTGAACGCGCCGATCGCCTGACGCGTGAAGTCGGACAGTACCAGCGTGCCGCTCATCCCCGCGCGCTCGGCCAGCAGCGTATCCCAGTCCTCGGTGCCCGCCCAGAACACCCGCTTCAGCATGGCCATGGCCTCGGGGTTGGAGGCCGCCAACGTGGTGGCCAACGCGTTGACGGCGTCATCCATGCCGGCCACGTCGTCGAAGAGCCGCGCGTACAGACCGTGTCGTTCGCCCCACGCCGCGTCGCGCCAGTCGGCGTCCACCGACATCGCGCCAAAGGCCGCCAATCCGATTTTTTTCTCGATCACCGGCCCCACCACGAACGGACCGATCCCGACGGCCAGCTCGCTCAGTTTGGCCGACGCCTTGGTGACCGCCATGCTGAAGTCGGAGGCCGCGATGAGACCCACCGCGCCGCCGGCCGCTTTGCCGTGCACGCGGCTGATCACGAACTTCGGCGCACGGATCATGGCAAGGATCACACGGGCGAACCCGCTGAAAAACTCCTGACCCTGCGCGGGGGTGTCGATCGCGCTGAGCTCGTCGAACGACGCGCCGGCACAGAACGGGCCGGTGCCGCCGCTCTGCAGGACGATCACCCGTGCGGCGGGATCGGCGCCCATGGCCGTCACGGCCGCGGCGAGGTCGCGGAGAATCGCGCTCGGCAGGGCGTTGCTCTTCGGATGAAAGAACTCGATGCGGCCGATACCGTCGGACACGTCGGTGCGGACGTAGCCGTCCGGACTGGAGGCGGGGCGGGGAGTGTCTGTCGTCATACACGGAAATTAGCGCGCCGGTCCGATTGTCGAACACTGTTGGCGGCCAGTACATTCCGCTTATGGACCACAACTCGATCGTCCCCACGGAAGATTCGGCCCTCCTGGCCGCCTTCGAAGCGCGCATCGCCGCCGGCGAGAGCATCGAGCCGAAGGACTGGATGCCGGAGCGCTACCGCAAGCAGCTCACCCGGATGATGTCGCAGCACGCGCACTCCGAGATCGTCGGCATGCTGCCCGAAGGCAACTGGATCACGCGCGCGCCGTCGCTGCGCCGCAAGATGTCGCTCATCGCCAAGGTGCAGGACGAAGCCGGGCACGGGCTGTACATCTACTGCGGCACGGAAACGCTCGGCGTCGATCGCCACGAGCTCGTCGAGGCGCTGCTCGATGGGCGTGCGAAGTACTCGAGCATCTTCAATTACCCCACGCTCTCGTGGGCCGACATGGGCGTCATCGGCTGGCTCGTGGACGGCGCCGCGATCGTGAACCAGACCGTGCTCGCCAAGGCCTCGTACGGGCCGTACGCGCGCGCGATGGTGCGCATCTGCAAGGAAGAAAACTTCCACAAGCGCCAGGGCTACGAGATCTGTTCGGTGCTGGCCAACGGCACGCCCGAGCAGCGCGAGATGGTGCAGGAGGCCTTCAACCGCTTCTGGTGGCCGTCCCTCATGATGTTCGGGCCCAGCGACACGGATTCGCCGAACAGCGCCGAGCTGCTCAAGTGGCGCGTGAAGCGCAAGACGAACGACGAACTCCGTCAGCGGTTCGTGAATCTCACGGTGCCCCAGGCCATCGCCATCGGCATCACCGTGCCCGATCCCGATCTGCATCTCGACCCGGCCACCGGCGACTGGACCTTCGGCGAGATCGACTGGAGCGAGTTCTTCGAAGTCCTGAAGGGCAACGGGCCGTGCAATCGCGAGCGGCTCGAGGCGCGTCGCGCGGCGCACGACGAGGGCGCGTGGGTGCGGGCAGCGGCATCGGCGTATGCCGAAAAGCAGCAGACGCGTTCCTCCACGGCTGCGGCCTGATCCTAGGACACGAATCATGTCAGACAGTCAGTGGCCCCTGTGGGAAGTGTTTACGCAGCCCAACAAGGGACAGCCGTTCGAACACGCCGGTAGCGTGCACGCACCGGACGCGGAACTCGCGCTGCAGAATGCCCGCGACGTCTACGCGCGACGCGGCGAAGCGGTGAATCTGTGGGTCGTCCCCAGCGCGGCCATCGTGGCGTCCGCGCCCTCCGATGCTGGGCCGTTCTTCGATCCGGGCAACGACAAGCCGTATCGGCACCCGCAGTTCTATATCGCGCCGCGCGGCGTGCGTATCTTCTGAGTCGCTGATGACCGAACCGTCGTTCCAGGTCGCCGCACCGCGCAGCACGCCGGTCGCCAATCCGTTGTTCGAATACGTGCTGCGGCTGGGTGACGATCGCCTCGTGCTTGGCCATCGGCTCTCGGAGTGGTGCGGCCACGGGCCGATCCTCGAGGAGGACATCGCCCTCGCCAACATGGCACTCGACCTGATCGGTCACGCCACGTCGCTGCTGGGGCTCGCTGGCGAGCTCGAGGGGCGGGGACGCGATGCCGACCGGCTGGCGTATTTCCGCGACGCCGTGGCCTATCGCAACGCGCTGCTGGTCGAAGTCCCCAACGGGGACTTCGCGGTCACGATGGTGCGGCAGTTCCTGTTCGACGCGTACAGCGTGCTGATCTGGGATGCGCTCTCGCGCTGCGAACACGAAGGGCTGGCGGCGATCGCCGTCAAATCGCTCAAGGAAGACAAGTACCACCTGCGGCACAGCAGCGAGTGGGTGGTGCGGTTGGGCGACGGCACCGACGAAAGCCACGCCCGCGCGCAGGCCGCGCTCGATGCGCTCTGGCGCTACACGGGTGAACTGTTCGACCAGGACGCTGTGGACGATGCGGTCGCCGCCGAAGCGTTCATCGCGATCGATAAAGCCGCACTGCACTCGCTGTGGGAGAAGATGGTCACGGACGTGCTGCGTCGGGCCACCCTCACCGTCCCGGCCGATCCGGCCATGCGTCGCGGCGGGCGACGCGGCTTTCACACGGAGGCGTTGGGGCACATGCTGGCCACGATGCAGATCGTGGCCCGCTCGCACCCCGGCGCGGCATGGTAACGCGCGTCCGACCGGCGTACGGCACATGCTGAACCGCGACGAGGTGTACGCGGTATTGCGGACGGTCATGGACCCCGAGGTGCCGGTCATCAGCGTCATCGATCTGGGGATTGTGCGCGATGTCGCCATCGACGGCAGCGCGGTGCGCGTCACCATCACGCCCACGTACTCCGGCTGTCCGGCCATGCGCGAGATCGAGGCCGACATCCGGACGGCGCTGCAGGCACACGGCGTGGGTGACGTGTCGATCAATCTTGTGCTCTCACCGGCCTGGACCACCGACTGGATCGGCCCCGAGGCACGCGAGAAGCTCCGCGCCTACGGCATCGCCCCGCCGGGGCGCGCCGAACCGCAGGGGCTGATCACGCTCACCCGTGCGCGCGTGCCCGTGCCGTGTCCCTTCTGCGGCTCCAGCGACACGCGACTGCAAAGCGAATTCGGCAGCACTGCGTGCAAGGCGATACACGTGTGTAATGCGTGTAGACAACCATTCGACGAATTCAAAGCACTCTGATACTGCCAAAAGCTTAGGTGGCAGGAAGGAGAACAAAAGGGAGGAGGAAGCAGCAACCGCTCGCGCGGTACACTGCATCCTCCTCCCTTTTTACCTCCTCCCTGCCTCCTAAGTCATTGGCAGTTCTCGGTCCATCAGTCCCGCAAGAACTACTTCAGATCCCCGAACGGCAAGTGTCCCGCACGCTCACTGGCCGAGCGGCAGGCGGTCGGCGCACCCTTGCCGTCCAGCAGCTGCCAGATCTCCACGCGACGGTTCGGCGCCTGGGCGGCCTTGTTGGCCTTCGACACGCGCGGACGCGGCGGGCCGGGATCGGCGTCACCGTTCGGCGCCACGATGCACTGTTCGCCGAAGCTCGACGACACGATGCGATCCTTGATCGACGCGGCGTCCTTGCCGGCCAGCTTGAGCAGCGACTTCATGACCGCTTCCGCCCGGGTCTTCGCGAGCGTGTT
>JARIEV010000169.1 GCA_031127225.1 Gemmatimonadota bacterium | reverse complement strand
CGGTCATGTGCTGCACCATGAGCGGCGTGTGCTCAGGGCGAATCAGGTCGGCGTCGGAGAGTGCCGCGAGTTCCGGTACCCAGCGCCGCACAAAGGCCCCGGCGGCGTCGTGTTCCTCGGCCTGCTTGTACGGATTGTAGATGCGGATGGTGTTGATGCCCGTCGTCCCCGACTGCATCTGACACTGCGTCCAGTGAACGCCCGGCTCGTAGTCGGTGAACCCGCGCGCGAGGACGGGCCCGGTATGCCGCCAGTCGAGCCAGAGATGATAGCTCGCGAAGCTCATCACCATCGCGCGCATGCGGAAGGTGAGCCAGCCCGTCACGCGCAGTGAGCGCATGCAGGCATCCACCAACGGATAGCCAGTCTGTCCGTCGCGCCATGCCTGCAGGAGCGCCTCGTCGGGCAGGGCGGGGCGCAACCCGTCGAACACCGGTGCGTAGTGCGTGTGTTCGAGGCGCGGCTCGTCTTCGAGCTTCTGGATGAAATGACAGTGCCAATGCAGCCGCGACGCAAAACTCACGAGGCTCTGCGTCCAGTGCACGGCATCCGCATCGCGCCGCGTCGCGGTCTCGTCACGCAGCGTGCGCGCCCGGTGGCGCGCGGCCTGATAGGCCTGACGCACGGACAGCGTGCCGAAGGCCAGCGAGGTCGAGATGCGACTGCATGATGCCGGCGCCTCGTTGGGACTCGACATGGCGCGTCGGTAGTCCTGCCCGCGCGCCGCGAGAAACGACTGCAGCAGGTCGTGGGCGCGTGTTTCGCCGCCGCGCTGCCACTCGGCCCACGGCGGCGCGATGAGGGGCTGCGCGAGATGGCGCACGCTGGCAGGGAGTGCCTCGGATACCCCCGCGATCACCGCCGCGGATGGTGCCACGATGCGGGCCGGAGTGGCCACCTCACGGGCGCGCATGCGTAGTTGCCACGTGTCCGCCCACCCGTCGCGCGACGCGAGTCGGCGGACCACGCCGTTGCTGGGGAGCTCATGCATCGCAATCCCCGCCTGTTTCGCCCACGCGCGCACACGGCGGTCACGCGCGTAGCTCAGGGCGTTCCACGTTTCCTCGTGCGCCCAGATCGCGGCGACGGGCAGCACCGCGTGCAACGCGTCGAACACCTCGGGGAGCGCGCCGTGCAGCTCCAGCAGGTGCCCGCCGCGGGCTTCCAATGCGGTGCGCAGTTCGCCGAGCGCATCGCGCAGCGCCAGCTCATGGCGCAGATCGCGGTCGACGGCGTGCTGCTGCTCCGGCTCGTGCACGTACACGCCCACCACCGGGCCCGCTGCCGCCGCCCCGGCGAGCGGCGCATGGTCGGCGATCCGGAGATCCCGTTTGTACCAGAGGAGTTGGACGGCAGGCATGTGCGGAGGTGAATGGTGACAAACCGCACGGCCGTTCCCGACGGACGGGCCATACCCCTTGCCAAGGGTGCCCGCGCTGGGCATTGATCAGAAAGGTCATTGTGTCCTGCTGTTCTGCGCGCCCTCCGGGTAGCGAGATGCCCCGCATGCATGGTCGGTCGACGATTCGCCTCACACTGCTCGAGTCCACGCGACGCCCCACCCTGCACGCGGTCGGGCAGGAGCTCCTTGGCGTGACGGCGTACGCGGCGCTGGTGCTGCTGTCGATCGCCGCGGCCAACTATCTGAACCGCGTCGCGCCCACACTGACCCCCGACGAGTCCGCGAGCTTTTTCGCGCCGCGGCGGCAGGGGTCGCCGCCACCGGCGCAGGAATCGGTACAGTACATCGGACTGGGGGGCACCAACCCGCTGCCGGCGCCGGTGGTCGAGACCAAGCCCGCGAGCACGACGGTGGTCCCGCCGGCCACCCTCGGTGTGCAGGCGGGTGACGTGACCAATCAGCCGGATGCGTCGGCCGCATCGGCCAAGGCGTATACCGACGTCGAAGTGGACTCCACGGTGCGCGTGGATCCCTCGTCGGAAGGGCCGGAGTATCCGCCGGCCTTGCTGGAGGCGGGGGTGGAGGGCGTGGTGTACGCGCGCTTCGTGGTGGACAGCGCGGGGCAGGCCGACACGACGTCGCTGGCCGTGACCGATCCGCCGGCGGCCGAGTTCGTGGCGGCCGTGCGGCGCGCGCTGGGGCGTATGAAATACCGCCCGGCGATCCTGCAGGGGCGCGCCGTGGCGCAGCTCGTGGAGCAGCCGTTCGTGTTCCGCATCCGGGTTCCGTAGGCGTCACCGGCGGGCCACCCGTTTGCCCTCGGCGTCCAACGAAGCTCGCCGCCGTGCGTACGCAGGGAGATATTCGGGAGGATCGCGTCCGTCCCGTTTCGCCGTCTCTCGCTGCCGGAGTGCCCGCGTGGATACCCCCCTGGATATGCTCGAACAGCTCGAGGCCGATCTGGCCGCGGCTGATCACGATGAATCGGCCACCGGTGTGGACCGTCGCCAGTTCATGTTCTTCTCGCTCGTCGCCGCCGCGGCCAGCACGTTCGGTGCGCGAGGCGCTGGCGCGCAGGGTGCTGGTGCGCAGGGAGCTGGTGCACTCGGGTCGCTGACCAGAGGCGCGGCCCAGCCACCGCAGGTGACGCCCGTGGCACTCGGCAACGGCGAAGCGCCGGCGCTGCAGTTCATGCCGTACCCCGGTGGCACCGGCGCGCTCATGGAGAAGCTGGTGCGCGAGAAGGGCGCGGCGGCCTTCGCGCGCACGCCGCACGCGGTAGAGAAGTGGAGCGGTGCGGTCCCCACCAACCCCGACGATCTGGCGTTTCTGCCGGCGCATCGCATCTCGGCGCTCATCAAGGCGCGCAAGATCACCTCGCGACAGATCACCGACATCTATCTCGCGCGTATCGAGAAGCTCAACCCCACGCTCAACTTCGTCGTCACCTTGATGGCGTCGCAGGCACGCGCGGAAGCCGACGCGGCCGACGCCGAAATCGCCGCCGGCAAGTACCGTGGTCCGCTGCATGGCGTGCCGTACGGCATCAAGGATCTGTTCGCGGTGAAGGGCGTGCCCACGACGTGGGGCTCGGCTGACTTCAAGGATCAGATTCCCGACTACGATGCCGACGTGGTGGTGCGCTTGCGTGAGGCGGGCGCGGTGTTGCTGGCGAAGTTGGCCACGGGGTTGTTTGCGCAGAACGATTGGTGGTTCGGCGGGCGCACGAACAATCCGTGGAATACGAACATCGGTTCGAGCGGCAGCTCCACCGGTCCGGGCTCGGCGACCGCCGCCGGATGCGTCGCGTTTTCGATCGGCACCGAAACACAGGGCTCGATCGTGTCGCCGGCCATCCGCAACGGCATCAGTGCCCTCCGCCCTACCTTCGGGCGCGTGAGCCGGCACGGCGGCATGGTGCTCTCATGGTCGCAGGATCGCGTGGGGCCCATGTGCCGCACCGCCGAAGACTGTGCGATGGTGTTCAGCGTGCTGCACGGGGCCGATGAGAAGGATGCGAGCACGGTGACCACGCCGTTCCAGTTCGATCGCAACCTCTCACTGGCGTCGTTGCGCATCGGCGTGGACAGCGCTGCACCGAAGGAGCTGGTGGACACGCTGCGCGGTCTCGGGATGTCGCCCAAGGAGATCGGCGCGCGCCCCACCGTGGCGGGGATGCAGGGCGGGGGACTGAACGTGGAATACGCGGCCGCGTTCGACTTTTATGTGCAGCGCAAGGCCAAGGAAATCGGCCTCGATCTGAACATGGTGTACGACCCCACCCGCACCGGCAACGGCGCCTATGGCAACAATCGGCCGGCCCGTCCGGCGGGGGTCGGGCCGGAGGCTACGAATCCGATGGCCGCGGCCGACTGGAATCCGCGCTTCCTGGGCGGGCGCACCGCACGCGGCTTCGAGTTCGTGCAGAACCAGCGCCGCCGGCTGCTGCTGGTGAGCAAGTGGGGCGAGTTCATGAAGGATCTCGATCTGTTCATCGCCGGCCCCAACGCCGACGTGGGTCCCAACGCGCAGACCGGGCATCCGTGTGCGGTGCTGCCGTACAAGTTCGACGTGCCGCAGTTCGGTGGCGGCGGGCGTGGCGCGGATGCGGCCGCTCCCGCACCGGTGTACAAGGCGCAGCCCATCTGCGGCGTGATCACCGGTAACCTGTACAACGACGATCTGATTCTGTCCGTGGCCCATCAGTTCCAGAAGGCCACGGACCATCACACCAAGCGCCCGTCGTTCGCCTGATCAGCCGATCGGCTTCTTCGGCGCCACGAAGACGTTCGGCACGCCGAGGCGCGTGAGCAGGGCGTTGAACTGCAGCAGCTCGGTGTCCTCGAGCTGCTGCAGCGTGTTCAGCTGCACGGTCAGCTTTGCGGAGAGATCGGTGAGAATCTCGCCGTGCTGTCGCGTGGGCGGGTTGGTGCCTTCGTTCACCTGCGCGTTCAGCGTCACGAACATCTGGTACAGCTTGATCGGATAGTTGAGCGTGGCCTGATCGGCCTTGGTATACACCTCGTACACTTCGGCGCGCACCGCTTCCAGCTTCCGGCGCAGAGCGGTGGCCATCGTCTTCACGGAGTCAGCGTAGGCCTGTGAGCTGGCCTGCCGCGCGCGCTGATCGAGCTGCTGCTGCAGATCCTGCATCCGCGCCACCGCGTCGGTGATGCTGGTGATGCGCATCCCCACCGCCGTCGCCGCATCGAACTGTGCCTGGTACTCGGCGGCCGTGAGCTGCGCACGCGGATCCGGGCGCACGGTGAAGCCGCGGGACAGCGTATCCTTGCCGACGATGAGCCGAACGGTGTAATCGCCCGGGACCGCCATCGCGCCTTCGTACGAGCCGTCATCGTTGATCGAGCCCGGAATGCGCTTCGGGCCCGGGTACATCAAATTCCACACGAAGCGATTCGCGCCGGCGCGGGCATGCACCACCGAGTCGGCGGGGGCATATGCCAGCTGCATCGCGTTCTGCAGCGCGCGCGCCGCGTTGGCGGCGGAGTCGGCCTGCGCGTTGCCCGTGCTGTCCTTCTTGCCGGGCGCATCACTCGCAAACGTGCGGATCACCGTGCCGGTGGCAGCGAGGAACTGCACCGTGACCGGAGTCGCCGGCGCCGTCTTGAGCCAGTAGTCCACCGTCACACCGAATGACGGATTGGCACCGGCACCGGCGCCGCCACGCCCGCCGCCGCTTACCCAGCGGATCGCGGGCGCCGGCGTGAACAGATGCGTGGCTTTGGTGGTGATCGAGTCGCCCAGCACGCGCAGCGGGGAGATGTCGTCTATCGACCAGAACGAGCGCCCGTGCGTCGCCACGATCACATCGTTGTCGTGCACGCGAATGTCGCGGATGCTCACGCGCGGCAGGTTGAGCTGCAGCGGCTCCCAGTTTGCGCCGTCGTTGAACGACGTGTAGATGCCCGTTTCCGTGCCGGCGAACAGCAGGCCTTTGCGCTTCACATCGCTGCGGATGGCCCGCGTGTACGCGCCCATCGGGATGCCGGCATCGGTGCGCGTCCAGGTGGCGCCGTAGTCGGTGGTTTTGAACAGGTACGGCGTGTAGTCGTCCTGCTGGTAGCGGTTGGCCGCGAGGTAGGCCGTGCCCGCCTCGAACGGCGACGCGTCGATGATGGACACGCGCGTGAATTTGCCGAACGCTTTCGGCGTTACGTTCTTCCACGTCGTGCCGTTGTCGGTGGACACGTGCACGAGCCCGTCGTCGCTGCCGGTCCAGAGCACACCGGCCTTCACCGGCGACTCCGCAAAGGCAAAGATCGTGGCGTACCACTCGGTGCCGGTCATGTCGCCGCTCACCGGTCCGCCGCTGCGTCCCATGGTGTTGGTGTCCGCCAGCGTGAGGTCGCCGGAGATCTTGTCCCACGACGCGCCCTGATTCTTCGAGCGCCACACGTACTGCGAGGTGGTGTACAGCGTGGTCGGATCGTGCGGCGAGAAGTGGATGGGGAACGTCCACTGGAACCGCTGCGGCACATCCTTGGCCGCGATGCCGTCGTAGTTGCCCAGCCACACCGAGACGTCGCGGCGCGTGTTGGTTTTTTTGTCGTGGCGCGTGAGCTGGCCCATGTAGCAGCCGCCGAAGGTCACGTTGGGATCCTTCGGGTCGATCGCGATGTACGCGTTTTCGCAGCCGGCCACCGGGAACCAGTCGCGTTCACCAATGAAGCCGTTGTCCGACCGGCTCGCGATCGACACCGTCGTGTTGTCCTGCTGCGCGCCGTAGATGCGATACGGCTGCTGATTATCCGTGGTCACGTGATAGAACTGCGACGTGGGCTGATTGCCCTGCGTGCTCCACGTGCGGCCGCCGTCCAGCGAGATCGTGGCACCGCCGTCGTTGCCGTTGATGAGACGGTTCGGATCTTTCGGGTCCACCCACATGATGTGCGTGTCGCCGTGCGGGACCCGGATCGGCGTGAAGGTGCGGCCGCCGTCGATGGAGCGGTGCACCGTGAGGTTCATGACGTAGACGGTGTTTTCGTTCACCGGATCCGCCGTGAGGCTCATGTAGTAGAACGGGCGCACCACGAACTTCTGATCGCCGCTGGTGCGCGACCACGTGGCACCGGCGTCGTCGGAGCGGAACACGCCGCCGAGCGAGTCCTGCGCTTCGATGTTCGCGTACACGCGCTGCGAATTCGCGGGCGACACCGCCACGCCGATCTTGCCGATCAGCCCTTTCGGCATCCCCGGATTGAAGGTGAGCTCCGTCCACGTGTCACCGCCGTCGGTGCTCTTCCACAGGCCGCTGCGTCCCGCGCCCGCGTCCATCCCCCACGGCGTGCGTTGGAACTTCCACATCGACGCATACACGATGCGCGGGTTGTTCACGTCGATCGACAGGTCGGCGGCACCCGTGCTGTCATTCAGGAACAGCACCTTCTTCCAGGTCGCACCGCCGTCGGTGGTGCGGAACACGCCGCGATCCGGCGACGGGCCGAAGGCATGACCCAGCGACGTCACGAAGGCGACGTCGGGATTGGTGGGGTGCACGCGCAGCGCCGTGATCTGCTGCGCGTTGGCGAGACCGCGCGTTGTCCACGTCTGTCCGCCGTCAGTGGAGCGATACACGCCCGTGCCGAAGGTGAGGTCTTCGCGCGGCTTCCCTTCGCCGGTGCCCACCCAGATCACATTGGGATCGCTGGGGGCCACGGTAATCGCGCCCACCGACGAGAGGTCGGTCTTGCCGTCGGTGATGTTCTCCCACGACTGGCCGGCGTTGGTGGTTTTCCAGACGCCGCCGTTGACGGCGCCGAAATAGAACACCAGCGGTTTGGTGGGGTCGCCGGTCACGGCCGTCGCGCGACCACCGCGCGAGGGGCCCACGTTGCGCCAGCGCAGCGATTTGAAGGCGCGGTTCGTTTTTGCGCCGTCGCTGTAGAGCGCGGGGTCGTACGCGGGGCGGG
>JARIEV010000168.1 GCA_031127225.1 Gemmatimonadota bacterium | reverse complement strand
GTACGGCACGTCGTATTGCACCGCCAGATCGAGCACCACCTCCGCACCGGCCGACGCCAGCCAGCCATCGCGCGTCCCCGGGCGCTCGCACACGGTGCGGTTGGTCCGGGCCAGCGCCGCCGGGCACCACGCCCGCGCCGCGTCGCTGAACACGGTCAGACTCAGGCGATCGGCGAACAGGGTGAACGGTGACGGCAAGCGCCGGAACATCACCACCGGCGCGCGATACTCCACACTGCCGGCCACCGCGCGCGACCCGCGCTGCACGCCGGGCGCGACGCCGCGCAACGCGAACGGACGCGCCGGATCGCCCACCGCGACCCCCGGCAGCAACTCCGCCGACTGGCCGCTCGTGCCGCCCACGCTGAACTCCGACGCCGTACGCTGGTCGGCCAGCCCCACCGCGAGCCGCGTGGCGAGCACGTGCCGCGCAAAGCCCGGCAGAGGCAGCGGCACGTAATGGCGCGCGCCGAACACCGACCGCCACGATCCCGTGCCAGCCGGGTCGTCGTCGCGCCACCGGTAGGCGGTGCTCGACGTGAGCGTGAGCCCTTCTTCCACCGACACCCCGCGCAGGGCGAGGCGCACCGTGGACAGGCTGCCGTTCAGGAAGAATGAACCGTATCGCGTGCCGCGTCGCAGCAACGACGTGGCCGGGCCAAGCGCCGAGTCCACGTCGCTCGTGAAGTCGCGTAGTTCGTACTGCGCGCCCAGCGTACCGCTCAGCGAACGGCGCACGCGCGGCTGACGCCACGTGCTCGCCATGGTGAGAAACCGGCGCCGGCGCGCCACGAACCCCAGTGTGGCGCCCGAGTCCGTGACCGTGCGGTAGGTGCCATCCCACGCCTGCGACGCCGACAGGTCGAGCAGCTGGATACCAAGCCCCGCGTAGCGATACGACGCGAACGCATCGGTCTCACGCCGCGCTGGCTGCAGCACTGCCCCGGCGCTCCACGCGTGGCGCCCCAGAATGTCCACGCCGCTCGAACTCGCCCCGTAGGTGGCGCGGCCGTCGCGCCCCTCGCCCACCAGCGGCAGCCAGTACCGGGGCGCGAGCTGCCGCCACGGCGCGTAGCGCGTCGCCCGCAGCGTGTCGATGACCGGGTCGCGCGCTGGGTCGAGCGCCGCGTCTCGGGGCAGACGCAGCGCGGACGCGCGCGCGGGGTACCACGTGGCGCGCGCCACCGGCCCCGTGGTGTCGAGGGGCGCCCAGCGCACGTGGTAGCCGTCGGCACGATACCACAGCGCCGCCACGCGGGTGCCGTCGGGGGACACCGACGGATCGAACACACCGGCACTCACCGACGACGCCATCCGCACGTCGTCGCGCTCGTCGCGCCAGCGCAGCGTGTCCACCGCCGCGCCGGTTGGCGCGATCGGCGCCGTTTCCAGCTGCGACCGTCCGCTGCGGTCGCTCGCCCACACCAGGCGCCCGCCGTCCGGCGTGAACGACGGACTCGCGAACACGCCGCGGGCACCGGCCACCGCAAGCTGCAGCTCACCATTCGCACCCAGCACCACCACGCGCTGCTCGCCGGTGGCCAGCAGCTGCACCGCCGCGATGCGCTGGCCGTCGGGCGACCAACGCGGCTCCGCCCACCGCTCCGTGCCCACGTCGGCGGTGATCGGCACGACACTCGCGCCGTCGGGACTCACCCGCACCAGCCGCGTGCGCTCGGCGTCGAGTTGCACCGCCACCACGGCGCCGTCCGCGCGCACATCGATCTGCGTGAGCCGCGCGCCGGTCGTGAGCCGCACATCGTCCTCACGCCGCCGACCGCGTGAGCGGTAGAGATCGGAGCGCGCCACGTAGGGATCGCGACGATCGGACTGCGTGAACAGCACCGCACCGGTGCTATCGCCCGGCACCGGCACGTTCACGTCGAGCCCGTTGCGCCGCGCCAAACGCGTGGGCGCGAGACGCGTGGGCGCCAAACGCGTGGGCGCCAAACGCGTGGGCGCCACGCGACCACCATCCCCGGCCGCCGCGAGATACACGCCGGTCACCTCACGGCCGTTGCTCGCGCTCCACATGATCGAGTCCGTACCCACCCAACGCGGCGACGACGCATACCACCCGTCGGGGCTCACCACCGTCCACGCCGCATCCCCCGCCACGGAGAGGGCACCGGCGGCGCCTGCTGCCGCCACCGACCGACCGATGGAATCCCGCACCACGCCGAACCGCGTATCGAACGACGCGCCGAACGCGCGGCGGCTCGTCCGGCTCAGCAAAAACGGCACCGGCGTGGCCGCCGTGAGTTCGACGTACCGCCGCATCCCGCCGGAACGCTGCGCCGCGGCGTCCTGCATCAGCAGCGACCCCCACGCATACGCGGTCTGCCCCAAGGGAAACTGCGACGTGGACAGGCTCCAACGCGACGGCGCCGGCACCACCGCGTCGCGCACCGCGGCGTCACGCACCATCGCGTCGGTTACCATCGGAAACGCCGTGCTCACGTCACGCCCGCTCCCGGTGATCAGCGTTTCGTAATGCACCGCCAACCCTTCTTTCACCCAGCTGGGCGTGAGCGCATTCGGAAAGAACAGCGGATTGCGCCCGAACAGCATCCTCCCCGCCCGCCACACGCCACGTGCGCGGTCGAGATGAAAGATGTGCGCCAGCTCGTGCGTGATCACCAACGGCAGCCACTCGTCGTGAAAGCGCAACTCACGCAACGCCACCGGCGGCACGGCGTAGATCACCACGCGGTTGGTGGGAAACACCTGCGCATAGCCGTTGCTCGCGTCCACGTTGTCGGCCACCAGCAGCTCCACCGGCCCGGCCGGCGGCACCAGCTCGCGCGCTAACGCCGCATACGCCGCCTCGGCCAATACCGCCGCCCGCCGCGCCAGCGCCTCCTGCGCCGGCCGGAAGTGCACGCGCAGATGCGGCGTGGCGATGGTGCGCATCGCCCCGCGCGGATCCACCTGCGCCCGCGCCACACGCGGCGACACCACGCTCGACACCACGCTCGACAGCGCGAGCAGCCATGACACCGACACGGCAACCCACGACGTCATGCGCCGCGACACGGCGGTCCCGATCACCATCAACGCCCCGCCAACTCGACGAAGTACTGCTCGAGCCCCACCACCAACGCTTCGGCATAGCGGCGCTGGAACGCGGGATCACGCATCGCCGCTTCCTGCTCTGGGATCATCAGAAACAGCCCCTCGGCCAGCACCGCCGGAAACCACGTGGGACGCGCCACGGCGAGGTTTTGGTAGTGCACGCCGAGGTCGCGCAACCCGAACCGCTTCATGAGCTGGTCTTGCACGGTGCGCGCGAGTGGTTCGCTGTGCTGATGATAGAACAGCGTGCTCGTGCCGTTCGCGGCAAAGGGGTTCACGCCGTCGGGGAGCGCATTCAGGTGCACCGACACGAACGCATGCGCGTGCTCGCGGCGCGCCTGCACGCCGCGCTCGGTCAGCCCCACCGGGGCCAGCGACGTGCGCGTCATCACCACCTGCGCCCCGCGGGCGCGCAGCTGCTGCGCGAGGAACTCCCCCACGGGAAACACTGCATCGCCTTCGTACAGCCCGGTGGGTCCCGTGGCACCGGCCGGCGGGTGGCCGGGATCCACGGCGATGGTCAGGCCGCGCAGCGGATTGGCCACGTCGATGAACGGCGCGCGACGCACGCGCAGCACGAAGGCGCGACGGGACTCATCCCACACCGACTGCCAGCCGTACACCGGCTGCGACAAGGTCAGCGTGACGCGCACGCGGTCGCTCGTGACCTGATCCCAGCTGATGCGGCGAATGAGCGTGTCGTTGCCGAAGATCGGCGAGATCTCGGGGTTGGCCTGCACGCCGTACAACGTGAGCACGAGCGTGCGCCCGTCAGGCTCCACCAGATGCGCCGGCCGATCCCCCATCGAAATCGCCACGTCCACCCACTCGGCGCTGGGCGTCACGCGGAAGCCGCCGGTCACGCGCCGCGGCAGAGCCGTGCCCTCGGGGAGGAGCACGAGATCATCGCTGTCCACCCACACGTCGAGCGTGCGGTCAAGGCGCACGCGGGTGAATCCCTGCGCGCGACCGACCACCTCCACGACCGTCTGGTTCAGCAACATCCACTTGTAGGTGCCGTCGATGATCGTGCGGGCATTCACCACTTGATCGGTATCGGCCCCGATCGTGCTCGTCGAGCGCAGCCGAGCCAGTGTCCGGGTCTCGATCGGCAACGCGCGCACCAGCGGGATGTTGAGCCGCACCGTATCGCGGCCGCGCACCGCGAGGAGGCGCGGCGCACGCGCGCTGTCGGCCAGCAGACGCGCCGACAGCTCCGTGGCAAACACGGCCGCGGCATCCACGCCGTTGCCCGCGCCGTTGCCCGCGCCGTTGACGCCGTTCACGAGCGGACGCAGCACGCTATCGCTCCCCTGCACCAGCACCGTCGCGTTCGACGGCGCGCGCACACTCACGCGCACGAACTCATCGGCGGGCGCCCACAAGCCGCGCACCGGCTGCACCGAGCCGCTGTCCACCCGCAACGGTCCGCTCGCCAGCAACGGGATGCGCACCGGCACGCGCACGCGGATCACGCGGCGCACCGTATCGGCCGCGCGCGCCACCATCACGTCGTAGCGCAGCGCGGCGGCGGGGGGATTGGGCAACCACGCCAGGAAGGCGCCGTTCGGTGCCACGGGCACCTCGATGCCGTTGATCGTGAGCGACACGTCCCCCGACCCCACACTGCCCAGCACGAAATTCGAGTCGCGGCTCGTCAGCAGCTGGTTGTCGGCGGGATAGCGCACCCGGAGGTCGATCGGCGCGCCGCGTACCGCCGGTACCGCCGGCAATCCCACGATGAGTGCCGGAGGCGGCACCATCGGCGTCGACGGCGGCGTCCCTGGCCCGGCGGGCACGAGCGCGCGGGCGCAGGCGGTCAACAGGAGCACACCGCACCAGCCAAGCTGGCTCGGCCACGACACACCACGGGGAGGAATAGGCATACCCTCGAAGCTGATCGGCGCGGTCGCGGCCGTCCAGCGGCGGGCCGCCGCCAGACCGGGACATTTCCGTCGCGGCCACGGCACAGACATACCGGCGAAGAGGAATATCGCGTCATGATTTGCCCGATCGGTGAAACGCGAGCCATCTTATACGCGTCCGAACGATGAGTATCCGTGGGGGCGGGTCGACCCGGCTCGCCGCCACGATCGGTCGGAGGACTCGCCGGGTGTAACTCCCAGCGGTCACGTCCGTACGGATAGCTGTCCCCCCCAGTGCGCTCCGGCCTGCTCCATGACCTCGTGACCGATCCCGCCACTCACCCCGATCTTCTGCCCGGCGACCGCCGTGTGGTGGCGCGCGTCTTCGCGCTCACCGACGTCGGGCAGATCCGTGAGCACAACGAGGATGCGTTTGTGGTGGCCGACCTCGAGACGGGCACCCCCCTCGATTTCGGTGACGGGTATCACGAGATCACCGCCGACCCGCACGGTCTGCTGTTCCTCGTCGCCGACGGGATGGGCGGCGCAGCGTCGGGTGAGTTGGCGAGCAGCATGGCCGGCACGTTGGTCCTGGACACCCTGCGTCACGGCTGGCAGGCAGCCTCCCCGTCAGCCGCTGGGTTTGCCGAAGCGCTGCGCGACGCCACCGCGCTGGCGAACAGCCGCATCCATCAGTTTGCGCGCGAGAACCCCGAACACCGGGGCATGGGCACCACGGCCACCATTGTCGGATTGCTGGGCGACCACCTCTTTCTCGCGCAGGTGGGGGACAGTCGCGCGTATCTGGTGCGCGACGGCCAGGTGCAGCAGCTCACCAAGGATCAGTCGCTGATGCAGCGTTTGGTGGACGCCGGTGAACTCACCGCCGAACAGGCCGAAGTCAGCGAACGCCGTAACATCATCCTGCAGGCGCTGGGACCGGAAGCACAGATCACCGTCGATCTCACGCACCAGCAGATCCGGCGCGGCGACACGCTCATCGTGTGCAGCGACGGCCTCTCGGGGCTCGTACGCGCCCCGGAGCTGGTGCAGGTGGCACGCGAGGAGCGCGATGTGCGCGCCATGTGCACGCGCCTGGTGGGACGCGCCAACGCCCTTGGCGGGCACGACAACATCACCGTGATCGCCGCGCGCTTCGACGGCACAGCGCTTGAGCCCACCGTGAGCAGTGATACGTTCGGCTACAACACGCTGCCGCTGGCGGGCACGCTCAACGAAGACGTGCCCGCCACACCGCCGCCGGAGCAGCGCGCCACGCTGAGGAGCGATCCGACCCCGCGCTTCGGCACGCCGGCGGTCTCGCGCGCCGTCCTGGCCGCCGAGTTCGCCGCCGCACAAGCCGCCGCTCAGGCCGCCGCGGGGTCCACGCCGACTCCGGCCACGCAGAACCAGACGATCCCCGCGCCCGTGGTGGACGCCCGACGCCGCGCCGCGCGTCCGCTCAACATGCTGCTCGCCGTCATCGCCATCGCCGCGGTGGTCTGGCTCGTCTACGACCTGTTGCCCGGCACGCGGTAAACCGTCCGCCGCGCGCCGCCGGAAATACCCGTCAGGGCTTCCGGCTGCGCAGCAGGGCCCGCCCCGCAGCCTGCTGCATCACACGATCGCCGCCCCACGCCAGCACCGTCGGCGGCGTCAGGCCAAGCTGGGCCACCCAGCGCGGATCGCCCAATCCCACCAGCACCACACTACGCTGCAGCGCCTCTGCCTGGGCGATCAGGGTGTGCACGGCGTCGATGGTCGCGGGGAGCAGCGTCGTGCGCCCCTTCCCCGGCACGAAGTCGGCGAACAGCGCGATCACGAACGGACCGCCGCTGGCCGGCGTGGGGGCATCCACCAACCGCGCATCGTTCCCCGCCAGACGCATCGATTCGGCAATCCCCGTGCGCTCCACCGCGACGCCATCGGTGTGACCGTCGTCATCCACGATCGCCACCTCGGTGACCGCCCCCATGGGCGGGAGCGGACCGTGCTCGACGCGGATGACCTTGTCGGCCAGCAGCGCGCCCCAGGCGGTGTCGGCACCGCTCGGGCGACGCCAATCGTTCGGCGGCGACGCCCACTGCGCCCACTTGAGACGGCGACGTACCGA
Organism: Gemmatimonadota bacterium; assembly: GCA_031127225.1. Taxonomy (GTDB): domain Bacteria; phylum Gemmatimonadota; class Gemmatimonadetes; order Gemmatimonadales; family Gemmatimonadaceae; genus Gemmatimonas. Next base: position 286 of record JARIEV010000168.1, on the reverse strand, counting down.
CTGCTTCACGCGCTCGGGCTCGAGCGTGCCGTCATCATGCGCGCGCTCGAGCGCATCGAGCGTCTCCACGAGATCCCCCGGGCCCAGCAGCACATCGCAACCGCCGCGAACCGCCAGCACCGCGGCCTCCGCTACCGTCCGTCCATCGGTGACCGCCGCTCGCGTCATCAGGTCCGACACGATAAGGTTGTCGAACTTGAGCTGCTGCCGTAGCAGCCACTGCAGCATTTCGCGCGACAGCGTGGCCGGCAGCCGACTGGAATCAAGCGTGGGGTATGACACGTGC
>JARIEV010000014.1 GCA_031127225.1 Gemmatimonadota bacterium | reverse complement strand
CGCCGGTTCTGGATCCCACCGATCCAGCGTGGCCGCTGCTGCACCTCGCTGTTAGCAGTATCGGTGACGTGGCGCGATACGTGGAAATCGTGGCCGATCGCCCGGCGTTGGCGGGTGCGGTCGCGCTCAATCTGGCGGCGGTGGCGGCGCATGAGTCGCGTGCCACCGTGGTGGTCGATGTTGCGGGGCACACGTCGGCGCTCGTGCCCTGGCTTCCGCTGTCCGTGCTCACCACGACGTCCTCGGGCGTCGACGCGACGCGGCACGGTGCGCTGACGGCGACCGCGTCCCGATGGGAGGCGCCGCGTCCCCTCACCGTTGGTCGCGAGACCCTCGTGGACATCGTGCTCCCTCGCCGCCTCCGCTCGCGCCTCACGGGGCTTTCCACGACCGACACCCCGCTCACGCCGGACGAGCTGTGCCGGTTGGCGGCACATCACGACCTCGCGCTGTTCGCAACCGATCACGATCTCGCCGCACAGCTGCCCGTGGACACCGCGGTGGTGCTGTGCGCCCAGCCAGGCGTCACGTCGCTGGCCTGGCTGACGCGTACGGTGCGCGCCCTCCATGTGGCCGATCGCCGCGTCCACGCGGTGCTCCTGTGGTCGGCGGAGTGGCCGCACACCACGTGATCCGTGTGCGGTCGATGGAATGGTGTGTCGCGCCGCGCATCGCCACTCCCATCGTGGCGCGCCGCCCTGCCGACGGCTAGTCTCCACCACATGTGGGCCGATACCCTCTTGTCACTCGAACGCGGACACCTGCTGCGCCTTGCACTCTGGGCCGGCGCGTGCACGTTGAGCGGGACCTCGCTGCTGGCCTGGCTGCTGGTCCGGCGCACGTCGGCGCCGCTGTTGCGCCATTTCGCTATCCAGACCGCCGCCTGGGGTGCGGTCAACCTCGCCATCGTGGCGTGGGCGTGGCAGGGACTCGCCTACCGCGACTATGCCGCGGCGCAGCGTCTGCTGAATGTGCTCTGGCTGAACACCGGGCTCGATGCCGGGTATGCAGCCGTCGGGATCACGCTGGCCGTGACGGCCTGGCGCTGGGGGCGGCGTCCCGGTGGTGTGGGTGCCGGTCTTGGGGTGCTGGTGCAGGGTGTCGCACTGGCTTTGCTCGACCTGCGACTCATCGCGGTCATCGGACCGCTGCAATAGTCGGCACTGCGACCCGACCTTCTTCGTTCGATACCCATGGAACCCGTCATCCCCGATCTGCGCGCCGTGCCGCGTGACCACGCGTACGCGCAGCTCTGCGACATGCAGGCGCTGTTGCTCGATGGCAGCGACGATGCCATCGCCGGCATGGCCACGCTCAGCGCGCTGCTGCATCACGCGTTCGGGCATCTCTGGACCGGCTTCTATCGCGTGGTCGAGCCCGGTCGTCTGTTGCGGGTCGGTCCCTATCAGGGATCGCTTGGTTGTCAGGACATCGCGTTTGGTCGCGGCGTGTGCGGCACGGCGGCCGCGGAGCAGCGCACCGTGGTCGTGGCTGATGTGCATGCCTTTCCGGGGCACATTACCTGCGATTCGCGATCGCAGAGTGAGATTGTGGTCCCGGTGTTCGATGCCACCGGTGCGCTGATGGCCGTGCTCGATATTGACTCTGCGGTGCCCGGTGCCTTCGGTGATGCCGATCGCGACGGCCTCGAACGTCTGGTGGCTTGGTTTGCCCGGACGACGTATGTTCCCGTCCCCGCCTGACCCCCAGTCGCCCCGTCGATGACCGGCTACTCCGATCGGATCAACCACGCCTTCGCCTTCGCGGCGAAGCACCACGATCAGCAGGTCCGCAAAGGCACGCGGCTCCCGTATCTCACGCATCCCGCCAACGTGGCGGTGATCCTCACCCGCTACGGGTGTGCGGAAGACACCGTGGTGGCGGGGATCCTGCACGACGTCGTCGAGGATTGTGTGCGCGACGGTTGGACGACCGCGATGCTCGAGGAGCGCGTGGGGGGCAAGTTCGGCCTTGCCGCGCTGGCCATGGTCCTCACGGTTGCCGAGCGTCGCACCGACGACGACGGAGTCGAGTTGTCGGTGGAGGACCGCAAGGAGGACTACCTGCAGCGCCTCGCGCAAGCGAGCGAGGACGCGCTGTGGGTGTGTGCGGCGGACAACGTCCACAACGCGAACTCGATTCTCTCCGACCTGCGCCGCACGTCATTCCCGGAAACCGTCTGGGGACGATTCTCGGCGGGACGCGACGGGACCGTGCGCTGGTACGCCCGCGTGAGCGCACGGTTGACCGAAATTGGTTTTGCGGCGCCGATCGTGAACGAACTCGCCCACGCCGCCGCGGAGCTGGCCCGGATCTAGTTCGCGCCGTAGCTCGTGGTAACGTAGTTCTCGAGAATCACCAAGAACTCTTCCACGATCTTGTCGCCCTTGAGCGTCGTGAAGAGCTTGCCGTCCACATACACGGGCGCCTTGGGCTCCTCGAAGGTGCCCGGCAGCGAGATGCCGATGTTGGCATGCTTGGATTCACCCGGGCCGTTCACCACGCAGCCCATCACGGCGACCTTCATCTCCACCACGCCCGGGCGAGACGCGCGCCACACCGGCATCTGTTCGCGCAGATAGCCCTGAATGTCCTCGGCCATGTGCTGGAAGAAGGTGCTGGTCGTGCGACCGCAGCCCGGGCATGCCGTGACCTGTGGCGCGAAGGAGCGCAGGCCAAGCGACTGCAGGATCTGCTGGGCCACGAACACTTCTTCGCGGCGGTCGCCGTTGGGCTTCGGCGTGAGCGAGACGCGGATCGTGTCTCCGATCCCCTCGCTCAATAGAATCGCCAGCGCCGCACTCGATGCCACGATGCCCTTGGCCCCCATGCCCGCTTCGGTCAGGCCGAGGTGCAACGGGTAGTCGCACCGCTTGGCGAGCCGACGGTAGCACTCCACCAGATCGGGCACGACCGAGATCTTCGCGCTCACGATGATCTTGTCATGGCCGAGTCCGACTTCTTCGGCGAGTGCCGCCGAGCGCAGTGCACTCTCCAGCATGGCATCCATGTACACGTCCTTCGCGTCGCGCGGCTCGGCCGACGTCGCGTTGGCGTCCATCATGTCGGTGAGCAGGTTCTGATCCAGCGATCCCCAGTTCACACCGATGCGCACCGGTTTGTCATGATCGATGGCGGCCTGCACGATCGTCGTGAAGTTGGTGTCGCGGTGCTTCGTGCCCACGTTTCCCGGATTGATCCGGTACTTGTCGAGCGTGGCGGCACAGGCCGGGTACTTCGTGAGCAGCAGGTGCCCGTTGTAGTGGAAGTCGCCGATGAGCGGGACGTTGAGTCCGCGGTCAACCAGACGCTGCCGGATTTCCGGGACCGCCTGCGCGGCCTCATCGTTGTTGACCGTGATGCGCACCTTCTGCGACCCGGCCTCGAAGAGCGCGGCCACCTGATCCGCCGTGCCCGCGGCATCGGCCGTATCGGTGTTGGTCATCGACTGCACCACGATGGGTGCGGATGAGCCGACAGGGACACCGCCGACATTGACGGTGACGGTGGGACGACGGGTGTGGAAGCCGTGAGCGGAAGACACCATGAAACCCGGTTGAGTGTGGTCGGCGTAAGGTAGCGCGGGCGAGGATGCCTGCCCAAGTTCTGTACAGTTTCCGGCCTCCCGATCGGGCCGGGGACGTCCATCGCTCTCATTGCCCCCGTCGCCGTGTCCGATCCTGTGCCGCCCACCCCGGCTGACCACCCGTCGGGCCCTGCGTCCCCCGTGCCGGCCGGCCCCCGTCGGTCCTTTGCCCGCCGCCACTGGCTGGCCGCGACCCTGCTCGGTCTGGTCGGACTCCCGGCGATCGGGTTGGCGCTCTGGGCTACGGTGGCGCTCAACTGGAGCTACTCCACCGGGAAGCGGGCCGGCTACGTGCAGAAGATCTCCCGGAAGGGATATCTCTGCAAAACGTGGGAGGGGACCCTGTACACCGACATCGCCCGTGGCTTCCGGTCGGACAGCTTCTCCTTCACCGTCCGCAACGATTCCATCGCGCATCTGATCGAGTCGCTGAGCGGCCAGCGGGTGGCGGTCGACTATGAGCAGCACCTCTACGTGCCCACCTCCTGCTTCGGGGACACGGACTATTTCATTGTGGGCGTCCAAGCGCTGCCGGAATAGCGCCGCGCAGCCGTACGGCTGGGTTCGTGTCGGTTATCCCGCCAATGGCACCCCACGCGCCGGCAGGGCCTATTTCTCCACTTACGCGAGTCTGTTGCCGGCGCCCTGACGCGTGCCGGGACCCGCACACTTTCTGGAGAAGCCCATGAATCGCTTTACGCAATGTCTGTTGATGGCCGCTGCGGTCGTGTCCCCGACCATCGTGCATGCCCAGTCCGAAGACAAGCCACTGACGGTCGGGGTCAGCGGCGGCGTCTCAGTGCCGACGGGCGACCTCGCCGATGCCGTCGATGCGGGATACTCGGTGGCCGGTCACGTGTTTTTCGCCCCCGCCGCGCTCACGTCGGTGCGCTTTCGCGGCGACGTGAGCTTCGACCAGTTCTCGTACAAGAAGGGTTCGTCATTGTCCGATGAATCATTCCGCAGTCTTGGCTTCGTGGCGAATGCCATGGTCGACCTGACGTCGGGGAGCAGCAGCATGATGCCGTATCTCGTGGGTGGGCTCGGCGTCTACAGCGGCAAGGCCTCCGGGTCGGATGACAGCAGTACCGACTTTGGCCTGCAGGTGGGGGCGGGGCTGACCTTCAAGCTGTCGGGATTCGCGACGTTCCTGGAGGCGAAGTACGTCAATGTCTTCTCAGATCCGAACAGCACGGGGTATCTGCCCATCACCTTCGGCGTCCGCTTCTGAGCTGCGTCGATCTGCGGTACCATTCGCGTTGCCACCGACCATGAACGCCGGGCCGCTGACCTCAGCCGCCCGGCGTTTGTGGTTGTGCTACCGATTGATCGGAATGGCCACGCCCGCAAAGAACTGAAAGGCGCGGTTGCGGAGATTCGCCTGGTCCGTGAGATCGGTCAGGCCGACGGTGTAGCGCGCGCTCATCGTGTAAGTCGTCGAGCCCGACGTGAAGTCGACACCCGCTCCAGCGACGATGCCGACATCGAACGTCTTGAACGTGATATCCTGCTCCGCCTCCAGCGCCGAGCAGTTCACCGACGCCGACATGCCACCGCCGGTCGCCTCCACTCGGCAGCGCGTTTGATAGGCCAGGCTCAAACCGGCGCCGAAGTGAGGCGCGGCATTGCCGGTCTTGCTCAGGTCGTATCGCAGCATGACAGGCACTTCGATATAGTCGACCTTGGTGACAAGGCTACCGCCGTCCTCCTCCGCCTTCGCGCCCTTCATTGAGTAGAGCGCATCGATCTCCAAACCGATTCCGCTCCGGAACGGCTTGACCATAGTCGCACCTGCCAGCAGTCCGGTGCGCGTCTTGAGGCCTTCGTCATCGTCGCCTTTTAGTGTGGCGAAGTTCACGCCGCCGAGCAATCCTAGACGAATTGGCGGTGCGTCTTGCGCCACCGCGACGGCGGGAGGCGCCATTCCGGCAGCAAACGCCAACGATACCAGAAATCTCTTCATTACAGTCTCCGAAACTGGTGGTGACCCCGAAGTGGTTGCTATACAACTGCAAAAATCGGGCACTTCAGTGCACGGCAAATTATTCCGCATCGCGGGGATACTGCTGGGCGCTGTGTGCCACCACTTTTCGGGAGTATGACTAGCCAGACTGATCCCATCATTGTCGTCGGTGCCGGCGTGGCCGGCTTGGTGTGCGCCATCGAACTCCAGCGCGCCGGCCGTCAGGTGGTCGTGCTCGAGGCCGCGCCGGAGGTCGGCGGACGGGTGCGCACCACGACCCGCGACGGCCTCGCGTTCGACCACGGCTTCCAGGTGTTGTTCACGGCGTATCCCACGCTGCGCAGCTACCTCGACCTCGGCGCCCTTGCGCCGCGCGTGTTCCGGCCGGCCGCCCGTATCGTGCAGGGTGGTCGGGCGTCGCTGATCGGCGATGCGCTCAGCGACCCGTCGCTGCTGATCGACACCATCATGGCGCGCGCCGTACCGCTGGGTGACAAGCTCCGGCTGCTGGCGCTGCGTTTCTTTGCCCAGCAGCTCTCCATCGACGAGTGCTTCTCGGCGCGTTTCGCTGGCGTGAGCACGCGTGAGTTTCTGGCGTCGCGCGGGTTCAGCGCCTCGGTGATCGACGGATTCTTTGCGCCGTTCTACGGCGGCATTCTGCTGGATCGTACGCTCGCCACCAGCGCGTCGGTGTTGCTGTTCACGTTCAAAATGCTGGCCGAGGGCAAGACCGTGGTCCCCAGCCGCGGGATGGGCGCGCTCACGCAGCAGCTGGCGGCGCGGCTCGTGGCAGGGACGGTGCGGACGGGTGTGTCGGTCCAATCACTCACCGTGGGCGAGGGTCGCGTGACGGGCGTCGTGCTGGCCGGTGGCGACGTCGTACCCGCAGCGCAGGTGGTCATGGCCACCGAGGCACCGGCCGCGGCGCGCCTCGCCGCCACGGCCGATGTGCAGATCGCCACGCCATCGGGCGCGCGCGGCACCACCACCCTGTATTTCACCACCAGCGGCATCTCGCCGATTCCGGGTCGTGCGCTGTGGCTGAACGCCGATGCCGCGGCCGTGGTCAGTCATGCCGTGACGATCACCGACGTCGCGCCGGACTACGCACCGCGCGGTGTGTCGCTGATTGCGGCCAGCGCGGTGGGCGAGGCGTCCGACCGGTCGGATGCCGATCTTGAATCGGCCGCCCGTCGCGAGCTGGCGGCGATGGCGAAGGCCGCCGGCGATGTCGCGGCTGACGCCAAGACGGCTGCGCTCTCGCGTGTCGCTGTCTGGCGGGTGCCGTACGCGCAGTTTGCGCAGCCACCCGGTTGGCGGGAACACCGTCCAACGATCGCGTGTGGTATCCCCGGGCTCTGGCGTGCCAGTGAAGTGTTGCACTCCAGTTCACTCGAAGGTGCGGCGCGCGGCGGGCAGGATGCCGCGCAGGCCGTGCTGCACTCTCACTGACCTCTCGGTTTTCTTATGCGCCCCTCGTTTGTCCGTGTTGCCGCACTGCTCGGTGCACTCACCGTCGGTGCACTCACCGTCGGTTCCACGACGATCTCCGCACAGTCGCTGCGCGAGCAGACGCGTGCGCTGCGCACCACGACGCCAGCTCACATTATCTCCGTCAATCCGTTTCTGCCGCTGTTCGGTTACTTCCAGGCGGAGTACGAGCAGCGGGTTGCGCCGCAGGCGTCCATCGCGGTGTCCGGCTCGCATACCAGGCTTGAACACCTGTATACAAGTGTCGATGTGAAGTTGCGGCTGTATCCCCAAGAGCGCGCCCTTGAGAAGTTCGGGATATCGGCTGGAGTGGGCTACGGTCGGGTGCAGCGCCAGGAGCTCATATCCTGTGATCCGTTGGCGCCGACCTCATGCAACGACCTCAACGCAGCCGTTTCGGCCCCGACCTTCGCCGTGGAGGCGCAATATCAGTGGCTGCTCGGCGCACGTCGCTACACCGCCGTTGCGATCGGCGGTGGGGCGAAGCGGTTCTATCTGTCGGAAGAGCGCGCGATCGGCATCTCGCGGGTGACGCCTACGCTGCGGCTCACGATCGGCTACGCGTTCTAGTCGTTCCTAGCGGAGGCCCAGCAACGCGGCCACATCGGCGAGCCGCTCGACCGTGACCACGGCACCGGCCGCGCGCAGTCGTTCGGCGGAAACGATCTCGGCATAGCCAATGACCGTCATCCCGGCGGCCGTCGCTCCCTGCACGCCGAGCGGACTGTCTTCCACCACGATCGTCCGCGCCGGGTCGAAGCCGAGGGCGCGGGCGGCGTGCAGAAATAGATCGGGGGCGGGCTTCGGCTTGCCCACATCGACCGCTGAGAATCGCTTGCCTTCAAAGCGATCGAGCAGCCCCGTTTTGCCGAGCGTGGTGCGCATCTTCTCGTGCTCGCCATTCGACGCCACGCCGTAGCGCATCCCCGCCGCATCGAGCGTGTCGAGCAAGGCGACGATGCCCTCGACCGGCTCGAGGTCGCGTTGCAACGCCACCGTGACGTTCGCCGTGAAGCGCGCCAGCAGGTCATCGGGCGGCGCGTGGCCCATCATTTCGGTTACGATCTCGACGCACCGCGGCATCGAGTTGCCCATGAAAATGCTGAGCGATTGCTCCATCGTCATGGGCAGGCCGATCTCCGTGAGCAACAGTGCCCACGTGCCGTTCGAGATGCGTTCGCTGTCCACCAGCACGCCGTCGCAGTCGAAGATCACGCCGTCGATGACATCACCGACGGCGTGGCGGAGCACCTCAGCGGCGGGTGCGTTCATTGGCCGAGCGACGGGTCAGCAGCTGCAAGACTGGCGCGGGCTTGCGCGAGCTGACGATGCACGGCGTCGAGGCCCGTGCCACCGTCGATGTTGCGGGCGGCGAGTGACGCATCCACGCCCAGGGCATCGCGCGCATCGGTGCCGAACAGGGCGTGCGCAGCGGTGAACGCCTCGACGGGCAGCTGGTCGAGTTCAATGCCGCCTTCCTCCGCCTGACGCACCAGCGAGCCCACGGCGCCGTGCGCCTCGCGGAACGTGGCGCCCTTCTTCACCAGATAGTCGGCCAGATCGGTCGCCATCATCGCACTCGAGCAGGCGGCACGCATGCGCGCCTTCTCGAACCGCAGTTCGGCGATCGCGCCGGCCATCGAGGGCAACACTAGCAACAGCAAGTCGACGGCGTTGAACAGCGCGCGCTTGTCGTCCTGCAGGTCCTTGCTGTAGCCGCTGGGCAGTCCCTTGATCGTGCCCAGCATCGACACGAGGTCGCCGAGCATGCGCGCGCCGGAGCCACGGGCCAGTTCGAACACATCGGGGTTCCGCTTCTGCGGCATCATGCTGCTGCCGGTCGAGAAGCCGTCGCCAAACTTTACGAAGCCGAACTCACTCGTCCCGTACAGGATCATGTCTTCGGCCAGGCGCGAGCAGTGGGCCGCCGTCATCGCGCAGGCGAACAACGTTTCGGCCACGAAATCACGATCGCCGGTGGCGTCGATGCTGTTGGCCGAGATGGCGTGGAAGCCGAGTGATTCCTTGAGCAGTACACGCGACACCGGGAACGCCGAACCGGCGATGGCACCGGAGCCCAACGGCATCACCGACGTGCCGCGCTCGGCGTTGGCAAAGCGCGTGCGGTCGCGCGACAGCGGCCAGAAGTGCGCGAGCAGCCAGTGCGTGCCACTGACAGGCTGGGCGCGCTGCAGGTGCGTGTAGGCCGGCAGCACGGCGTCGGAGAGCGTCTCGGCCTGCATCAGCAGCGACTGCTGCAACTCGGCGATCGCGGCGTCCACCCGATGACAGGCGTCGATCGTCCACAGGCGCGACGCCGTGGCCACCTGATCGTTGCGTGAGCGGCCGGTGTGCAGCTTGGAGGCGACCGTGCCGGCCTCCTCGTGCAGGAGCCGGTCGATCATGGTGTGGATGTCTTCGTCGGTGGCTACCGGCTGCGCGCCGTCGGCGATGCGCTGGGCCACGCGGTCGAGCCCCTGCTGCAACGCGTCGCTTTCCTCGCGCGTGAGCACGCCTGCCTCGCCCAGCGCCAGCGCCCACGCCTTCGAGAGGCGCACGTCGTGCGGCCAGAGACGGAAGTCGGTGCCGATGGAGCGATTGATCGCATCGAGCAGCGGCGACGGGCCGCCGGCGAATCGACCACCCCACAGTTTATGGGTTCCCGCTTCAGAAGTGCTCACGGCATACTCACGACAGGGTTCGAAGGAATCACGACGCGGGAAATCTAGAGGATCGGCTGACGATTTCGCGCCGATCAGGCGCGCAGATAGGCGCGAAGCCTCTTCAGGACGCGCTCACGCCCCTCGGTGGAGCGGCAGATGATGAGCACCGTATCGTCGCCGGCGATGGTGCCCGCCACATCGGGCCACTGCAGCTGATCGAGCGCCTCGGCCACGGGCTGCGCGCCCGATTTGATGGTCCGCGCCACCACGAGCACCTGCACGCCTTCCGCGTGGGTAAGGAGCTGGGGGAGCATGCGCTCGAGCTGCGCGAGTTCGTCGTCGTCGCCGGTGCTGTCGGAAAACGCATAGCGGGAATGCCCCTGCGCATCGGGGATGCGGGCGAGGCGCAGTTCCCGGAGATCGCGCGACAGCGTGGACTGGGTGACATCCCAGCCGCGTTTGGCGAGCTGTCGTCGCAGCTCTTCCTGGCTGGCCAGCGCTTTGGCCGTGACGATCTCGCGGATGACCTGCTGGCGTTGGTTCTTGTCAGACACGCGGCTGTACTCCTGCGGATCGGTTCGGCGCCGAATTATGCGCCACCGGGAAGGAAACGAGGCACCGCTGTGACACGGACATGATTGACAGCACGGCGATGCAAAATTATGCATTAATTGTGCATACTCTACCGGACTTGACGCAACTGCCAACACCGACCGTTACCCAACCGACGTACCGCGTGGGCGTGCTGGGCGCGAGCGGGTACTCGGGGCGCGAACTGTGCGCCCTCATTCTTGGCCATCCCAATCTCACGCTGGCGTTCGCCACGGCGAACGCCCAGCGCGGCACCACGCTGCGCGTGCGGGCCGCCGGGCGTGTGCACGCCATTCCGATGGTGGGGCCCGACGAGGTCGATCTGGCGAGCGCCGATCTGGTGTTCGCGGCGCTGCCGCATGGCGCGTCGGCGGAGTGGGTGGCAAAGGTGATTGCGGCCGGTGCGCGGGTGGTGGACCTGTCGAGCGATCTGCGCCCCGGTCACGGTGGAACCGATCATGCCCCGGCGGGCGTGCCCAACGACGCGCCCTACGGCCTGCCGGAGCTCTTCCGGGCGCCGTTGCATGGCGCGCGCGTGGTGGCCAACCCCGGTTGCTATGCGACCAGCATTCTGGTGGCGTTGGCCCCACTGGTGAAGGCCGGGCTGATCGCGCCGGGCGCGACGGTGAACATCGCCGCGGCCAGCGGCGTGAGCGGCGCCGGTGCCTCGCCCAAGCTCGAGCTGCTGTTCGCCGAAGTGACGGAGAATTTCCGCGCGTACGGCGTGGGGAATTCGCATCGGCATCTGTTCGAGATGCGGGCCAGCCTTGCCGCCCTCGGCGCCGACTGCGATCTGCTGTTTACGCCGCACTTGCTCCCCATCGACCGCGGGATCCTGTCCACCATCACGGTGCCGCTCACGCGCTCGATCGATGACGCGCTGGCGCCGTTCCGCGAGATGTACGCCAACGAGCCGTTCGTGGAGCTGACCGGCGATCTTCCCGCGCTGGCCGACGTGCAGCATCGCAACGTGGTGCGTATCGGCGCGCGGATCCCCACGGGTGTGCGTACGCCGACGCTGCTCGTGTTCAGCGCGATCGACAACCTGGTGAAGGGCGCGGCGGGTCAGGCGATCCAGAACGCGAACCTGATGCTGGGGCTCGACGAGACGGCTGGACTCACTCGATAGCCCGGACGCGCCATGTTTATCGTCAAGCTCGGTGGTCGTACCCAAAACGATCCGGCACTTCCCGCGGCCCTGGCCGCATTATGGCGCGCCACCAATGGCGGCGTGGTGGTCGTGCATGGCGGTGGCGATCAGATCAGCGCGCTGCAGCGGCTGCGTGGTGAGGAGCCGGTGTTCGTCGGTGGTCGGCGTGTCACGACCGACACGGCGCTCGAGCTGGTGCGCATGGTGCTGTCGGGGCTGGCCAACAAGCAGATGGTGTCGGCGCTGGTGGCGGCTGGTGCACCGGCGGTGGGCATTTCCGGTGAAGACGCGGCGCTGCTGCGCGCGGTGCCGATCGACGTGGCCACGTTCGGGCACTCCGGCACGCCGGCGGTGGTTGATCCGCGGCTGGTGCGCGCACTCCTCGCGGCGGGCTTCTTGCCGGTGATCTCGCCGGTGGCGGCGCGTGAAGCGGAGAGCGGGGCTGGGGCGTACAACGTGAACGGTGACGACGCCGCAGCGGCGATCGCGGCGGCGCTCAGCGCCGATGAACTGTTTCTGATGGCCGACGTGCCGGGTGTGCTCGACGGCGACAAGGCACTGGTCCCGCGTCTCTCGCTGGATGCGGCGCAGGCGCTGGTGGCCAGTGGTGTAGCAGGAGGCGGCATGGCCGCCAAGCTCGATGCCTGCGCGCAGGCGCTGGCCGGTGGTGTACACCGAGTGCGGATTGGCGATCTCGCCGCACTCACTGTTCCCGAGGCGGGAACCGCGATCGTTGCGCGCGTGGACGCAACGGATGCCGTCTCTTCCAGGTAGCTGCCATGACTTCGACGATGCCCACGCCCGCTCCGACCACCGCGTTCACGGCCACGCCGGCCGCCGAACCGTCGGCGCCGCTTTCGGCACTGCCCGCGATCCTGGGCACCTACAAGCGACAGGCACCGCTGTTCGTGCGCGGCGACGGCGTCTACCTGTTCGACGAGCACGGCAAGCAGTACCTCGACCTCGTGGCCGGCATCGCCGTCACGTCGCTGGGGCATAACGATCCGGGCGTCATGAACGCGATGCAGGAGGCGATGGCGACGGGGCTCATCCACACGTCGAACCTGTATCGAACGGCGCCCGGTGAGGCGCTGGCGCAGTGGTTCGTGGATCACTCGTTCGCCAGCAGCGTATTCTTTGCGAACTCGGGGGCCGAGGCCAACGAAGGCGCCTTCAAGTTCGCGCGTCGTTGGGGCGGCACGCAGGGCTTCCCGCACAAGCACCACATCCTCGCGGTGCGCGGCTCGTTCCACGGCCGCATGCCGGGCACGTTGGCGGCCACCGACCGTCCGGCCTACCGCCTGCCGTTCCGTCCGCTGATGGGGGGCGTGACGATCGTGGAGCGTGATCTCGAGGCGCTGGCCGCCGCCATGCATCCCGAGAAGACCGCCGCGGTGATCGTCGAGCCCATTCAGGGTGAAGGTGGCGTGCGCGTGGTCGACCCCGAGTTTTTGCGTGGTCTGCGCGCGCTCACCCGTGAGCGCAATGTGCTGCTCATTCTCGATGAGATTCAGTGCGGCCTGGGACGGACGGGATCCGTCTTTGCCTACGAGCAGCTCGGGTTCGAGCCCGACCTGCTCACGATGGCAAAGCCGCTGGCGAACGGGCTGCCGATCGGCGCGGTGCTCGTGACCGACGCCGTGGCGCGGACCATGCAGCCCGGCGATCACGGGACCACCTTCGGCGGCGGCCCGCTGCTGGCGCACGTGGCGCACCACGTGGTGCAGCGACTGTCCGATCCGGCATTGCTGCAGCACGTGCGTGAAACGGGCGCGTGGTTCGGGGAACAGCTGCAGGGGATCGCCGACCGCACCGGTCAGGTGCGCGCGATCCGGGGGACGGGGCTCATGTGGGGTATGGACGTGCACGAGCCGGCAGCCGCGATCATCGGACGGGCGTTCGAGAAGGGATTGCTGCTGGTCAGCGCGGGCGAGCACACGCTGCGCTTCCTGCCGCCGCTGGTCATCACCAAGGCGGAACTCGCAGCGGGCCTCGCGATTTTGGAATCCGCGATCCAGGCATAGGTCGTCATGTACATCCCCCGGTCGTTCGCCGAGTCCGATCGTGATACGCTGCATGATTTCATGGAGGCCCATCCACTGGGCACGATCGTCACGGCGTCGTCGGTGCACGGCCTGTATGCGACGCCCCTGCCGCTGCTGATCGACCGGGCGCGCGGGGCGTTCGGGGTACTGCAGGGACACATCGCACGTGCCAACCCGCACCACGAGCGGGCCGCGCGCGAGGAGCCCGCGCTGGTGATCTTCAGCGGGCCCAACGCGTATGTGACGCCCACGTGGTACCCGAGCAAGCAGGAGCACGGCAAGGTTGTCCCGACGTGGAATTACGTCGCGGTGCACGCCACCGGCATGCTGCGCTTCATTGATGATCATGACTTTCTGATGGCGCATCTGGACCGGATCACCGACCGGCACGAGGCGTCGCAGGCGCATCCGTGGGCGATGCATGATGCACCGCGTGATTTTCTCGAGCAGCTCGCGCGGGCCACGGTCGGCGTGGAAATCGAGATCACGGCGCTCGAGGGCAAGTACAAACTCAGTCAGAACCGCAGCGCCGCCGACGCCCACGGTGTGATGGCCGGCCTCGATGCATCGTCGTCACCACACGATCGTGCCGTCGCCGACGCGATGCGTGTCCGTGCGGAGCCTGACACGCCAGCGCGATAAACTTTTCCCGCGCCCTAGTGCATCGGCGGCGGCGGCGCAATATTGTCGTCGCCTTCACGTGCCTCCGTGAACGGTGCGGTCGATTCACGCGGTGTAGTCGCGTGTCGTCATCCGCGAAGCGCACCGACCTCGCGTGGTTCGATCACCGGCGGTGTGGCCCCTGTCCTGGCGCGTCGATCCGGCGACGTGCACGAGGCCGGACGGGGCCGCCGGTGGTGCGGTGACACCCTGCCGTCACGCTCCCGTCACAGGCACGGGCCGCGAGGCAGCGCGCCTCCACGATCGCGCGTAGTTTTCGGCATGCACGCCACCCGCCTGATTCCTCGCGCCTCCGCGTTCGTCGGCTCCGCCGCCGTCGCGTCGATGCTGTTCGCCCTGCCGTGTACGGCGCCGCTCGCCGCCCAGACCGCGCCTCCGACGCTCGTCGTCCAGATCACGGTCGATCAACTGCGTCCCGACTACCTCGACCGATGGGCGTCGCAGTTCACCGGCGGACTGGCGCGCCTCCTCAAGCAGGGGGCGTTCTTCACCAATGCGTCGCACGATCATGCGACCACTGAAACAGCCCCCGGGCACGCCACGCTCTGGTCGGGGCGCCACCCGTCGCACAACGGTGTGGTCCTCAACGAACTCGGGGTGGCCGACCCGCAGTCGCCGCTGCTCTTCGGTCGCGGCGGTGGCGCGTCACCGTACCGCTTCCGTGGCACGTCGCTGTTCGACTGGATCCGTTCCCGCGACCAGTTTGCCCGCGCCCTGTCGGTGGCCCGCAAGGACCGCGGCGCGATTCTGCCGCTCGGCCGTGCCAAGCAGCAGGTGTACTGGTATGCCCTCGACGGCCGCTTCACGACGAGCCGCTACTACGCGGACACCATCCCGACGTGGGTGCAGCGCTTCAATGCACGCGATGTCGTGACGCCGTTGCTCGGCGCGTCGTGGACCACCCTGCTGCCGGCGTCGCAGTACCCGGAGCGGGATTCCATGCCGATCGAAAACCAGGGGAAGGACTTCGTCTTCCCCCATCGGCTGCCCACCGACCTCCGCGCCGCCGGGTACGAGTTCACCGAGTATCCCTGGATGGACGAGATCACCGTCGACATGGCGCTGGCCGGCGTGACGGCGATGGATCTCGGCAAGGGGCCGACCACCGATGTGCTGGCGGTGTCGCTGTCGACCACCGACGCTATCGGTCATCGGTACGGGCCGGATTCGCGGGAGCTGCATGATCAGGTGCTGCGGGTAGATCGCGTACTCGGTCGCCTCATCGATTCGCTCTATGTGCTGCGGGATTCGACGCGCATCGTCTTCGCGTTGAGCTCCGACCACGGTGTCTCGCCGTTTCCCGAAGTGGCGTTTCCCGGCGCCGATCCCAACCGGGGCCGTGTGAACCCGCAGCCGATCATCGACGCCGCGCGCAGTGCACTCGCCGCGCGTGGGGTGGAAGGTGACGCCCTGCTCCTGCAGGCCGGCATTGTCTCGCTCGATCGCCGCCGTCTGGCCGCCAAGGGCGTGCCCGCCGATTCTGTGGTGCGCGCGCTGCGCACCGAGTTGCTGGCGCTCCCCGGCATGCTGCGCGTGGACCGTGTGGCAACACTGCCGGGTGCTGCGGCCAAGGGTGATGTGTTGGCACGCCGCTGGTTGCACGCGATTCCCTCCGACTTTCAGGCCGAGCTGACCGTGACCTTCAAGCCCGGCTACTACTGGTACACGACACGCTACGCTACGCACGGATCGCCGCATGATCTGGACGCGCGTATTCCGATTCTGTTCATGGGGCCGGCCGTCAAGCCGGGACGTTACGCCGCGCCCACGTATTCGGTGGACATCGCCCCCACGCTCGCGGCGCTGCTCGGTATTCCCCCCACTGAGCCGGTGGACGGACGCGTGCTGACCGAAGCCCTGCGTCGGCGCTAGGGTGCTCACCCCGTGAGCGTGCATCGGGCCTTTGACGAGCTGCGCTTCGGGGCGTCGCGGACGCTCAACCTGCGTTCCCTGCAGCCCACGGCGACGCAGGCGCACACGCTGGCCGACGCGTGGCTGCGTCAGCAACAGGTCCTCGGCGCCGATGAGGCGCTGGTCATCACGGGGCGCGGCAACAACAGCCTCGACGGCTACTCGCCGGTGCGGGAAGCGATCGTGAAGCTGTTGCCGTCGTTGCGGCGGCGGAACGTGCTGAGCGGCTACGCTGAGCATACGCCGGGCTCGTTCACCGTGACGTTCGCGCCGGTACGGGCGCTGTTCGAGACCCCCAAGCGTCGCCGCGAACGCACGCCGCCCCGCGCGCTCCCCGCGTCGCTGGCGGCGCTCGACGACGAAACGGCGCGGTTGTTGCGGGATCTGGCGGCGATGTCGCTGGCCGTGCTCGGCGTGCAGTCACCGACGACGCTGCAGCTGGAGGATGAGATGCAGCGGCAGTTTTCGGTGCTGATGGCGGCCCTCCCCGACAACGGCGATCGCGAGGCGCTGTTGCAGCAGGCGCTGCTGCGCGCGGCAGAGGAGTACGAGGCCGGCTGACGCGCGGGGGCCGCTCTTGCCATGTGGGGCGAGAGGCGCGAGGATGCGACATTCCCTCCCCCGTTCAACGGAGTGCCACGTGTCCGTTTCCCGCACTACCGCGCTGGCCATGACCAGCGCCCTCGCGTTCGCGGCAGCGCTGCCGGCTACACTCGCGGCGCAGACGACGTCCACCATGCCGGGCTATGCCCAGAGCGCGGCGGCCGCTCAGCGGCGGCTCGAGCAAGAGGTCATTCAGGGGCCGCAGGGCGCGCGGGCGCGTGCGCATTCGGCGGCGCTGTCGAAGGAGCCCCATGTGGCTGGGACGCCAGCGCAGAAGCGCACGGCTGACTACGTGATCGCGCAGATGAAGGCGATGGGGCTCGAGACTGAGTTGCGCAGCTACGACGTGTATCTGCCACATGCGACGGGGGTGAAGATCACCCGTATGGGACGCGACACGGCGGTGCTGGACCTGCAGGAGCCCGGCATCCCGCGCGATGCGGCCACGATGCTGCCGCAGTACCTCCCGGTGAACGGCTATGGCGCCGCCGGGGTGGGGGAGGGGGAGCTGGTGTTCGTGAACTTCGGTCTGATCGAAGACTACGCCACGCTCGATTCGATGGGCGTGTCGGTGAAGGGTAAAGTGGTCCTGGCCCGGTACGGTCGCAGCTTCCGCGGCATCAAGTCGCGTGAAGCGGAAAAGCGCGGCGCGGTGGCGGTGCTGATCTACACCGATCCGCTGGACGACGGATTCGTGCAGGGCGATGTGTATCCCGAAGGGCCGATGCGTCCGTTGCGCGGGTTGCAGCGCGGCAGCGTGTTCAACGGGGCCGGCGATCCGCTCACGCCGGGGTATGCCAGCCTGCCCGGGGCACCGCGGCTTAAGCCGGCCGACACGGCGGTACCGAAGGTGCCGGTGGTACCGATCAGCGCCGCCAACGCGGAAGCGTTGCTGGCGCAGGTACGCGGTACCGACATCCCGCGGAACTGGCAGGGCGGCATGTCGCTGCGCTACCACGTGGGCCCCGGTCCGGTGCGTGTCCGTGTGGAGGTCACCACCGACGAGGCAACGGCCGGTACGAAGCAGATCCACAACACGCTGGGCTACCTGCGCGGCAGTGTGTATCCCAACGAGTACGTGTACATCGGTTCGCACCGCGATTCCTGGGGTCCGGGCGCCGCGGACAACATCTCCGGCACGGTGAGCGTGCTGGAGGCCGCCCAGTCGCTGGCCGACTTGGCCAAGCGGGGAGACCGTCCGAAGCGCACGATCGTGTTCGCCACGTGGGACGCCGAGGAGTGGGGGCTGGTGGGGAGTACCGAATACGTGGAAGACGATTCGCTGCGCCTCAAGGCCGGGGCGGTCGCATATCTCAATCAGGATGTCTCGGCGCAAGGCTCGCAGTTCGGCGGCGGCGGATCACCCTCGATGCGTGCCATGCTGCGTGATGTGACCAAGCAGGTGCAGGATCCGCGCGGGCGTGGCACGGTGTACGACACCTGGCGTGCGGCTACCGGTACGCGTGCCGATACGCTCGAGCCGCCGATGGGCGATCCGGGTGGGGGCAGCGATTTCGCCGGCTTCTACAATCACTTCGGGATTCCGATGGCCGACTGGGGATTTGGTGGCCCGTCGGGGATCTATCACTCGGCGTATGACACGTTCGACTGGATGGAGCGCTTTGGCGATCCGGGCTTCCAGTATCACGCCACGGCGGCGCGCATCGGTGCGGCCACGTTGCTACGGCTCGCCAACGCGCCGGTGCTGCCGTATGACTACGCGGAGTTTGCGCGGACCATGACGCGCTACGTGGCGCCGGTGGAGCGCGGGCTCACGCAGAAGGGATGGAACGCGGCGGCGGTGGTGCCGCTCACGGCGGCGATCACGCGGCTCGAGGCGGCCGCCGTGGCGTTTGCGACCGCGCGCGATGCGGCCCTTGCGGCGGGCGTGGCGCCGGCGGCGCAGGCGGCTGCCAACCGCGCACTGCTCCAGGTCGAGCGCGCACTGGCCCGCAACAGCGGCCTGAAGAGCCGTCCGTGGTATCGGTCGCTGATCTATGCCTCGGATGTCGACAACGGCTACTCCACGATGAGCTTCCCGGGGATCAACGAGTCGATCCGCTACGGAACGCAGGCCGATACCGAGGCGGAGATCAATGATCTCGCCGCCCGGTTCGGTGCCGCCGCCGAGGCGGTGGATGCCGCGCGGCGGGCCCTCACCGCACCGGCCGCGCGCTGAACGCCACGATGCCGACCACGCACGCGATCACCGACCCACGATACGCACGACAGCTGGTACTGCGGGGCTTCGGCCCCGCCGCCCAGACGTCGTTGCATGACGCTCGCGTGCTGGTCATCGGCGTCGGCGGTCTCGGGTCACCGGCGGCGAGTTACCTGGCGGCGGCCGGGGTGGGGACGATCACGCTGGTCGACACTGATGTCGTGGATCTCACCAACCTGCACCGGCAGCTGCTGTACACGACGCCCGATGTGGGGCGCCCCAAGCTCGCGGTGGCGCGGGAGCGGTTGCAGGCGATCAATCCGCACGTGGTCGTGCAGACGCACGACACCCGGCTGACGGCCGCCAACGCCCGGGCGCTCGTGGACGGACACGATGTGGTGATCGACGCCACGGACAACTTCCCGGCCCGGTATGCGTTGAACGAGGCCTGCCTCGCGCTGCGCGTTCCCTTCGTGTACGGCAGCGTTGCGCGTTTCGACGGGCAGGTGAGCGTTTTTGCGGGCGCCAACGGCTCCACTCCTGGTCCCTGCTATCGCTGCCTGTTCCCCGTGATGCCGGAGCCGGGCACCGTCCCCACGTGCGCCGAGGAGGGTGTTCTTGGTGTGGTCCCCGGTATCATCGGGTTGTTGCAGGCCACCGAAGCGATCAAGCTGATCGCGGGTATTGGCACCCCCTTGGTCGGCCAGCTCCTGCTGGTCGATCTGCTCTCGCATGATCATCAGCGCATCACCGTTGCCCGCCGCCTTGACTGTCCCGCGTGCGGCGATGCTCCCCTTCTGACTCCATCTCCCATGTCGATCCAGCATCTCAGTGCCGTTGAAGTTGCCGCCTTGCTGGCGGGAGCCGACGCCCCGACCATCATCGATGTCCGCGAGCCGTGGGAGTACGATATCGCACACCTGCCGGTGAGCACGTCGATCCCGCTCAACACGCTGCCGACGCGCGCGCCGGAGCTCGATCCCGCGCACTCGTATGCGTTGCTGTGTCATCACGGTATGCGCAGTGAGATGGCCGCCAATTGGTTGTTGCAGCACGGCTTCACGCGCCTCATCAACATCGACGGCGGCATCGATGCGTGGAGCACCGATGTGGATACGACGGTGCCGCGCTACTGATTGCGCGCACCGGAGCTCTGGCGCGATGGCGGGCAGCGCGGTGATCGCGGCGGGCGCCGCCGCCGTGGCAGCGGTGGCCGGGGCTGCTGCCGACCGGTGGTGGCGCGCGAGGGTACGCCGCCGGTTCGAGGCGGAACACCGTCGCCGGTTTCGCATGACCGCGACGGGCGTGGTCGCCGGTGCCGAACCGTTCACGCTGACCGGCGCGCGCGACCGTGCGGTGCTGATCTTGCACGGTTTCAACGACACGCCACAATCGATGGCGGCACTCGCGGCCCGGCTTCACGCCCGCGGCTGGACGGTGCGGGTGCCGCTGCTGCCGGGGCATGGTGTTGGGCTGGCCGAGATGGCGGCGTCGTCGCGCGCGGCGGCGTGGTGCGCCGCGGTGCGCGCGGAATACGACGCCCTGCGACGAACCCACGCGCGCGTGGCGGTGGTGGGTCAGAGCATGGGAGGTGCGCTGGCGGTGCTGCTGGCGGCGGAGCGGCCAGAGATCCCGGCCTTGGTGCTGCTGGCGCCGTATGTGGGCATGCCACGCCCGTTGCAGTGGCAGGTCGCTGCGGCGTGGCTGGCGCAAGCCGTGATGCCGTACCGCGCGAGCACCGGTGGCGAGACGTCCATCCATGATCCGCGCGCACGTGCGGCGGGGTTGGGGCCGGGCGTCGTCACGGCCCGGACGCTGACCGAACTACGGCGCGTGGCGGAAGATGCGGAGTCGATGCTGCCATCACTGGCGGTTCCGACGCTCTACCTGCAGTCGCGCGAGGACAACCGCATTGCCGCTCCGCACGCTGCCGCGATGTTCCGCCGGCTCGGCAGTGCCGACAAGCGTCTGCACTGGCTGACCGGATGCGGGCACATCATTTCCGATGACTACTGCCGGGACGAGGTGGCCGAGGAAACGGCGCGCTGGATCAACGAGCACGGCGCTTCGGGTCACGGCGCGCGATAACACGACGGCGGCGGCAGGGTAGCGCGCTCGGTGCGCAGGGCTAGGTTACCTGAGCCTGACCGACCCGCTCCCGACTGTGGACGCGCGGGATTCGGTCGCCGGTCAAGACCGCCCTCGTTTCTCACCCGCGTTTTCCGCCCGCGTTTCGGAGTTCATGTATGGCCGATGTATCCTGCACACGATGTGGTCAGACCCGGGAAGGGTTCGAACGTCCGCCGTTTCCGGGGGCCGTCGGCGCGCGCATTCTCGGCGAGATCTGTCGTGACTGCTGGGGACAGTGGCTCAAGCAGCAGACGATGCTGATCAATCACTACGGGCTGAACGTGATGGATCCGCAGGCGCGCACGTTCCTGACACGGAACATGGATGCGTTCCTGTTCAAGAAGGGTGACGCCGAAGACGTGGATACGACGAAGCAGGGCACGATCAACTGGTGAACGCGTCACGCACAACGCCCCGCTCCGGATGGCTCCGGAGCGGGGCGTTTGGCATGGTGCCGTGCGACGGTCAGTTCACGCCGGCGATGTAGCGGGCGAGTCGACCACAACTGGCGCACGTGAGCGTCACATGCGAGTGCTGCGCCGGCGGATGCAGTACCGGGTCGCGGTCGATGTGACCCGAGCACGACGGACAGCTGAGCGGCAATCCCGTGCGGTCAGCCGCAATCAAGTGCAGCGCCTGCGCCGGGTTGTACGTGTTCGGACGTGGCTTACGCATCTCGCCTCCTCGCGCAAAGTGCGCCGGCCATGATCCGGCGGCCGGCGAAGAAAAATGTAAAACAGCCTTGCGGAATCCGGCACCATCCCCGTCAAAAAACTTAATATCCGAATAACCGGCTAAGCGAAATATAACTGGTTTTTCACTCGGAACGAACAGTCCAGACCAATACGTCCCGTGATGAAAATCACTCCCAGGGGGCGGGTCGTCGCCAGAGTTTTCTCCCCAGACGCCACGAGCGTTTGGCGGACACTTCTGTGTCCGTGCCGGGCGGGAACAGATCGGGGTCGGACATCTCGTCGACCATGTCGGTGGCCTTCGCCGAGGCCTCGTCCGCCCAGTGCACGATTTCCGCTTCCACGGTCATCGGTTGGACCGGACTGCCGAACTCGAGGGCGCCGTGATGCGAGAGGATGAAGTGCAGCAGTTCGTCGCGCTGCGCCTGCGTCAGGGCAAGCGGTGATGCCGTGAGCTTGCGATCGAACATCAGGGCGCCGAGCGTGACGTGCCCGAGCAGCATGCCGGTGGGTGTATGGGCGAAGCCTTCGGGCGAGACGCTGTAGGCTTCCACCTTCCCGATGTCATGCAACATGGCGCCGGCCACGGCGAGATCGGCGTTTGCCTTCCGCACCGTGGTGGCGATGGTCTTGGCGATCTTCGTGACTTCGAAGACGTGCAGGAGCAGTCCGCCCAGTTGAGCGTGGTGCCCGTTCACCGCCCCCGGCGTCCGCTCGAAGCGGACGCGGAACTCGTCGTCGGCAAAGAAGAGGTCGACGGCGGCGCGCACCGACGGCGCGGCAATCTTGTGGCGCAGCTCGTCGAAGGCATCCCAGACGCGCTCCGTGTCGACATCGATGCGGGGCAGGAAGTCGGTGGGATCGAACTGGTCGGCTGGGAGTACCCGCACCGGCGCGGTGAGGGTGAGCTGACGCTTGCCGATGCCTTTGTCGCCGAAGCTGCCGATGTCGCCGATGACTTGCACGACGCGGCCTTTGTCGGCGCCGGCGCACCAGTCGAGCTTCTCCGACCAGATGGGTGCGGTCTCGATGCTGCCGGATCCGTTGGCGAGGGTGAGCACGACGAACGGCATGCCGGCCTTGGTCAACTTTTCGGTGCGATCACGCACCAGGAACTCATGCTGGACGCGGTCGCCGGTCGCGGCGGTGCGCAGGTCGAATCTGGACATGCGGGGTAACCTCGTGGGCCGGTCTGACAGAGGGCCGGTGAGCGCGCACCCTTGCGCGGCGCCCACACGATGGAGAGGCTTGAAGATATGGCAACGCGTTCACGTTCTGAGTCTTTGCTCTCCGGAACCGCGGGTGGGTCCGACGTCTCGGCGGCCGTATCCGGCGAAGAGTCTGCGGCCGCGCTGCGGTTGTGGGTGATCCTGTCGCGCGCGCATGCGGCGATTGCCACGCTCGCGGCCGCCGATGTCGCCCGTCATGGGCTTACGCTGGCCGAGTTCGGCATTCTGGAGGCTCTGCACCACCGAGGGCCGATGCTGTTGGGCGAGGTGCAGCGCCGTATTCTGGTGTCGAGCGGTGGTATCACGTTTCTCGTGGACCGGCTGACGGCCAAGGGACTCGTGGAACGTCGGACGTGCGAAGCAGACCGGCGCGCGCGTTACGCGGCGCTCACGCCTGCGGGGACGGCATTCGTGGAGCGGATCTTCCCTGAACACGCCGCGTTGCTGAGCAGGAGTATGGAGGGACTCAGTGCCGACGACCAACTGGCGACGGCCGACCTGCTGCGGGCGCTCGGACTCCACGCTGCCGGTGCGCCACGGTCGGGGCACCGCGACGCGTGATCGACACGCGGGTTGACGGGCTGCTTGTTGGTATTATATCTCAGCATTAAGACAGTTTGCACTGAGAAGCATGTTCGGTGCTCGTTCCCGTTCCCTCAGGAGATCCACCATGCAATGGGCGTTCGATCCGGCGCACAGCCAGATTCAGTTTTCCGTGAAGCACCTGGGCATTTCCACCGTGCGCGGCACGTTTCAGCAGTTCAGCGGCACGCTCGATGAAACGGGCGGCACGGCCACGTCGGTGCAGGTCTCGATCGATATGGCATCGCTGAACACCGGCAACGAGCAGCGCGACGGCCACCTCAAGAGCCCCGACTTCTTCGACGTGGCGGCCCATCCGACGGCCACGTTCGCGCTGACGTCGTTCGAACGGGCTGGCGAGGCGGTCACCGCGCGGGGCGATCTGACGATCAAGGGCGTCACCAAGCCCGTAACACTCACGGGAGAGATCGGCGGCCCGGCCAAGGATCCCTGGGGCAACGAAAAGGTCTCCGCCGAATTGGAGACCACGATCTCCCGCACGGAGTGGGGGCTGGTGTGGAACGTGGCGCTCGAAGCCGGCGGCGTGCTGGTGAGCGACGACGTGAAACTGCGCATCGACGTGCAGGCGCAGCCAGCGGCGTAGTGCGCTGTTGTCCGGCGCGAACCGGCGGCTACCCTGCCGGTTCGCGCACCGGACGTCAGTTCTTCCAGTCGGCGAGGAACAGATTGGTTTCGCCGGGCTTCGCGTCGTGCCGGTTCGACGCCCAGATCAGCTGCTTGCCGTCGGGGCTGAACATCGGGAATCCGTCGAAATCGCCGTTCGTGGTGACACGTTCAAGACCAGTCCCGTCTAGTCCCACGATGTACAAGTCAAAATTGCGGCTGCGCGGATTGACGTGGTTGGACGAGAAGATGATGCGCTGGCCGTCGGGGGTCCACGATGGGCCGAAGTTCGCACCGCCGAGCTTGGTGATCTGCCGCTGGTCGGAGCCGTCGGCATTCATGACAAACAGCTCCATGCGGTTGGGGCGGATCATGCGCTTGCCCAGCAGATCCTGATACGCCTTGAGCTCGGCGGGATCCGTGTAGTGCCACGCGCGATACACGATCTTGGTGCCGTCTGGCGACCACCACGGGCCGCCGTCATAGCCGGGCGTGGTCGTGAGTCGCTTCACGTTAGAGCCGTCGACATTCATGGTGTAGATGTCGAGATCACCGTCCTTGAGCGACGTGAACACGATCGACTTGCCGTCGGGTGAGAGCACGCCCTCAGCGGTGTACACGCCGTAATTGGTGAGGCGCTTGAGATCCTTGCCGTCGCGGCCAACGGTGTAGATGTCGAACGGATCGATGCCCCACACATACCCCTGCGACGGATCCGGTTTGACCGGGCAGGTGCTGTCGGCCGCGTGCGTGGAGGCGAAGAACAGACGCTGGCTGCCAGGGAGGAACCAGCCGCAGGTAGTCTTTCCGCCCACGGACACCTTGGTGAGCCCCGAGCCATCGCGTCGCATCACGTACTGCTGATCGCAGGTGCGACCGTCGCGGGTGGACTGGAAGGTGATCCACTGCCCATCGGCACTGAAGTACGCTTCCGCGTTCTCCCCACCGTTGGTGAGCTGCCGCAGGTTGCTGAGGTGCGACTCGCCGCTGTCGGGGGCGAAGGCGTCGCCCATTGGCGTCGCGGCACTGGCCGGGCTCTGGCGGGAGGTCGGGGTGCAGGCCGCCGCGAGGGCCACGGCTGCCACGATCGGAAGGGGGCTGAAAATGCGCATGGGCTGAACCGTAGACCGGTCCAGCCCATGCGGCAATCAGTACAGTTACGAGGTCAGGCTACGTGCCGCATCCGCTCAGTTCCCACGTCGGCGAGCCACACCCGGCTTGCTCGCGGCCGGGACCGACCCGGCAGCGACGAACACATCCTGCTGTGTCTTCGATGCCTTGAGGAGTCCCAGCGCGGTGCGCAGTTGGTTGTCGTCGCGGAGAGTGCGCCGACGTACGAGCGTGTCGCCGTAGACGAGCTTGGCGACGCGATCTTCGATGGCACGCTCGACATCAGGCGCGCCACCGTCCCAGATCGCCTTGTCGAGCTTCACGGTGTCGGCGACCAGACGCTGGTACAGCTCGTCGCGCCACGCCGGATTGACCACGAAATCCGGTGCGACCTTGCCCTTCTGCTGCTCCGCGATGGCCGAGATGAGCGCGAAGTACTTCTGGCCGTAGGGAGCGATGGCCCGGCGGAACGCCTGCTCGGCGCTCGACAGCGTATCGGGCGCGACGATGACGTCGGGCGTAATCGCGCCGCCGCCGTACAGCGTACGCCCACTCGCCGACTTGTACGTGGGACGTGCCTTCCGTACCGAGTCGGATTCGAGCGAATCCGGGCGCACCTCGAGGTACTGTCCGTCCGCATTCATCTTGCGATCCTTCTGGATGGAGCGCCCCGACGGCGTGAACCACTTACCGGTGGTGATCTTCAGCGCGTAGCCACCGTCGAGATTGTAGACGGACTGCACGAGTCCCTTGCCGTACGAGGTGGTGCCGAGCACGAGCGCGCGATCGTAGTCTTGGAGCGCACCGGCCACGATCTCGGACGCGGAGGCTGAGCCGCCATCGACGAGGACCACCAGCGGCACATCCGGGGCGAGCGGCTCCCGCTCGGCGACAAACTTCTGAAACTCACCACGGCCGCGCACCGACAACAGCTCCTTCCCCTGCGGGAGAAAGAGGTTCGACATGGCGAACGCCTCGTCCAGTATTCCGCCGGGATTGCCGCGGAGGTCGATCACGATGCCCTTGGCGCCGCGCCGTGTGAGCCCGAGAATGGCGCTGGCCACGTCCTCGGTGGTCTGTTCGGAGAAGCGCTCGAGCGGCACATAGCCCGTGTGTTCGTCGAGCATCATGCTGTAGCGAACGGCCGGCGCCTTAATTTCGGCGCGCGTGAAGTTCATTTTCACCGGCTGCGCCACGCCGATGCGGCCGAAGGTCACCGTGACCGGCGTTCCGACGGGACCGAGCAGCTTGTTCTGCACCTGCTGCGTGTTGAAGCCACGCGCATTGGTGGTGTCGATAATCATGATCTTGTCCCCTTCTTCCACGCCGCCACTCTCGGCCGGGGAGTTGGGGAAGACCTTGTTGACGGTGACGTAGTCGCCGACCTTCGAGATCTCCATGCCGATCCCGGCATAGCGCCCGTTGGTGTTGCGCGAGAACTCTTCGAGCTGCTTGGGGGTGAAGAGCTCGGTGTAGGGATCGTTGAGCTCCTGTACGAGTCCACGGGCCGCCTTCTCGTACAGCTGCTGGGCGTCGAGGGTGTCGACGTAGCGGAGCGCGACGAAGGTCAGCACCTGATCGAGGAGCTGCGCCCCGCCACGGGTGGACCGCGCCTGCAGGGCGAAGCCTCCGGCGAGGACAGGGAGGAGAAGCAG
Source organism: Gemmatimonadota bacterium (assembly GCA_031127225.1). GTDB lineage: Bacteria > Gemmatimonadota > Gemmatimonadetes > Gemmatimonadales > Gemmatimonadaceae > Gemmatimonas. Next base: position 15,382 of record JARIEV010000014.1, on the reverse strand, counting down.
GCTGGCCAGCGCAGCCTTTCTGGAGCGGGTCATGCGGCTACTCGCGAAGGAGGGACCGAGAAAACTATCAGGAATACGTACGCGGCGGGGCGCCCGCTGTTCCGGTGTTCCCGCGACCGGATCAGGCGGGGCGGGTCAGGATTCTTCTCTAGGGCGTGAGCCGAGGACGTAATCGACGCTCCAGATCCGGTCGTACTGACGAACGGCGATGTCGCGTACCAGTCCGGCGCTAAGGAGCATTTCGTGGGCCGGCTGCAACACGCGCTGCAGGTGCGACGGGTACCGCTGTGTGAGCGGCATCTGCTCGGCGAGCCGTTCGAGCGAGATGCGCCAGGACAGGCGCCCGTCGGCGCGGGCGACCTCGAGCATGCGGTACAAGCGACGCGCCACCGGAGAGGACAGGGCGTGGTAGCGAGCGGCCGACAGCGTGATCGTGTGGCGTGCGCCGAGATTGGCCCGCATGGTGGCCGACAGGGTCACCCGTGCGTCTCCCGGCTCGCCCGCGGCCAGATTGCCGAACAGGTGCAGCTGCTCACGATCGGCCACGCGCCGCCGCTGCACGGAGACCGTGCTGAGCACCGTGAAGCTGATGTCCTGATGGGCGCTGTGCGCCGACCAGTAGGCGCCGACCGATTCGAGGGTGGTGCGCTCCAGCCGCGCCAACGCCGCGCGCAGTTGCTCGTAGGTGCGCCCATCCGCCCGCCGGCCCATAGAGCGCAGGAACGCGTGCAGCGTGAACGTCACGGCGCCGTCGGCCGGCGCTCCCGCCTCGTTGTAGCGGTGCAGGAGCTCGATGTACACATCTTGATCGAAGGTGCCCGGAAGGCGATCGCCCGGGGCGGGAATGACACGCCAGCGCCCTCCGTTCTCGGTGGAGAACGACACGGGCGTATCGTCGGCGGAATCGCTCAGGCGAAAGAGCGGGAGTTCCTCGAGGGACCGATCGAGGATCACCCCGCGCACGGCCGGGCGCCTGCGTGCAGCGAGTGTCATCGAGGGGGAAAGCTGGCCGTCCGGCGCAGCGGGCGCCAGTCTAGGCGAGCGTAATCACCTGTCCGGTCACATTCCGGGCGAGCGGGCTGGCCAGAAAGGCGATGACGTCGGCCACGGATTCGCGTTCCACGAAGCCGGACGAGTCCCCCATGTCGGCGATGTTCGATGCGGTGCGCACGGCGTTCGGTGCCACGGCGTTGGCCCGCACGCCGTGGGGCTGCTCTTCGGCGGCCACGGCCTGCATGAGGGTGAGCACACCGCTTTTCGCCGCCGCGTACGCAGCGATCCCTTTCGGCACGCCACCGGGCAGCGCCGACCGCGATCCGAAGAAGACGAAGCTCCCACGGGCGGCGCGTACGGCGGGGAGAAAGGCGCGGGTGGCCCCGAAGGCGGTCTCGAGGTTGATCGTGAACTGCTTGGCCCACGCCGTGGGATCGGCATCACTGACCGGGCCGGTCATGCTGAAGCCACCGGCGGCGCAGATCACCGCGTCCACACGTCCGTTGAACTGCGACCGCGTGCGTTCGACGACCTCCTCGGCGGCGCGCTGCGCCGCGTGCGCGTCGGCGAGGTTGGCCACGTGCGCGGTGGCGACAAATCCCTGCGCCGTGAGCGCGGCCGCGCGCGCCTCGACTTCCGTCTGCTGCACGTCGAGGAGGGCCAGCGTCGCGCCACGCTGCGCGAAGGCGAGTGCGACGGCTTCCCCGATCTGCCCCGCGCGACCGACGCCGGTGATCACGATGAGCTTGCCGCTGAAATCGAGAGGGTTCGTCATGAGTGACCTCCTGTTGTGTAATGACGTGGGATTCGCGATCGCAATGGAATCAAACAGCCTAGGGCAGAAAGCAAACTACAAACGGCCACAGCCAGAACACAGAGACCGCGGATTGGCACCGAAACAACACGGATAAGCGAAAAGCGCTTGTCATCTTATCCGCGTTGTTTCGATGTCGATCTGTGTGTGATCCGTGTTCTGGCTCTTGCTGTTGCGGTTGCTGTTGCCGTTGCGATCTACTTCAGCAACTCGCGAATGGCGTCGGTGGTGGCGTCGAGGCACAGCGCGAGGCGGTCGGGGGTGTGGTCACCCATGTGGCCGATGCGCACGGTGCTGCGCTTGAGTTTGCCGTACCCGCTACCGATCACGAAGCCGCGCTTTGCCACGCCTTTCACGATGTCGTCGCCGCTGAGTACGGGCGGCAGGGCGACGGCGGTGACGGTGGTGCTGCGGGCACCTTCGGGTGCGTAGACGCAGAAGGGGTGGCCGGTCTCGTCACGCAGGGTGCGGACCCACGCCTGGGTCATCCGCGCCATCTCGGCGTGGCGCGCCCAGCGCCCTTCAATCGTTTCACGCGCGATGTGGTCACCCTGCACGGCCGTGGCATACAGCAATGAGATGGCCGGGGTGCTCGGTGTCTGGTTCTTGTGGACGAACTCCTCGAATTCGACCAGATCGAAGTAGAGTCCGCGCGCGGTGGCCTGTCCGGCCTGGGCGATGTAGCGCTCGGACGCCACGCCGAAGGCGAGACCGGGAGGCAAGGCGAGCGCCTTCTGCGAGCCGGTGAGCACGAAGTCGAGCTCCCACGCGTCGGTTTCAACCGGTACCCCGCCCAGCCCGGTCACCGAGTCCACCAGCACCGCGGTGTCGTAGCGATGCGCGAGAGCGGCCAGATCGGGGAGCGAGGTCAGCGTGCCCGTGCTCGTCTCGGAGTGGACCACCGTGATCGCCGCGAAGTGCTGCTCGCGCAGCGCGCGCTCGACGACCTCCAGCGGTACTGCCTGATGCCAGTCGCCGCCGATCACGCGTGTCTCGCGGCCGCACGCCTGCGCGATGTTGGCGAAGCGCTCGCTGAAGGCGCCGTTGACCATTGAGAGAATCGGCCCCGGCGTTGCGCAGCGGATGGCCGCTTCCATGAGTCCGGTTGCGGACGAACTGGAGACGTAGACCGGGCGCGTGGTCCGAAACACCGGACGTAACCCGTGCTGGATGCGGGCGAAGAGCGCTTCGAACACGGCGCCGCGGTGCGGCAGCATCGGGGCCATCATCGCTTCGAGGACCTCACGCCGGACCTCGGTGGGGCCGGGGAGGAAGAACGTGCCGAACTCGGACATCGCGCGTTACCTCGAGGAGACGGGATGAAAGAGCAGCGGATACAGGGCGGCGAAGCTGTCCGCGACGGCATCGGCCACCGCCACCACGTGCTCCCGGTACGCGACCCCGGTGTACGCGATGAAATTTGTCACGACCCCACGCACGGCGGCATCGGTGGAGCCGTCGCCGATCATGACGCTGGGGGTGGCCAGCGCGAGCTGCTGTACGATAAGCGGCTTTCCGCGCTGCGTGGCGAGGGGCTGGTCCCCATCGAGCAGGCTCATGGTGCCGTCGGTATCGCGCGTGAGTGCGACGGCGTGCACGCGATCGGTGGGCAGGCCCAGCTGCTCGGCGACCGGCACGATGGCGCGACGCAGCCCGCCGCTGAGCAGATGCACCTGCACGCCGGCGCGCTGCAGTGCCGCGATGAGTTCCGTGGCGCCGGGTTGCAGTGCGGCGCGGTACGCGTGGGCCAGCGCCAGCAGTTCGTCGTCCGTGGGGCGGATACGTTGCAGACGACGCGTGTATACCGCCTCGATCGGGATCTCGCCGGCCATCGCCTGCGCGGTGAGCGCTTCGCTCTCGCGCGCCGTCTCCGGGTCGCGCCGCGCGGCCAGCCAATCGATGCCTTCGATGTCGCACACGGTGGAGTCGACATCGAGGATGACCGACCGAAAGCGCGGACGGTCCAGATTGATCGCGACGGGTGCGGTGGGGTGGCTCACAGCACGTTGCCGGGCGCGAGCAGCGCGAGGGGATCGAACTCCTGCTTGATCGCGCGCATCACCCGCTGCTGCGCGTCGCTGGCCTGCATGGGCAGCCAGCGACGTTTGAGCTTGCCGATACCGTGTTCGGCCGCCACGGTGCCTCCCATGGCGATCACTTCGCGCAGCGTAGCTTCCACCACGCGCTCGATACGGTGCAGCTCGTCGGCATCCTGCGCGATGAAATTCTGATGCGGATGGCCGTTACCCGCGTGTCCATACGCGATGCCCGACGTGATCCCCGCCTCGGCAGCGAAGCCACGCGCGATGTGCAGCGCGTCGGCGAGCCGCGGATAGGGTACGGCCCAGTCGGTGCTGACCTTGCGACCGCCGAACGGCCGCCGTGCGGCGCCGCGCTCGTTCATCGTGGCCGGCACCGCATGGCGCAGGCGACGTGCGTCGCGCAGCGCGGTCGGTGCGTCGTACACCCGGATGTCGCTGCTGGCGGCGTCGTGTGCATCGGCGAGTTCGAGCCATGCCTCAAGCGGCAGTTCGTCACCGGGGTGTGCTTCGTCGGCGCCCGTCTCCTCGACGTACACCATGGCCGTCGCGCCGGTGGCCCACGCGGTGCTCCCCTCGGCGGCGCGCGCAATATCCATGGCGCCGCGATCGAAGAATTCGAGGCAGCGCGGATGTACAGCCGGTGAACGCCGCGCCGCCACCACGAAGGCCAGCGCATCGGCTTCGCGATCGAAGGGCACCATGAGGCCAAGCACCTGCGCCGGCAGTGGATGCAGCGCGAGTTCGGCCTCGACGACGATGCCGAGGGTGCCTTCACTGCCCACGAACCAATCGACCGGATCGTGCGCAATGGGATAGCCCACGGTGTTCTTTTCCAGCGCGGGGCGCCGCACGTCGAGCCGCTCGCCGCTGGCCAGCAGGACCGTGAGCGCGCGCACGTGCGGGCGTGTGGCACCGTAGCGCAGCGAGCGCGCCCCCGAGGCGTTGCACGCAATGGCGCCGCCGATCGTGGACTCTTCCTCGCTCGTGGGGTCGGGTGCGAAGAGCAGCCCGGCCGACTCCGCGGCACGCCGCACATCCGCCACGATGGCGCCGGGGCCGACGCGGATGGTGCGCGTGTCCGTGTCGACCTCCCCAATGTGCGCGAGGCCGCGCAGCGACATCAGCAGCCCCCGGTCCGTGATCGATGCGCCCGTGGTGCTGGACTGCCATCCGGCCGCCGTGACCGTGGTGCGCGTGGCCGTGGCGTCGCGCAGCAGGTCGGCGACTTCCGCGATGTCGGTGGGGCGCGCCACCGCGTCGGGGATCATTGCGAGCCCCGACGCGTCGTGGGCGAAGGCGCGGCGGATGTCGAGGTCGGTGGTGGTGACGCGGCCGGCGAGGCTCATGACGGTCGCGCCTTTATTCGGAACGGAAATGCGCGACGCTGGCCGTGATGACATCCGGCAGCTCGAGCAAGGCGCGACGTGTTTCTTCGCTCACCGTGCCGTCGACGGAGATCGCGGCCAGCGCATCGCCACCCTGCGCGAGTCGCGCCTGATGATACTCGGCGATGTTCACCCGTCGTTCGCCGAGTAACGTACCAACGCGGCCGATCACACCAGGCACGTCGTGGTTGGTGAGAATGAGCAGCGTCTGCTTCGGATTCACGTCCACGTGGAACGAGCCGATGCGAGTGAGCCGGGGCGTGCTGCCGTCGGGCGCAGCACCGGCGACCGCCAGCTGCTGCATCCCGCCGGCGAGTGCTACTTCGATGCCGCGCGGTCCGAGTTCCGACGATTCGCCGACCGAGAGTTCGAGCCCGCGTGCTTCGGCGAGACTGCGCGCATTGATAAGATTGAGGCGGTCGGATTCGATGACGCCTTCAAGCACGCCGGCAGCGGCCGCCGCGAGCAGCGGTCCGGCGCCGTGGGCGAGGTCGGGGCCGATGCGCAGCGCGAGGCGCCGCACTGCACGCATCCCCTGATCGGCGAGCACGGCCCGTGCCACGGCAGCGGCGCGGCGCGCCACGAGCATAGCGGCCTGCAGGTCACCCCACTCGCCGGTGCCACCCGCCACGTTGATCGACTTCGAGAGATCGTTGTGGAGCAAGGCATCGCGAACGGCGAGGCACACATCGCGCGACACGTTGCGCTGCGCTTCGACGGTGTTGGCGCCGAGATGCGGTGTGAGCAGCAGGTTGGGCGCGGTGCGCAACGGTGAATCGGCGGCGAGCGGCTCGGCGGTGAAGACATCGAGCACGGCGCCGCGCAACTGGTCGGCCTCGAGTGCGGCCAGCAGCGCCGTTTCCTCGACAATCCCGCCGCGCGCCATGTTGACGACGACCGAGCGGTTGGGGAGGCGACCAAGTTCACGCTTGCCGATCATGCCGCGGGTTTCGTCGTTGAGCGGCACATGCATGGTGAGCACGTTGCTCTCGGCGATCAGGGTATCGAGCGACGGGGCGCGGCGTACGCGCAGCGCCGTGAAGCGCTCGTCGGCGATGTACGGATCGAAGGCCACGACCGTCATGCCGAAGGCGTGGGCGCGCAGTGCGACTTCGCTGCCGATGCGGCCGAGACCGACAATGCCCAGCGTCTTGCCCTTGAGTTCGCGTCCCATGAACTGCGCGCGGTCCCACTTGCCGCTCGTCATGGACTGCGCGGCGGCCGGCAGTTGCCGGAGCAAGCCGATCACGGTGCCGAAGAAGAGCTCGGCCACGGCGACGGTGTTGCCGGCCGGCGCATTGATGATCGCGACGCCGAGATCGGTGGCGACATCAAGCGCGATGTTGTCCACGCCGACACCGGCGCGGCCCACGACGCGGAGCTTCTTCGCGGCGTGCAGGAGTTCGGCCGAGATCTTCGTGGCACTCCGTCCGACGATGGCGTCATAGTCGCCGATGCGCTGGAGCAGTTCGTCCTTGGGCAGCGTGGGCACCTCGTCGACGAGCAGCTCCGGCTCGGCGGCCAGGAGCGCCAGTCCTTCTGGATCGACATCGTCGGTGACGAGAACGCGATAGGTCATGAGAGCGCACAAGGGAAACGCCGCGCCACGCGGAGGCCCGGAGCAGGCCGCGCATGGCGTTGGGTGGACACTGGATTGGGCCGAGCGGGGGGAGCATGCACCGGAGCAGGAGCGGCCGCGTGGGGCCTACTACCCTCTGGGGTCAACAACGGTGCGCGGCGATCAGGTCCCGAAGTCGGTGCGGCCGAGCGTGCCTCGCAGCATCTCGCGCAGTGACACGAGCAGGTCGTCACGCGCGGCCGGCGAGTCGTCACGCACATGCAACTCGACACCGTCCGCGATCGGGACGCGCCGCCAGCTCGAGACGCCGTTCTGCTTCGGGGCACCGGCCTCCATCTGCAACGCGAGCGCCGGAGCGAGCGACGCGGCCACGCGCCGTTCCAGTGCGTCGCCGGTGACTTCGCGCATCTCCAGCTTGATGGCGTCGAGCGTCTGGCCTTCGCGCTGACGGATCTTGATGGCGAGCAGTTGCAGCAGATGCCGGTAGCCGTACGTGGCGGCGGTCCCGGCACCTTCCGGACGGTCGAGCAGACCGTTTGCGACGTAAAAGCGCACCGCGCGCGCGCTGGGCATGGCGCGCGCCGACGCGTTCGTCGGCTTCATGCCGGCAGAATCGACCAGTGCGGCGGCATGCGCTGCGAGTCCGCGGGCATTCCACGGAGCGTGGCGCGCGTGAGCGCGCAGGAGCGGTACGGGAGACTCGGCCATGGGGAGGGCAATATACGCCGGATCGGGTCGGGGCGCTGACGGGGGCGGCCCGGCCGCGCGGCGAGCGCCGGGGGGTATCAGTGCCGGGGGGTGACGCCCGACGCCGTGAGGAACCGCACGAGGGCCCGGTTGAAGGCCTCGGGGTGCTCGTCGTGAGGGAGATCGCCGCCCGGCAAGACCGCAAATTCTGCCGTCGGCGTGAACTGGCGCACGACCGCCGCCTCGCGGAGGGGAGTCTGGACGGCGGCTTCCCCCCAGGCGAGCAGGACCGGCATGGTCAGCGCCGGCAGGGCCTCGCGGATGTCGCAGTTGAGCTGCATACCGACGAAGGCGGCTGGGGCGAAGCGCGCGGCGGGATGTTGGGCGCTTTGCCAGAACAGCTGAAGCGTGTCTGGGGTGAGCGCGGCCCGGTTGGCGTAGATGTCCCGCAGGAAAAAGCGGATGCTGGCGCGGGAGACCAGGGCACCGAAGAGCCCTGCCCCGACCACGGGGCGCCGGAGGAGCGACTCGACCAGCCGGCCGGCGGTGCCGCCGGTGGTGGTCAGGCGTGAGACCCCTGCCGGACCGATGGCGCAGACCGCGCGCACGAGCGCCGGATGGGCGGCCGCGGTGGCGATGGCGTATGTGCCGCCCAGCGACGAGCCCACGAGCACCGCCGGTTCACCGACCACGTCGCGCAGGAAGTCGGCGAGGAGGTCGAGATACATGGCCGCGGTGTAGTGCACCGGCGGCCGGTCGGAGGCGCCGAAGCCCAGCAGGTCGAGGGCGAAGCACCGCCCGTGGGCGGCGAGCGTCGGCAGGTTGTGGCGCCACTCCATGCTCCACGCGGCCGCATGCACCGAGTGGACGAAGACGAATGGGATGCCGGTGCCCCGGACGACATAGGCAATCCGGTGCCCGCGCCACAGGAACGTGCGGCGCTCGCCGCCCAACGGATTCGGCAGAGTATCCATCATTGTGTGCCCCTCACCGCGCCTCCGGCGCACTGATCACGTGACTGCACCGACTCGCCAGGCCGCCCGTGTGACACTCCCCAGCATCACCCACCACCCACCGGACGACCTGACGATTGTTGTCGGCGCAGTCACGTGACCGTGCCAGCCGCGCGCTGATCAGTCGCGCCCGGCCGATGCGAAGGCGGTGCGGACGCCGACCGTCGACGCATGCTGCGCGATGGTCGCGAGATCGACCGGCTTCTCAAGAAAATGGAGGGCCCCGAGCCGGAACGATGCCTGACGGTTCGAGTCATCCGGGTACGCGGTGAGCACCAGCACCATGGCGTCGGGCGACAGCATGCCAGCCAGCGCCATCACCTGCAGCCCGCCATCACGCTTCCCACCCAGCCGGAGGTCAGTTACGACCAGATCGAACCGCTGCGTCCTCAGGCGTTCAAGGGCGTCCGGCAGCAACTCGGCGGAACTCACGGCATTCCCCTCGACATCGAAGAGTTCGACGAGAATGTCGCGAATGGACTGCTCGTCTTCGACGATGAGAACGGACTTGGGGGCTTCAGCCGGCGTGGTCATGCCGCACTACAGCGCGAAAAGTGCGCCGAAATCCTTGGCGTGGCGTAACACACTGTGGTGTAGCCGCTTGCGCCTTGCCGTGGTCACAATACTGCCGGATGCGTCTGCCCTGTTTTCGGTCGGCCACAGGTGTGGTGACTGAAAATCGGTCGACGTGAATGCGCCGCTAGTCGATGCCGTAGCGCTTGAGCTTCTCGAGCAGGGTGGAGCGGGCAATGCCGAGCAGGCGGGCCGCGTGGGTGCGGTTGCCCTCGCTGGCGCGCAGGGCTTCGCAAATGACCTCCCGCTCAGCGTCCGCGAGCGTCCGCGGGGCAGTCTGTTCGGGTTCGGTGGGGCGCTCTACGTCGGTCGGCGCGGGAAGTCCCAGATGCAGCGGTTCGATCGGGCGCCCCTCCGCAAGAATGGCGGCCCGCCAGATCGTGTTCTTGAGTTCGCGGATGTTGCCCGGCCACCGATAGCGCGTGAGCGCGTCTTCGGCCCCGGTGCTCAGCGACGCTCCCTTTGGCAGCATCGCCATGGCCATGGTGAGGATCTCGTCCTGCCGCTCGCGAAGCGGCGGCAACGTGATGGTGAGCACCTGGAGACGGTAGTAGAGGTCGGCCCGGAACCGTTTCTCGGCGACCGCGCCGGCGAGTGACTGGTGTGTGGCGACCACGACGCGCGCTGAGGAGCGGAGCATCGTGGTGCCGCCGAGGCGCCGAAAGGTGCGTTCTTCGAGCACCTTGAGCAGACGCGGCTGCACTTCCGGGCTCAACTCGGCGATCTCGTCCAGAAAAACAGTGCCCTCACCGGCCACTTCCAACAGCCCGTGTTTGGCCTGGCGCGCATCCGTAAAGGCCCCTCGTTCGTGACCGAACAGCTCGCTCTCGAAGAAGGTGGCGGAGAGGGAGGCGCAGTTGATTTCCACGAAGGGGGAGGCTCGCCGGACTGACCGGTCGTGGATCTGCCGCGCGATGTAGCCCTTTCCCGTACCGGTCTCTCCTTGCAGCAGGATCGGCGCGTCCGGATTCCGGGCGGCCAGATCAATGAGGTCGGCCACCGTCGGTGCCATCGCGGGCGATGTGGCGTCGGCGCGTCCTTGCGCCCGCAAGACGGCGACTTCCTGTCGGAGACGGCCCCGTTCGGCGGCACGCGCGACGGCCGCGGCCAGCCGCTCAAGGTCCACCGGTTTCTCGAGCAGATCGGCCGCGCCGTGCTGCATGGCCTGCACGGCGGTGCGCACGTCGGCGAATCCGGTGAGCACGATGACGGCGAGCTCCGGGTCGTCGGCGCGGAGTGCCTCGAGGGCGCGGATGCCGTCGGCGTCGGGGAGACGCAGGTCGAGCAGCACCACGTCGGGCGCGTGTTCGGCGGCGAGGCGTCGTCCTTCGGTCGCGGTTGCGGCGCCGCGGGCCGTATACCCGAAGGTTTCGAAGAATTCGACGAGCGTGGAGCGGACCGACTCGTCGTCGTCGATGACCAGTACCGAGAGCGTCATGTGGCCACGGCTGGTGGCAGCGTCAGCGTCAGCGTGGTGCCCCACTCGTGGGCGCTGTCGATGCTGATCGTGCCGCCGTGCTCGTCCATGATGCGCTGGCACAAGGCGAGACCGATGCCGGTGCCGCCGGTCTTGTTCGAGTAAAAGAACTCGAACACGTGCGGGAGGACGTCGGGCGGAATGGCCGGACCACCGTTGGTGAGGCGGCACCGCCAGCCACCCGCCGGCGAGAGATGCGAGTGCAGGATGAGCTCCGAGCCATCCGGGGCGGCATCGCAGGCGTTGGCCAGAATGTTCCGGCAGACCTGCCCGAGCTGCTGGACATCGATGAGGCTGCGGACGGCGAGTTCGGGGCGCTGCCGGCGGATCGTGAGCAGCTTGGCCTCGAGGCGTGCGCGCTCCCCCTCGAGGATGTCGTCCCAGACCGTTTCCGGATCGGCGGGCACGAGATGCGCCGCGTTGGGGCGACCGAATTCGAGCAGCGACGTGACCATCTGGCTGAGCCGTTCGACCTCGCGCAGGATGCGTCCCACGTTCCGCTCGACGACCGGATCGTCTTTGGCGCGAAACTGGAGCAGCTGCGCCGCGGAGGATATACCGAAGAGCGGATTGCGCAGTTCGTGGGCGACACCGGCGGCGACTTCGCCGATGGCTTCGAGCCGCCGCTTCTGCTCCACGCGTTCGACCAGCCAGGCGCGCTCGATGGCGACGGCCGTCTGGGCCGCGATCACGGCCAGCACCCGCTCGGCCTCTTCAAGCGCCTGCTCCGATTCGATCGGTTCGGCGTAGAGGGTGATCGCGCCGAGCACCCCTTCGGCGGTGATGAGTGGGGCGGTGATTTCGAGGCCGATGTCGGTGGACTGCCGAACGACGTACCCGGAGGCCAAGGCGTCGAGCCACGTGCGCAGCAGCCGGGCCTCGAGTTCGCCGTTGGTGTGCGTCCCGTAGCCCTGCCGATGGGTGATACGGAATTCAGCGGTGTCGTCGTCGGCGAGGGTGATGACGAACCCGGTGGAGGGGACGGCGCGACGCAGCTGCAGCGCGACTTCCTCGTAAACGCGGTCGAGCGAGATGGCCTCGGCCAGCGCGATCCCGGTGTTGATCAAGGCCTCGCGGGAGCGATGACTGGGCGTGATGTCGACGGTGGAGAAGACGAAGCCCGAGATCGTTACGCCGTCATCGATGGCGGTGACCTGCATGAGGAACACCCGCTCCTCACTGGGCGAGTTGCACGGGAACTCCCAGCGCACCACGGGGACCCGGCGCTCGCGCAGCAACGTCATGGCGCGCTCGGTCTGCTCGCGCGACGCATCGTCCGCCACGTGTTCGAACACGGAGCGCCCGAGCACCGCCGTTTCACGGGCGATTCCGGGCGCTCCATTGTCGGTCGCAAAGCGGGACCATGCCCTGTTCGCCGCCGTGATCCGTCCCTCAAGATCGACGGCCCAGACGGTCAGCGGCAGCGCGTCGAGCAGCCGCCGCGCGAACGGCGGCTGCTCGTCGATCGGTATCACCGGCGCTTCGCGCCCTTCTTGGCGGGCTTCGCGGCTTTCTTGGCCGGTTTCGCAGGCGCTTTCTTCACCGCCTTCTTGGCCGGTGCCGCCTTCTTGGTCGGCGCCGCCTTCTTGGCCGGTGCCGCCTTCTTGGCCGGTGCCGCCTTCTTGGCCGGCGCCGCCTTCTTGGCCGGTGCCGCCTTCTTGGCCGGTGCCGCCTTCTTGGCCGGTGCCGCCTTCTTGGCCGGTGCCGCCTTCTTGGCCGGTGCCGCCTTCTTGGCCGGCGCCGCCTTCTTGGCCGGCGCCGCCTTCTTGGCCGGTGCCGCCTTCTTGGTCGGTGCCGCCTTCTTGGCCGGTGCCGCTTTCTTGGCCGGTGCCGCCTTCTTGGCCGGTGCCGCCTTCACGGGCGCCGCCGCAACGGCCGGTGCAGGCGCCACGGTCTTGGGCTCCTTCGGGGCCTTGGGTGCCTTCGGGGCCTTGGGTTCTTTCACCGGGGCAGGCGTCGTTGCGACGGGTGCCGGAGCCGGAGTGGACACGATCGCTGGCGATTCGACCGTCGGTTCGGCCTTGGGCTCCGCTTTGGGTGCCTTGGCCTTGGACTGCTTGGGCGCGCCCGGATTCTTGGGCGGGCGACCGGGTCCACGGCGTGGGCGGCTGAAGATGTCGTCCTCGTCTTCGTCCTCTTCGATCAGCTCGTCCTCGAAGCTGTCGCCCTCGTCGTCATCATCCTCGTCGTCATCATCGTCGTCGTCCGCGCTGTCCCAGAGGGAGTCGCCGTCTTCGGAGGGAAGGCCGTAGCCGTCCTCGTCCTCTTCGTCGTACGACGAGCGGCCGTAGCCCACATCATCCATGTCGTCATCCATCAGATGGAGCTTCCCAATCTCGTCGCCACGCGGCATGACCGCCTCCTCTCCTCGGAAAAGTTCGCCTGCACTCGTTCACCCCGGCGCCAATGCCGCCGCTGGTGATGCGGTTTGCGGTGCCCACAACTTCGGGCGCTGCGCACTGCACGACCAAGTACATACAAAAAGCGCGGGAGTCAAGCGCGGCGCGCATGTGCGTGCGACTTCGCGACCGGAATGCGGCGTCGATGTGCCGTTTCGGTCACGCAGCCGTGGTCACGCGTGATCGGGTCCGGCGTCGATGCGGGGGATGCCGACGACCTGCCCTGACTCGACCACGACGGTGAGGGCCTCGAAGATGCGGGGCTCGAGGAGCCGACCGACCTGTGTATGGAGGTAGTCGAGGGTGCTCCGGGCAGACATCGGCTCCCGGTAGGCGCGCTGCGAGGTGAGCGCGTCGAAGGCATCGGAGGCGGTGAGAATACGCCCGCCGATGGTGATGTCTTCGCCCGCCCGCCCGTGGGGGTACCCGCCGCCGTTCCAGTGCTCGTGGTGGTCGCGGATATAGAGCAGGGCGTCGCCGAGGTGCTGGAGGGGTGAGAGGATGTCGAGACCGATGCGGACGTGATCCTTGACGTGCGCGAACTCCTCGTGGGTGAGCGGTCCCGGCTTGTTGAGGACCATCTCACGGATGCCGATCTTGCCGACGTCGTGCAGTCGGCCGGCGGTGTGGATGGTCTCGACGAAGGCGTCGCCCAGCTCGAGGTGGCCGGCGATCGCGCCGGCGAGGTCCGCCACCCGGAGCGAGTGCCCGCGCAGGTAGAGGTCCTTGGCTTCCATGGCGTTGATCAGCGTTTCGGCCACGCTGACGGTCATGGCGCGGAGCGCCCCCTTCTCCTGCTCGAGCTGCACGGTGCGGATCGCGACCTCCTCGCGGATCAGGCGATCGACGGCGCGGCGCTCGACGTTGCGGACGCGCCGCATCATGGCGCGTTCGACGGCGGCCTGGAGGTCGGTGAGCTCGACGGGCTTCGTGAGATAGTCGAACGCACCCCCCGACAACGCCTCGGTGGCGCTCGCCGCGTCGTTGATGGCGGTGAGCATGATGATGCCCAGATCCTGATCGATCGCGAGCGCCCGTGGCACGACCTCAAGGCCGGTGATTCCCGGCATCCGCAGGTCGCAGAGCATGAGCGAGAAGCGGTTGGTGCCGAGCAGTTCGAGCGCCGCCACCCCGGAGTCGGCCACTTCGACTTCGAACCCGCGTGTGCGGAGGAAGCGGCTCAGCGCCAGCCGGATGGTGGATTCATCGTCGACCACGAGAATGCGGCGGATGGAATCCTGCGCGAGGGCGGCGCCGGCCGCCTCAATGGCGACGAGGGGGTCTTGACCCGGGAGACTGGTCATGGGCGTTCGGAGGACACGGCAGGAAGGGCGATGGTCACGGTAGCTCCCACGTCAACTTCGGATTCGACGGTGATGGTCCCACCGTGCGCGTGAATGATACCGTAGCTGACGCTGAGCCCCAGCCCCGTGCCGTTGCCGTCCGGCTTGGTGCTGAAGAAGGGCTCGAAAATACGCCGCCGCACCTCGGGGGTCATGCCACGCCCCGTGTCGGCCGCCGTGATGATGATGCGGCCGCCCTCGCGCTTCGTGCGCAGGACGAGCCGGCGTTCGGGGCGATTGAGCATGGCGTACTCGGCGTTCCCGATGATGTTGAGCAGGACCTGCTGCAATTTCTGCGAGTCGCCGCTGATCTGCGGGGCGGCGGGGTCGAGCTCCAGCGTGACGGTCACGCCGGCGTGACGGAGCGGATAGGAACGCAGGCGGACGGTCTGTTCGATGATGTCGTTGATGTCGACCGGACCGGCGCCACGATCGGTTTTCCGCGCAAACAGCAGCAGGTCCTTGATGACCATCTTGGCGCGGTCGCTTTCCTGCTTGATGAGCTGGATGGACTCGCGCTGGTCGTCGCTCAATTCCTCTTCGAGCAGGATTTGCGCGAAGGCCGAGATGCCGGTGAGCGGGTTGTTGATTTCGTGCGCCACGCCGGCCACGAGTTCGCCCAGGGCGACCATCTTTTCCGTCTGGCGCAACTGTTCTTCGAGGCGCTGATCCTGACTGACGTTGCGAACGCTGATGACCTGCCCCAGCCATTCACGATCAGTGCCGGTGAGTGCACTGATCGTGACGGCGGCCGGAAAATCGGTCCCGTCGCTCCGTCGGTGGACGTCGTGCGACAGCTGGATTCCGGCGTCGAGCAGGCCCTCGGTTTCCTGCTGTCCTTCGCGGGTCCCGCGGCCGGCGACGAGCTGGTCGAACTGCATTTTCATGAGTTCGACCTGGCTCCAGCGATACTCCCGCGCGGCGGCGGGGTTGGCGTAGCGCACCCCGACGCGATCAAGAATGAAGATGGGGTGATCGATGATGGTGATCGCCGTCGCGAGCAGTTGCTCGCGCTCGCGGGCGAGTCCTTCGTCTTCGTCGAGCAGCAGCGCGTCGAGCGCCAGCGCCATCGACGTG
>JARIEV010000013.1 GCA_031127225.1 Gemmatimonadota bacterium | reverse complement strand
CACGCGTGATCGCCGATTTTCTGCGTGATTACGACGCGACACGCGAGCGCGCGTGGATCGCCGAGCGCGACGGCGAGATCATCGGCTCGGTGTTTCTGGCGAGCGCCGACTCGACGACCGCGAAGCTGCGCCTGCTGTATGTCGAACCCACGGCGCGTGGACTGGGCGTCGGCACAGCGCTGGTCCGCGCCTGTATCGCCGCCGCACGGGAGATGGGCTACACGCGCCTGGTGCTGTGGACCAACGCCGTGCTCACGGCGGCGCGCGCCATTTATGTGGCCGAGGGGTTCCGCCTCACCGGGACGGAGCCGCACGCACTGTTCGGACCGGAGCAGCTGGGCGAGACGTGGGAGCTGCGGCTCACCGAGGGCGCACCGTCAGGCCACCCCATCGGACCACCGGCCTAGCGCGTCTTACCCCCGCAACATTCCCTCGTCCCGCCGTGCGTCGTCCCGTCGGCTGTCGAGCGGTGACACGACATAGGGCTCCCACTGCTGCACCGTCGCTCGCAGACGCCAGCAGGCGTAATCCGCCGGGTCGGCCGTGGGGTCAGGGTCGAGGGTGGTGGAGAGGACCGTGAAGCCGGGGAGCGCGGCGACCTTGCCAGTCGGCAGTCGCTTGTGCCACGTGCCGTCGTGCAGCGGGACGTCGTCGGTGTAGCGGCCGTCGGAGGCGCGCCCGAAGACCCGCATGGGATCCAGCCGCGCGCTGGCCCCGCCGGCACGGCGATCGACGCTGATCGCCGACAGCCAGTGCCGACCGGCGTACTCGAGGGCCAACCCGAATTGCAGCTGCCGGGTCATCTCGCGCGTCGCCATCAGCCGCGCGAAGAACCCCGACGGCACCGGACGGCGGCGCGACTCGAGCACCACCGGGGCCGTGAGCTGGACAGTGCCGTCGGCGTCGGTGATCAGCGCGATCCCGGCCGTGGGTGCCTGCCAGTCGCCGGCGGTGCCGAGGACGACGCGGATCGGGACGCCGGCGGCGGGCGACTTGTCGGGGTGCAGGACCGTGAACTGCACGTCGAGGCGCACTGGGCGCGTCGTGGGAATCTGATTCACATCGCAAGATACTTGGGCGCCGAAATGCTCCCGCGCACGATAACTTGCGCCGGCGTGCTCGTCCCTGACCGCCTCTCTCCATGAACCGAACTCCCATGCGGATGCTGTTGCTGGCCGCGCTCGGCCTCGTGGCTGGGTCGTGCAGCGGATCGCCTCCCGCGGTGCCCAGCGGCCGTGTGTCGGCGACGGCAACACCACCGGCCGGGTTGCCGCCCCTGCGCTGGGGCGGCGATGCCGAGGGGGGGGCGCCGTTCGTGGAGGCCGACGCGGCTGATCCGGCGCGCGTGCGCGGCTTCGACGTGGAGATCGCGTCCATGATCGCGCAGGGATTGGGCCGCACCCCACAGTTCGTGCAGGTGGCGTGGGCCTCGATCGAACCGTCGGTGGCACGCGGCGACGTTGCCATCGGGATGTCGGGGCTCGAGGACCGGCCGGTGCTGCACACGCGCTTCGCCGTGTCGCTCCCGTACTACGAATTCCGCGAAGTCCTGGCCGTCCGCGCCGCCGACAGCGCCCGCGTGCACACACTGACCGATCTGCGTGGCCGACGGGTGGCCACCCTCGGCGCCACCATGGCGTGGGACATGCTGCTGGACGCGCAACGCACGCACGGCGTGGTGCCGGTGTCGTACGACGACGACGTGCACCCGTACAGCGATCTCGTGAGCGGCCGCGTGGACGCGGTGCTGCTGGACCACGTGCTGGCCGAACGGTCGCTGCGCCGCATCGGCGGCTTCGTGATTCAGCCCGCACCGCTGGCGCGCGGACGCTACGTGGCGGTGATGGCCGCCGGTGACACGGCGCTGCGCGACAGCGTCAACGCCACCCTGCGCGCGCGCATGCGTGACGGGTCGCTGGAGCGTGTCTTCCGCACGTGGAACGTGTGGGACGCGCAGCAGGCGCAGTACCAGCAACGGCTGTTGGCCGACGCCCCCGCGCCACCCGGCACCCCGACGGCCACCCCGACGGCGGTACCGATACCCACGGCCGCCGCCTCGATGGCGACGTACCTCCCCGCGCTGCTGCGCGCCGCCGCGATCACGCTGCTGCTGTCGCTGCTCGCGATGGCGCTTGCCGTCACGATGGGCGTCCTCGTGGCGGCCGGACGCGTGTACGGCGCGCGACCGGTGCGGCTGCTGCTCACCGTGTACGTCGAAGTCATCCGCGGCACCCCGGTGCTACTGCAGCTGTTTGTGCTGTACTACGGGCTCTCGGACGTGGTGCGGCTGCCGGCGTTCGCGGCCGCCGTGATCGGCCTCGGCCTCAACTACGCTGCCTACGAATCGGAGATTTATCGCGCTGCTCTCGAGGCGATCCCGGTGCTGCAACTCGAAGCGGCACGCACCCTCGGGCTCTCGGAGCTGCAGATTCTGCGGCTGGTGCGCGGTCCGCAGGCGCTGCGACTCGCGCTCGCGCCGATGACCAACGATTTCGTCGCACTCCTCAAGGATTCCTCTCTGGTGTCGGTGATCACGGTGGTCGAACTCACCAAGCAGACCGCGATCTACGCCACCAACGCCGGGAGCTGGGCCATTCCCGGGGCGCTCTGTGCCCTCGTGTACCTCGCCATGTCGCTGCCGCTCTCGCACATGGCGCAGCGGCTCGAACGGCGCTGGCGGGTGGCATGAGCCGGATGACATCGACTGCCCTGCGCGTCCGCGCCCTGCAGGCCGTCCGCGGCACACACCCCGTGCTGCGCGGCGTCGACCTCGATGTCGCCGCCGGTGAGGTGTGCGCGCTCATGGGCGTCTCCGGCGCCGGCAAGAGCACAGTGCTGCGCGTCATCGCGGCGCTGCAACCGTTTTCCGCTGGCACCGTGGCCATCGGCGACGTGCACCTCGCCCCGGGGCCGCTTCCCCCGGAATCACGGCTGCGCACCCTGCGGCGCCGGGTCGGCGTGGTCTTCCAGAGCCACGCCCTCTTCGAGCACCTCACGGCACTCGAAAACGTCATGCTCGCACCAGTGCACGCGTTGGGCGTCTCACGCGCCGACGCGCTGGCCACCGCCACCCGCCTGCTCGACTCGCTCGGCGTCGCCGCGCGCGCCAATGCCTACCCGAAGCAGCTGTCCGGCGGTGAGGCACAGCGCGTGGCCATCGCGCGCGCCCTCGCCCCCGATCCGCAGCTGTTGCTCATGGACGAACCCACCTCCGCCCTCGATCCAGCGCGGCGCACCGCCCTCGCCGATTCGCTGCGCGCGCTGGCCGCGCAGGGGCGTGGATTGCTCGTCGTCACGCACGATGTCGACTTCGCCCGCGCCGTCGCCGACACGGTGGTCGAACTCTCGCAGGGCGCGATGGCTCGTCGGGGACCGGCCTCGCAGCTCCTCCCCACACCATGAACTCGCAAGCCCCCTTGCGCCGACACACGCTGCGCGTCCGCACGCTGCGCCTCGCCTGGCGCGTGGCCCTGGCCCTGCCGGTGGTGCTGCTCGGCGCCCTGCTGCCGGCGCAGGGGGCACCGGCCCGCGCCCGGTCCATCGTGTACGGCGTCGTCTTCGACAGCGTGGCCGGCCGGCCCCTCCCGCAGGCGCTGGTCCAGCTGGTGTCGGCCGACACCAGCGTGGAGCAGGGCCGCACGGTCGTGGCCGATACCGCCGGTCGCTTTTCCTTCGACGAGCTCCCGGCCGGGCGCTACACCATCGGCTTCTTCCACCCCCTGCTCGATTCGCTGGGACTCGAGCCCCCGCTGCGCGCCGTCTCCGCCGCTGGCACAGGGGCCGTTCGGGCTGATCTCGCCATTCCGTCCCCCCGCACCATCCGCGCCGCCATCTGCGGCGCCCCCACGGCACAAGGGTCGGGCGCGGTGGTCATGGGCACGATCCGCGAGGCCGGCACCCGCGCGTCGGCGGCCGGCGTGAGCGTGGTGGCCGAGTGGCTCGAACTCTCGTTTGGGAGCGGTGGCATGAACCGGCGCACGCCGCGCCGCGTCACCACCACGCGCGACGGGGGATGGTTTGCGATCTGCCACGTGCCCAGTCCGGGGTCCCTCACCCTCATGGCGAGCCGCGGCGCCGACAGCACGGCCATCGTCCAGACCGAGGTGCCCGCCACCGGCTTCCTGCGGCGTGACCTGTATCTCGGCGCGGCACGCGTGGCCATGGCGGCGGTTGCCCGCGACAGCGCCGCCCGCGACAGCGCCGGCGGACCCACCGCGACCCCCGGGCGTCGCGTGTATCTCGGCGACGGCCGCGTGCAGGGGGTGGTGCTCGCCGCGGGCACGGCGCGCCCGCTCGCCGGGGCGCAGATCCGCATCGTCGACGGCCCGCAGACCCGCACGAACGCGCGCGGTGAGTGGACCATCGCGAACGCGCCCACCGGGACGCGCCTGCTCGAAGTGCGCGCCGTGGGCTACTACCCCGAACGGCGGGCGCTGGACGTGATCGACAGCGCCCCGCCGGTGCGGACCGCCCTCGCCACGTTCCAGTCGGTGCTCGACACCATGAAAGTCAGCGCGGACCGCACCGTGAACACCAACCTGATCGGCTTTCAGGAGCGACGGCGTTCGGGCGTGGGACGATTCCTCACCCCCGCCGACGTGGCCGCGCGGATGCCGATGGCCACCTCGGAGCTGTTCCGCTCCGTCCCCGGCCTCTTCCTCGACCGCACCATGGACATCGACGAGAAGATCATGATGCGCGGCATTTTCGAGGAGCGCTGCGAACCGGCCGTGTACCTCAACGGCGGCTGGTTGAACGGCGTCACGGCCATGGAGATCGATGGCTACGTGCGCCCCGCCGATATCGCCGGCATCGAGGTGTATGCCGCCGGGCAGGTGCCGGCGCAGTTCCAGCCGGGGTTAACCGGCTGCGGCAGCATCGTGTTCTGGACGAAGTAGACCACCTGCGGCGATTCCGTGACACGCAGGACTGGTGTCAACGCGCCATGGGGCGCACCGTATACCCATCATGCGTCTTCGAATTCGACCGGTGGCCACGTGGCTGCTCACCACGGCCCTCTGGGCCGTTCCCGCGTGGGCTCAGCCTGCCTCGTCCCGACCGGATTCAGCCCGGAGAGCGGCTGACACCGTGCCGACGCCCGCCACGGCCGCCGCCATGGCACGCAGCGTCGAGGGCCGGGTCGCCGTGCGCGCCAGCCGGATCAACGAGCGGCTCTCGCTCGACGGCGCGCTGTCGGAAGCGGTGTATCGCCGCGTCACCCCCATGTCGGGGTTCGTGCAGCAGGAGCCCAACGAGGGCGCGCCGGCCACGGAGCGAACCGAAGCCTGGATCCTGTACGACGACGAGAACATCTACGTCGCGGCCCGCCTCTACGAGAGCGAGCCGTCACGCCGCGTGATGAGCGACATGCGGCGCGATGCGTCGAACATGTACAACAACGATCACCTCGCGGTGATCTTCGACACCTTCAACGACCACCGCAACGGCTTCGGCTTCTCCACCAACCGCATCGGCGGGCTGTTCGATTTTTCCGCCACCAACGAGCAGCCGAGCTCCAACTGGAACGCCCTGTGGACGTCCAAGGCACAGGACTTCGACGGCGGCTGGACGGTGGAGATCCGGATTCCCTTCCGCTCTATCCGCTTCGGTCAGGGCGGTGGCGCGTGGGGCGTGAACATGCGGCGCATGGTGCGCTGGAAGAATGAAACGTCGTTCCTGAGTGGCGTCCCGCGCGCGTGGGGCCGACGCGCGTTGAACAAGGTGTCCGACGCGGCGGTCATGACCGGCATCGAGACGCCGACGGGCGGGCGCAACGTCGATATCAAGCCGTACGCACTGGGCTCGATGCTCACCAACCGCACCGCCACGCCGGCCATCCGGAACGCCCGCGACGGCAATTTCGGCCTCGACGCGAAATGGGGGATCACCCCGCAATTCGTCGCGGATCTCACCTACAACACGGATTTTGCGCAGGTCGAGGACGACGAGGCGCAGGTCAATCTCACCCGCTTCTCCTTGTTCTTCCCGGAAAAGCGCGAATTCTTCCTGGAAGGGCAGGACGCCTTCGCCTTTGCCGGCGTCGGTGGGGGAGGCGGTGGTGGTGGCGGTGGCGGCGGTGGGGGGGGCGGCGGCGGGTTCGGGACCCCCGGCGCCAGCCCCAACGACAACCTCACCCCCACCCTGTTCTACAGTCGTCGCATCGGTCTCACCAACAGCGGCCCCGCGCCGATCATTGGCGGTGGGCGCGTGCTCGGACGATCTGGCCCCTGGCAGGTCGGTGCCCTCAGCATGCAGACCGACGACGTCCTCGCAGCCCAGGCGCCGTCCACGAACTTCTCGGTCGTCCGCGTGAACCGCGATATCCTCAGCCGGAGCCGACTCGGGCTCATCGCCACGCGCCGTGATCCGGCCGGCGCCATCGGCAGCCATCTGGCCGTCGGTGCCGATGCGCAGTTCAATATCGGCACGAATCTCGCCATCACCGGGTACGTGGCGCGCACCTCGAACGACTCACTGCAGCGCGACCCAACCAGCTACCGCGCGCGCATCGACTGGAACGGGGATCGCTACGGGGCCAATCTCGAACGCATGTCCGTCGGCGACGGCTTCGACCCACAGGTCGGATTCCTGCGTCGCTCGGGCTTTCAGCGCTCCTACGCGCTCGCGCGCTTCAGCCCACGGCCGGCGCACGTCCCGCACGTGCGGAAATTCACGATGCAAGGTAGTGCCGATCAGATCACGTCGATGACCGGCACCCCGCAGTCCGAGGACTTCCGCTCGTACGTCGGCACCGAGTTCGCCAACGGCGACATCCTCTCGGCGGAAGTAGCGCAGGTGTTCGAGCAACTCGTGGTGCCCTTCGGGGTGGCGAAGGGCGTCACCGTGCCGGCGGGTGGCTATCGCTTCAATCAGGCCAAGGCCTCGTACAACCTCGGGCCGCAGCATCGCGTCAGCGGCGGCATCACCATGACCTACGGCGGCTTCTACGGCGGCACGCTCACCGAAACGAGCTGGCGCGGCCGCGTGGAGCTGTCGCCGCAGTTTTATATCGAGCCCACGCTGTCGCGCAATCACGTGGACGGCCCGTACGGCAGCGGTGATGCCAACCTCGTGAGCACGCGCTTCACGTATACCGTGACGCCACGCATGTTCATGGCCGCGCTCGTGCAGTATCAGTCGCGGACCTCGTCGATGTCCACCAACCTGCGCCTGCGCTGGGAGTATCAGCCGGGCAGCGAGTTCTTTCTGGTGTACAGCGATGGACGCACCACCATCGGTCCGAACTATCCCGAGCTCGAGAACCGCTCGATTGTCGTGAAGCTCACCAAGCTGCTGCGCTGGTAACCACCCGCCGCTCCCTCGTTCACCCCTGCCCCGCCGGAATCCGTCATGCTGCCTCGTGCCGTGCGCGTTGCCCCGCTGGCCCTGCTGTCCGTCGCCGCCACCACCGTGGCCGTGGCCCAGAAACCCACACCGGCCGCAAAGACCGCACCGCCCGCCGCCAATCCCGCCGCGCTGCTCAAAACGCTCGCGTGGCGGTCCGTGGGGCCGGCCAACAATGCCGGACGCATCTCCGTCGTGACCGGCGTACCGGGTGATCCGCTCACGTACTACGTGGCGGGCGCCAACGGCGGCATCATCAAGACGGTCAACGGCGGGACCACGTTCACGTCCATCTTCGACCGCGAGAGCGCGGGCTCCATCGGTGCAATCGCCGTGGCGCCCTCCGATCCCAACGTGGTCTACGTGGGCACCGGCGAAGGGAATCCGCGCAACAACGCGTCGGTGGGCGACGGCATGTACAAGTCCATCGATGGCGGCGAGCACTGGACGCACATCGGCCTCGCGAAGTCGGACAAGATCGCCCGTCTCATCATCGACGGTCGTAACGCCGACGTGGTGTACGCGTGCGTGCTCGGGCGCGAATGGGGCCCCAACGAGGACCGCGGCGTGTTCAAGACCACCGACGGCGGCGCCACGTGGAAGAAGGTGCTGTACGTCGATCCGAACACCGCCTGCTCCGACATCTCCGCCGATCCGGACAACAGCAACATCCTCTACGCCGGCATGTACACGTATCGCCGGTGGGCGTGGCACCTCGAGTCGGGCGCCGGCAACACCGCCGTGTACAAGTCGGTGAACGGGGGCGCGTCGTGGGAGCGTCTCTCGGGGCCCGACAAGGTGAACGGTCTGCCGCGCACCGCGATGGATCGCATCGGCGTGGCAGTCGCCCCCAGTGATCCGAACATCGTGTACGTGCTCAGCGAAACGAAAACCGAAGGGGAGCTGTGGCGCAGCGATGATGCCGGCAAGTCGTGGCGCACCGTGAACCGCGATCCCAACATCAACTTCCGCCCGTTCTACTACGCGGACCTCCGCGTCGATCCGAAAAATCCGAACCGCGTGTTCACGCTCTCCGGTGGGCTCTATTTTTCCGAGGACGGCGGCACCACGTTCCGCACGATCGCGCGCGACGTACACGGCGATCATCAGGCGATGTGGATCGACCCCGTCGATCCGCGCTACATCCTGAGCGGCAGCGACGGTGGCTGGCAGGTAAGCCGCGACGGCGGCAAGAACTGGGACGTGGTGAACACCTTCGCGTTCACGCAGTTCTACCACATCAACTACGACATGCAGACGCCCTACCGCGTCTGCGGCGGCCTGCAGGACAACGGCAACTGGTGCGGCCCCAGCAACTCCCTCTCGGGTCAGGGGATCCGCGCCGCCGACTGGTTGAACGTCTCGGGCGGCGACGGCTTCTTCACCGTGCCCGTGCTCGACAAGCCGTGGCTGATCTTCAGTGATTCGCAGGGCGGCATGCTGAACATCACCGACATGCGCAGCGGCGTGCAGAAAACGATCTACCCGTACCCCAACCGCGTGGGATCGGTGGGCGACGCGATGATCGGCCACAAGTACCGCTTCAACTGGAATTCCCCGATCGTGCTCTCGCCGCAGAATCCGGGCGTGGTGTACTTCGGAGGCAACGTGCTCTTCCGCTCGCGCACGTACGGCCAGAGCTGGGACGTGATCTCTCCCGACCTCACCACCAACGATCCGGCCAAGCAGCAGTCGTCGGGCGGCGAGATCGTCGTGGACAACACCGCCGCTGAGTTCCACAGCACGCTGCTCAGCGTCGCACCGTCCCCGCTCGATTCAAACGTCATCTGGACCAGCTCCGACGACGGCCTCGTGCACATCACGCGCGACGGCGGCAAGACGTGGACGAAGTCCTTCACGACCGTGCCGGGGCTCGCACCGAACGCATGGCTGGCCACGATCGAAGCCTCGCACGTGGATGCCGGCACCGCGTACGTCACGGCCGATCATCATCAGGACGACGACTACGCGCCGTACGTCTACATGACCACCGACTTCGGGAAGACGTGGACCAGCATCCGCGGCGACCTCCCCGACCGCGCGTGGTGGACGCACGTGATCCGCGAGGATCCGAAAAACCGCAACCTGCTCTACCTCGGCACCGAGGCGGACGTGTGGGCCAGCTGGGATCGCGGCGCCCACTGGCACTCGCTGCGCGGACGCCTCCCGGTCACCCCCGTGCGCGATATCCAGATCCATCCGCGCGACAACGATCTCATCGTTGCCACGCACGGCCGCGGGCTCTACATCCTC
Source organism: Gemmatimonadota bacterium (assembly GCA_031127225.1). Lineage (GTDB taxonomy): Bacteria > Gemmatimonadota > Gemmatimonadetes > Gemmatimonadales > Gemmatimonadaceae > Gemmatimonas. Next base: position 32,704 of record JARIEV010000013.1, on the reverse strand, counting down.
GACGACCTCGCCCCGTTCCAGCAGCTCGGACAGGTGCTCACCGCTGACGCGGCGCTCTTCGACCTGCGCCCGGCCATCAAGTGGACCTCGTGGAACCGTGACGGCAATCTCGGTCAGCGCACGTACGCCGGCGAGAACCCGCCCACGGGTGCGATGATCTCGTATTACCTGAAAACGCAGCCGGTCGGTGAAGTGAACGTGGAAGTGGCCGACGCGACCGGTCGCGTGGTGCGCCGGTTCCGCCGCGTCCCCGACGAGGCCGGTGTGCAGCGCGTCGTGTGGGATCTGCGCGAAGAGGCGGCCCCGGGTGCCGGTGGTGGCGGTCGCGGCAATCGCGGCGCCGTGGAAGCCGCGGCGCCCACGGACACCTCGCTGGCCGGACTGCGCGAGCGTCGTCGTGCGGCGGCGCAGAACCGCGATGCCGGCGGTGGTGGCGAAGAAAACTTCTTCGGGCCGGCCTCGGCGTGGGCCGTCCCCGGCACCTACACCGTCACGCTCATGGTGAACGGTCAGCGGTACGCCAAGCCGGTCGTGGTGCAGAACGATCCGCGCATCGAGATGACCGCCACGCAGGTGGCCGAGCAGTTCGAGGCGGCCAAGGGTGTCGAGGCGACGCAGTCACGCATCGCCCGCGTCATTGCCGGCGTGGATGATCTCTCGCGGCAGCTCACCGCCGTGCAGGGCGCCCTGCGTGCGGCACCCGGCGTGACCAACGGCGCGGTGGCCCTCACCGAAATCGGCAGCGCGTTGCGCGACCTCCGGCACTTCCGCGACTCCGTGCTCGCCCGGCCGCTGGCTGGGCTGGGATACCGCCAGTATCCGCGACTGCGGGAAGAAGCCCAGACCGTGAGCGGCATGATCGCACGGCCGCAGTGGCCGGTCACGGCCGGTGAGAAGGTGCGCGCCGGTGAGCTGGGTGTGGAAACGACCGATGCCCAGGGGCGCCTCGACGCGCTCACCCGCGAACGGATCGGCCGCATCAACGAGCTGCTCAAGGGGTCGCCGCATATCATCACGCCGATTGCGGGACGCATCGTCCCGTAGGCACGGACCACCAGCCCGGTCGGCGGGAGTGACCCCCGTCGACCGGCGCGCGCCGCACCGTGTAGGTTGGTCCGGATGAAAGTCATGATCTTCATCCAGTGGCCGGTGCAGGCGTGGTCCATTCCCGACGCCCAGGCCGACGCACTCGCGACGGCCTTCCCCGAGGTGGAGTTCGTGCGCGCCCGTACGCTCGAGGAGGCCGGCCGCGCGATCGTGGACGTGGACGTCTGCTTCGCCGCCATGCTCGCCCCGGCGATGATCGCCACCGCGCCGCGGCTGCGCTGGGTGCATTCGTCCGCGTCGGCGGTGCAGGGACTGCTCCCGCTCGCCGAGCTCGCCGGAGCGGGGGTGCAGCTCACGAACTCGCGCGGGGTGCAGGCCATCCCGATCGCCGAACATGTGATGGGTGGCCTGCTGCAGCTGTCGCGACGGTTCGACCGCACGCTGCGCGCACAGCAGGAGCAGCAGTGGATTCAGCACGAGCTGTCAGTGGACTGGCCGTGGATGCTGCACGGCCAGCGCATGACCATTGTGGGGCTGGGCACGATCGGGCTCGAGGTCGCCAAGCGGGCGCACGCCTTCGGCATGCACGTCACGGGTGTGCGTCGCCATGCCGACCGCGAGCGTCCGTCGTACGTGGATGTCGTGGTTGGTGCCGACCACCTCGATGAGGCACTCACCGGCTGCGATGTGGTCGTGCTGTCGGCACCGGGCACCACACACACGCAGCATCTGATCGGTGCGCCGCAGCTGGCGCGGCTCAACCGCGGCGCGGTGCTGGTGAATGTGGCGCGCGCCGGCATCGTGGATGGCCCCGCCATGCTGGCGGCGCTGCACAGCGGGCAGCTGGGCGGCGCCGTGCTCGACGTATTCGATCACGAACCGCTCGCCGCGGATCATCCGCTGTGGACCACATCGAACGTGGTGCTCACCCCCCACAGCGCAGGCTTTCGCGCCTCGCACTGGGATGAGGTGGCAGCACTCTTCCGCGACAACCTGCGCCGGTATCAGCGCGGGGAGCCGCTGCGCAATCCGGTGGATCCTGCCGCCGGCTACTGAGCACGCGGTGCCGCTGCGGCCCGCCACGCGGTTCCCGTCCCCTTCACCACACCGTCTCATGCCGCGTCTTCCCGCCCACGTCCGCATGCTCACGCGTGCCCTTCCGCTCGCCGCCGCGTGGCTGCTCGCGTCGGCGCGTCCGGCGCACGCGCAACGCGAGAGCGCGCAACGCGAGAGCGCGCAACGCGAGAGCGCACAACGCATCATCGACCTCGATGCCGCCACGATCCCCGAGATCAATGCGGCCTTCGATGCCGGCACGCTCACCTCGGTGCAGCTGGTGAACCGGTATCTCGCCCGCATCGCCGCGTACGACCGGCAGGGGCCGGCCATCCGGGCCGTGCTCGCGCTCAACCCGAACGCCCTCGAGACGGCACGGCAGCTGGACGCTGAGCGCAAATCCAAGGGCCGGCGTTCGCCGCTGCACGGCATTCCCGTGGTGCTCAAGGACAACTTCGACACCCGCGACCTGCCCACCACCGGCGGCTCGGTGCTGCTCAAGGGCTACGTCCCCGCACGCGACGCGGTGCTCGTGCAACAGCTGCGCGACGCGGGCGCGATCGTGCTGGCCAAAGTGAACATGTCCGAGTTCGCGTCGGCCGGCATGTACAGCTCGTTGGGCGGCCAGACGCGCAATCCGCACGATCCGGCCTACGCCCCCGGTGGCTCGTCGGGGGGCACCGGCGCGGCGGTTGCGGCCGCCTTCGCGCAGTTCGGACTCGGTACCGACACCGGGGGGAGCATCCGCGGCCCGGCGTCCATCAACGGCATCGTCTCGCTCAAACCCACGCTCGGGCTGCTCAGTCGCACCGGCATCATCCCGCTGGCGCTGTCGTTCGACACCGGCGGCCCGATGGCGCGCTCGGTCACCGACATCGCCATCGCGCTCGGCGTCCTCACCGGCGTGGACACCACCGATACCGCCACCCGCGCCAGCGCCGCGCACGCGGCCCGTGACTATACGCCGTACCTCCGGGCCGATGCCCTCAAGGGCGCACGCATCGGGATCGCGCGGGACTTCACCGGGGCCGACGCCGAGGTGGACTGGGTGGTGGAGGCCGCGCTGGAGACGATGCGACAGGCCGGTGCCACCATCGTGGAGGTGCGCTTTCCGCCGTGGATGTTGAACGCGCGCGATGCGTGGTACAACGCGGTGCGCTTTCCCGAATTTCCGGTGCAGATCGCGGCGTATCTCACGAACACCCCGGCCGCGTATCCGAAAACGCTGGCGCAGCTGCTGCAGCGCGCCCGCGCCATCCCGTCGCTGGGCGACGACGACACCGGGCCGAACGCGTCCCGCTGGTCACGCTTCGTTACGGAAGCCGCCAGCGGCAGCATGGATAGCTACCGCTACCGGTCGGTGCGCGATCACGCGCTGCCGATGATGCGCGAGGTGGTACAAGGCATGCTGGATGCCGACCGTCTCGATGCCATGGTGCATCCGCCCGCGTCCGACCGGGCGGCCCCCATCGGCGTGACGCGGGGCGGGGCGCCCGCGCCTGATGCCAGCAACATCGCCAACCTCACCGGTTTTCCCGATCTCACGGTGCCGGCGGGGTTCAGCGACAACCGCCTGCCCATCGGCCTGTCGTTTCTCGGGGCCGCGTGGAGCGAACCGAAGCTCATTGCGCTGGCCTACAGCTTCGAGCAGGCCACGGCAGCCCGCCGCCGGCCGCGCTTCACACCGGCCTTAGCCGGCGATGCCATCCGCCTGCCGCGCTAAGCGCCGGCGGATGGCCCAACGATGGTGCCGGTGCGTTACCGCATGCGGTCGCGGCGCACCAGCACCTTCTTGCCCTTGATCGTGGTGTTGCGCAGCGCCGTGATGATGTCCTCGGCGATCTCCTCCGGCACCTCGACCGTGCTGTAGCCATCGGCGATCTGGATGGCGCCGATCACGCTGGCGTCGATCCCGACCTCGTTGGCAATCGCGCCCACGAGATCGCCCGGCCGCATCTTGAGCTTGCGTCCGGCACCCACCCACAACCGCGCCACGCTCCACTCGGGCTTCGAGCGCTTCGTGGCCTTGGCCGCGCGCGGGGCGCCGCCGTCGTCGCTGCGGCTGGGACGACCGCCTTCGCGACTCCCGTCACGTCCGGCATCACGCCCCGCATCGCGCGGACCGCTGGTGGTACGCGGACCGCGGTCGTCGGTGCGCGGCTGCACGGCCGGGATGTCCGGCTCGTCGGCGACGTCGTTGGAATCGAACAGCTTTACCGCCGCCGCCGCGATATCCATCACGTCGAACTCACCGGCCAGCGACTCCACGATCCCGCGAAACTTGTCGAGGCTGCCGTCCATGATCGTTTCGCGCAGCGTCGTGCGCACCAGCTGCAGCCGGTGGGCGCGCAGGTCGTCCACCGTGGGCACCTGCGCGATCTCGATGCGCTGACTGGTCATGCGCTCGATGTTGCGCAGCAGCCGGTGCTCGCGCGGCTCCGCCAGCGTGATCGCCACGCCCTCACGGCCGGCGCGGCCCGTGCGGCCGATGCGGTGCACATACGATTCGGCGTCGGCCGGCACGTCGAAGTTCACCACGTGCGACACGTGCTTCACATCGAGTCCGCGCGCGGCGACGTCGGTCGCGATAAGCAGATCGGTCTTCCGCGTGCGGAACTTGGTCATCACGCGGTCGCGCTGATCCTGGCTCAGGCCGCCGTGCAGCGCATCGGCGCGCAACCCGCGCGCCATCAGCGTTTCGCTCAGCTCGTCCACCTCGGTGCGCGTGCGGCAAAATACAATCGCGCTCGTGGGCTGCTCGATGTCGAGCACGCGCGCCAGCGCCGTCATCTTGTGTGCGCGCGGCACGATGTACGCCACCTGGCGCACGCGGGCGGACTCGCCCTGCGGCACGATTTCGCGATCGATCGTCACCAGCACCGGGTCGCGCAGCTGCCGCTTCGCGATGCTCGCGATGCGCGGCGGCAACGTGGCCGAGAAAAGCGCCGTCTGACGCGACTTCGGCGTGGCCTCGAGAATGGCTTCGAGATCCTCGGCGAAGCCCATGTCGAGCATCTCGTCGGCCTCGTCGAGCACCACCGTCTTCAGCGACGACATCTGCAGCGTGTTGCGGCGGATGTGATCGAGCGCGCGTCCCGGCGTGGCGATCACCACGTCGACGCCGCGCTTGAGCGCCCGCACCTGCATTTCCATGGAGGAGCCGCCGTACACCGCCAGCGCGCTCACGCCCATCGGCTTGCCGTAGCGATGCACCGCTTCGGCCACCTGCATGGCGAGTTCGCGGGTGGGCACCAGGATCAGGGCGGAGGTCCGCTCACTGCCCTTGGCCGTCACGTTCACGCGGCTCAGCAGCGGCAGCGCGAACGCCGCCGTCTTGCCGGTGCCGGTGGCCGCCTGCGCCAAAACGTCACGTCCCTCGAGGAGGGGCGGAATGGCAGCCCGCTGCACCGGGGTGGGTTCTTCGTAGCCCAGCGCAGCGAGCGCCGTGGCAATGCGGGGATCGAGTCCGAGCGCCGCGAATCCGGTATCGCTCACGTCGTGCCCGCTGTTCCGTGCGGCGACGTCGCGCTCGTCCGGCTGGGTCATGTCAAGTCTCCTTATTAGATGTGCAATCTATCCTATTCCGGGGCCGATATGTGGTTTCCCCCGGTGAAATCGACGAGATTCTCAGTCATCATGACCGACGCACCACTTCCGTTCGACGTCCGCCACTCCCCGATTCAGGGGTTTGGCGGCTACGCCACGCGCCCGATCGCCGCCGGCACACGCATCATCGAGTACGCCGGCGAACGGCTCACCCCGGCCGCGGCGGAGGCGCGCTATCCCGACGTGCCGGGCGAGCGGCACCACACGTATCTGTTCGCCATCGACGACGACGTGGTGGTGGACGCGGCGGTGAACGGCAACGCGGCGCGCTTCCTCAACCACTCGTGCGCCCCCAATTGCGACGCGGTGTTCGACGACGGGCGCATCTGGATCGACGCGATCCACGACATCGAGGTGGGCGAGGAGCTGGTGTACGACTACGCCTACATCCTCCCCGAGCGGCACACCCCGGCCGCGAAGCGCCGCTTCCCCTGCTCCTGCGGGGCGATCACCTGCCGCGGGACGATTCTGGCGAAGAAGCGCTGAGTCGCCGCGCGGTGCGTCGACACTGCGTGTCGGGCGCAGCGTGTGTCGCCGGCGCTACGTACATTTCCGGTGTCAGTGGTTTTGTTCGTCGCGTGCAACCTTCTGGAGGCCGTATGCGGTCGTGGGTCGTGATGTCGGTGCTGGTGGTGGGGTCGGCCGTGGCGTGTGCCCGCGGGGCCAAGGAAGCGTCCGTGCAGGAGGCGCGTCCGGTGGCCAGCGCGGAGGGGGCGGCGCCCGCGCGTCCACGGCGCATTCCGCCCACGCCCATGAAGCTCGACACGCTGCGCCGTGAGGCCGTGGCCGCCCTGATGAAGACACTCGAAGGACGCGAGAACGAGCCGGCGGGGACGGTCTTCAAGAACGTCAAGCTGCACAAGACGATGCCCGCCAAGGAATTCGTCACCATGATGGACGAGCAGTTCGGGCGTGGGCTGAGCGTGAACTGCACCAGCTGCCACATGGACAACGGCGATTACGCCAGCGACGCGCGCAAGGACAAGATCATCGCCTTGCAGATGGTGCGGATGCAGCGGGATATCGACGCGAAGTACATCGCCAAGGTCAAGGAACTCGACGATCCGCGGCCGAAGACCACGTGCGTGATGTGCCACCGCGGCGCGACGCACCTGACCACCGAGATGGACGTCCCCACGGCGCCCGTACCGCTGCGCAAACGCTGAGCTAGGCGGTCTGCATGAGCTGACCACCGACCGGCCGCGTCATCACGCGGTCGGTCTGCAGGTCGGTGCCCAGCCGGAATTCCTGACTCCCGACGTCGGTGAATCCGTGCTTCTCGTAGAAGCGGATCGCGCGCGGGTTGCGCTCCCACACCCCCAGCCACACCGTCTCCGCGCCCCGCTCACGGGCGGCCCCAAGACACGCCGCCATGAGCCGCGCCGCGAGCCCCCGGCCATGCCACGCGCGGTCAATATAGAACCGCTGGATCTCGATCGGCTGCGCCCCCATCACGTGCGGATGGGCAGCCCCGTGACGCAGCAGCGCGTACCCCACCGACGCCGCACCCTCCTCGGCCAGCAAGCAGATGCGGTCGGGATCGGCGAGTTCGGCCCGCTGCCGCTCCGTCGTGAAAGCGTCGGACAGGTACACGTACATGTCCATCGGATCATTGTCGGCGGCGAAGGTCGCCTGAAACAGCTGCGCGCCGACCCGCGCCAGCATCTCCGCATCGGCGTCGCCGGCCGAACGAATGGTCACGGAAACATCGCAGGACACATCAGGAGATGAGGGGTACGTCATGTGGCTAGGATAGTCCAGACCCAGTGTTCCGGCCAGTCCCACCCGTGGCCGTGCCCATCCGCCGTCCGGTCCACGGATGCGCCTGAGTGCCGAAGGTGTAACGGCAGAGTCTGCATCTAGACGAAAAAACAGCACACAGACTCTGCCGTGTTGCCGCCTACGTGATATCCCCGACATCGCGCGGAGCACCGGTCGCCCATATCTTGTACGAAAAGGCGGCGTTCCGACTGTGACGCGGCATCGGTTCCGCTTTCTTCTCCGGTCGCAACCGTGGCAGACATCCTCGCAACACTCCGGACGCATCTGGAGGGGCGCTACCGGGTCGAGCGCGAGCTCGGACGCGGTGGCATGGCCACCGTCTATCTGGCACACGACCTCGCGCTCGACCGCGCGGTTGCGATCAAGGTGCTCAACCCCGAGCTGTCGGCCACCATCGGCGCCGATCGCTTCGAGCGCGAAATCAAGATCGCCTCGCACCTGCAGCATCCGCACATCCTGGGCTGTTATGCGTCCGGCCATGCGGATGGACTCCTGTACTACGTGATGCCCTTCGTGCGGGGCGAATCGGTGCGCGATCGCCTCAACCGGGAAGGGCAGCTCCCCGTCAGCGAGGCGGTGCGCATCATCCGCGAAGTGGCCGACGCCCTCGGGGCGGCGCACGCGGAGGATGTCGTGCACCGCGACATCAAGCCGGAAAACATCCTGCTGCTCGAGAACGGGCATGCGCTGGTGGCCGACTTCGGCATCGCCCGCGCCGCCACGGAGGGGGACGGGCAGAAGCTCACGCAGACGGGGATGGCCGTCGGCACCCCGGTCTACATGAGTCCCGAGCAATCCACCGGCGAGAAAGTCGGCCCGGCGGCCGACATCTACAGCCTCGGGTGCGTGCTCTACGAGATGCTGGCCGGCGATCCGCCGTTCACCGGCAAGAACGCGATGGCGATCATGGCGCGGCACGCGATGGACACGGTGCCCAGTATCCGCATCATCCGTCAGGCGGTGCCGGACGAAGTGGAAGAAGCCATCTACGCCGCCATGGAGAAGTCGCCGGCCGACCGGCCGCGCACGGCCGCCGAGTTCATCGCCATCCTCGGCACGCCGATGGGGGAAACAGCGATGCGTCGCGTGGACCGCTTCACCACCATGCGCCGCGTGCCCACGCTGCCCCCGGAACCGCCACCCATCCCGTGGTATCGCAAGCCGATGCTCGTGGGCGGGCTCGTTGTCGCGGGCCTCGCGGTCGGCGGCGCCGCGTGGAAAGTCAGCGACAGTAGTGCGGCGCCCAAAAAGAACGGGCTCGCCGCCGACCGCATCGCGGTGCTGTACTTCGACGACGCCTCCGCCGGCGGGACGCTGGGCTATCTCGCCGACGGGCTCACCGAGGCGCTGATCGGATCCCTCACCGGAGTGACCGGGGTGACCGTAGTGTCGCGGGGCGGCGTCGAACCCTACCGCGGGTCCACGGCGCCGAATGACAGCATCGCGGCTGCCCTCGGCGTGGCCACGCTGGTGCGCGGCGACGTATCGCAGAGTGGCGATCAGGTGGTGGTCAACATCCGCCTCGTGGACGGCGACGGCGACTTCGTGCGCACGCGCGCGAAGGTCACGGGACGCACCGCCGATGCGCTCGCGCTGCGCGACTCACTGGCGTCGCGCGTGTCGGTGCTGATCCGCGAGGAGCTCGGGCGGCAGGTGAAGCTGCGCGAGCAGCGTGACGCCACGCGAAACGCCGGCGCGTGGGAGCTCGTGCAGCGCGCGGAAGTGGCGCGCCGCCGCGGTGAAAGTGCGCTGCGGGCGGGTGATCCCGCCGGCCTCGAGTCGGCCTTCTCCACCGCCGATTCCCTGCTGGCCGTGGCCGAAGGGCTGGATATGCGCTGGGGCGCGCCGTCGGTGGCGCGCGCCACGCTCGCGTATCGCCGCTCGCGACTCCGGCAGGGCGATCCGCCCGCCGCGCGGGTGTGGATCGACACCGGCATGGTGTATGCCGAACGCGCGCTGCAGCGCGCCCCCAACGATCCGGACGCCCTCGAAATCCGCGGCACCCTGACCTACTTCCGTGTCCTCGTGGGACTGGTGCCCGACAGCGCCACCGCGGCCGCACTGGTGGCGGATGCAGAGCGGGATCTCGAAACCGCCACCACCGCGAACCCGCTGCAGGCCGGTGCCTTCGCCACGCTGTCGCACCTGTACTACCGCACCAAGACCAACGTCGACGTGAACATGGCCGCGAAACGCGCACTCGAAGCGGATGCGTTTCTGGCCAACGCTGATGTCGTGCTGAGCCGCCTCTTCGCGTCATCGTACGATCTCAACAACATCGATCCCGATGCGATCGCGTGGTGCGAGCAGACCCAGCGGCGCTTCGCCGCCACGGCCAACGCGGCGCGCTGTCAGCTGCAACTGCTCACCACACGGTCACGTCCGGCCACGGCAGCGGCGGTGACCACGGCGTGGGCACTCGCGGACTCCGTGGTGCTGCGTTCTCCCAAACCGCAGCAAGCGATGCAGCGGCGCGCCAGCGATCTGCTCGTCGCTGCCGTGCTCGCGCGGGCCGGCATGGCTGACAGTGCGCGTCATGTGGTGCAGCGTGCACAGGGCGACGCCGAGCTCGACCCCAAGCGCGATCTCATGCTGCGCGCCGCGTTCGTGCACGCGCTCCTCAGCGACACCACGGCGGCGGTCAACGCGCTCACCGTGTATTTCTCGCGCAACGCCGAACGGCGCGCTGCGTACGCGAACGATCCGGGGTGGTGGTTCAACACCATTCGGGGCGCGCCCGCGTTTCAGAAGCTCGTGGGGGCGGCGCCGTAACTGCGCCGCAACGGCGCCGCAACTGCGCCGCAATACCTGAGCGTACCCAGCTGTATACCTCGCGTGGTCGAGTCTGCCGCGCCGCACGCCACGCAACATGATGCTATACGTTAGTGGTATTCCGTGCGACGCAGCACGCATCTTCGGTTGATGTCGTGCGACATGTTCTCATGCTCTCTGCAGGAGCGTGCGATGTGCTGACATGACGCGTTGCCCTCGGAGGGCTCAGTGTATGCGTAATACTTTTTTGACAATCAGTGCCTGTGCGGTGGTGGTACTCTCCGCGTGCTCAGAGCAGGGCACCACCGTGCCCGACACGCGGGCGACACCGCGCTTCACCACCGATCCGACGTCGGTGCCCTGCACCGATCCGGAACTGATCGACGAATTGATCGTCGCGTATTTCGGCGCGGGATCACCCGATGCGAATTCGGCGCTCGGCAAGTGGGACAACATCAAGCGGCAGAAAGACGCCGGTAATACCGCTGATGTCACGGCCAAGACGTGGAGCCTGATCGACTTCCTGGTCACGAAACAGCAGCAGAATAAACTGCCTGCCAACGAGACCTCCGAATTGCTGGGCCGTGCCCTCTTCTGCTTTGCGGGCATCGACGGCACGCTGCCGGCCACGCGCAACGCATGGGTGGTGTACCCCACTGATTCGGTCCGCACGCTGGTCACGGAAGACGGCTACGCCGGCGTGCAGCTCACCGGTGCCAATGTGGACGAGACCTCGTTGATCAGCATCGTCGAATCGCCGGATACGCTGCGCACGAATCTCGACACGTATCCAGTGGTGTACGAGTTCAGCAAATATCCGTCCAATGTGTTCACCGATCAGGTCACCGCCGCGGTGTGCGGGGCGATCGACGTGAACACATCGGACGAAGTGCTGGATCATCTCGTGTTGGGCCACAACCGGGGCGCCGCCGACTTCGAGTTGCTGCCCAAGGTGAATGTCGATTTCCTCTCCTGTGCGCCGCTCGCCAGCGCGAGCGCGCCGACATCGCTGGGTGGTGCATTGCTCGCGCTGCTGCTCCCGGCCAACCTGTATGCTGCCGGCCCCGGGGCCAGTGGCATCGGCGGCACGTTACTCGAATTCAGCCCCGTGGGCCCGGTCGATCCGCGCATCACGGTCACACCGAACGCTGCCGGCACCAGCGCGCCGATCGGCTCCACCGTGCTGCCGCCCCCCGCGGTCACGCTTAGTACACCGAATGGCACACCGCTGGTCGGCATTCCGGTGGCCTTCGCCGTGGCCAGCGGTGGTGGCAGCATCGCTCCCGCCGGTGCCGCCACGGGCGCCAGCGGCACGGCCGCCAGCACGCTGTGGCGCGTGGGCGTCGTGGCCGGTAGTAACAGCGTGACCGCCACCCCGGGCACCGGGGGTGACGCCGTGCCGGGCGCCGTGTTCGTGCCGGCGGTGTACACCTTCACCGCCACCGCCACACCGCCCACCGGTCTCGAGATCACGGGGGGCCCGGTGGCCGGCACCACGTATGTCGCGGGGACCACACTGCCCACGGCCACGATCCGCGTGGTGGGTGAGGGGAACCGCACGGCCGAGGGCTACACCGGACCGATCATTGCCAGTGCACTGCAGGGTGGGCCGCTGTTCGGCACCGCGAGTGTGAACGCGGTGGCCGGCGTGGCGAGCTTCGGTGATTTCGCGATCCGGAAGGCCGGCACCACCCAGCAGCTGCGCTTCACCGCCGACGCGCTGTTCGCCGACACCGGCACTTTCGCCATCGGTGCGGCCGCGGCCGCGTCGCTCGCGATCGACGGCGGCAACGGACAGACCGCGCTCATCGGCACCGTCCTTGGCGTGGCGGCAGGAACCACGGCGCTGTCGGTGCTGGTGCGCGATGCGTATGGTAATCCGGTGGCCGGACAGACCGTGTATTTCACGGCCAGCAACAACTCGGCCGTCATCACGCCACTCGTCCATCCCACCAATGCGGCCGGCAAGGCGTCAGCCACGTGGCAGCTGCAGTCGGGGCTGAATGAAATGCTGGCCAGTCTCGACGTCACGCCCACGCTGGACGAAACCCGCTTCACGCTCTTCACCGCCACCGGCACCACCAGCAGTACGCCGATCGTGGCTTGTGCCCCAGGCAATCAGAAAGATCCGATCAATCAGTTCGTGACGCGCGTGGATGGTTCGAACAAGCACGTGACCGATGCCAAGTTCTACTTTTCGATCACGGGCAGTGCGAATGCGCTCACGCCGTATCGGCTGCGCGTGCGCGCCACCGTGTACGACAGGACCGGCGTACTCCAGCGCACGCAGGATTCCGACGTTTCCCAGGTGTACCTGCGCGGCAGCAACTCGGAGCAGAAGGAGGCGAACTTCTACTTCCCTGTGGCCATCGTGTCGGGACAGAACACGAAGGTCGTGTATACCATCCTGCCGGCGCAGCCCATCACCGGCACGATCAGCTTCAACACCGGGAGCTGCGCGCCGGGGAACACGAGATGCACCGTGCCCATCGCGTGCAAAGCGGTGAACGAAGCGGCCATCGCCACCCCGCTGGGCGCGGTGTACCGCATGAGTCCCGCCATCAAGCTGTTCGGGTACTGAGCCTGCGCCGTCGGCGCAATGCACGAGGGGCGCCGCAGGTTGCGGCGCCCCTCGTCTGCGTGATCCCCCACCGACGTCAGGGGGCCGCGTCGTGCATCGCGTCGTGCATCGGGTCGCGCACCGTGACCGCGATGGCGCGGACCGCGTTGTTCCCGTAACCGTGACGGTTCCACACGATCCGTTCCGGCTGCGTGTGGCCGGCGGCATCGGTGGCGCGGCTCCGGATGTGCACCGTTGCCGTGGCCGGGAGCACGAGCTCCGCCTCGAACGGCGTCCACGCATACGCTGACGCCGGCGTGCCCAACGCGGCATCGATCCACACCGGCGCCTCGTTCACCGCCAGCTCCACGCGCGCAATGGCCCCGGCACCAGACCACGCCCAGCCTTGCACCAGCACGCGCCGCTCGCACGTCGCGCCATCGTGCGGTGCCGCGATCATCGACTTCACCCGCGCGCGGCGCACTGGTTCGATCACGCCGTCCACGTCGTACACGTAGCGCTGCCGCTGGAAGTAGCCGGTAAACGGCGTCGTCGCGACCTCCAGTGCGGCCAGCCACTTCACGCTCGCCATGCCATACCAGCCGGGGACAATGAGGCGTACCGGCGCACCGTGATCGGCGGTGAGCGGTGCGCCGTCCATGTGCGTGGCGACAATCGTATCCGGATGCAGCGCATCGGCCAGCGGTAAGGACCGGACAAAGCGCACCTCGCCGTCGGCGTCGTCACGCGGCCCCGCATCGGCGCCCAGGGCGACCACCTCCACCGCGCCGGCCTGCACCCCCGCGCGGTCCAGCAGGAGCCGCAGTGGCACACCGCTCCAGCGCGTGGTGCTCACGGCCCCGAAGCGCCACGGCTCCCCCGGCGGCACCGGGTCCATGCCAAGACGGCCGTTGCCGGCACATTCCATGGTCACCGTGACATGGCGCTGCGTCATCGCGGCGAGGTCGGACAGCGACACCACGAAGGGCGCGTCCACGGCCCCGCGCACCGCGATGCAATGCGACGCATCGAGTCGCGGCAGCGCGAAATTGCTGCGCACGTACACGCTGGCGGCGGGGGTCACCACCGCCGTGAGCTGCGCCACCGGTGTTTCGGCGCAGAGCGGGTCTGCACGCACGACGTCGAGCAGGGCAGGAGTGAAGTCGGTCACGGTGGTTGATTGAAAGGAGCGAACGGGACGAGCGGGGTGTTACAAGCGCGGCGGCGGTGTCCGGGGACGGGCGAATGCGGTCGGCATGGCCGCATCCCATGGCGTGGCGCCCTGCGCCTTGGCAAAACCGATGGAGTCCAACCGCTGCATGAACGGACGGGCAAAGAGTGCACTCGCCCCCGGCGACAGCACCTCCTCGGCAGGAAGCGTTGCCACCCGTACTCGCATGCGCAGACCGGGCACGCGATCGCTGACGAGTCGCGACAGGTTGTCCAGCGCGGACAGGGTGCCGGGTTGGTGCGCATAGAACAGCAGGGCGGTGGACCGGCTGTTGATCTGGCGACGCGACGATGGGGTGAGTGCGCGCGGTTCGGCGTGCGTCCAGAGGTTCATTACCACCCAGACCCGCACCGTCACATCGGAGAGCCCGCGCGCCTGCAGCCGCTGCCCCAGCCGCGCGTAATCGTCGAACGAGAACAGCGTGAGCACGTTCTCGATCACCCCGCCGTCGGCGTGCAGATGCCCGTCCACCATCACGGGTGGGAAAATCGCCGGGATGGCGGTGGCCCCCTTGATCAGCGTGCGCACGCGATCACTCCCCGCGCGGCCGGTGTCCAACTCGTCGCCCATCGACCAGACGCGACCGGTGCCGAGATCGAAGTCGGTGGTAGTGAAGAGCAGCTGCCGGTCGCTGGCGAAGGCGGTGTTGAGGTCGGCCCGCACCGGCCCTTCGAAGCTACGCGCCACGGTTTCGTCGAAGCGCTTGGTGTTCACCAATCCCCCGGTGCGGCGCAGCCAGAACCACCAGTCCAACGACGGGGCAAAGCTGGACGCCGCGCGGGCGTACAGCGCGGTGATCGTATCGAGGGCCGCGCGCGTGCCCAGCAGCGCATACGGCGCCTGCAGCGCGCCCGTGCTCACCCCCGTGACCAGATCGAACTCGGGCATCGGCTCGGTGGCGCGCTGTTTCCACCCGCGCAGGAAGCCCACACCAAACGAACCGTTCTGGCCGCCGCCCGACAACATCAGCACGTCAATGGTCCGGTCGCCACGACGTACGGCCCGCCGCACGAGCCGCTCGATCACGGTGTCACGCAGCGCGGACTGCGCGGCCTCGATGCGCACCGCGTCCTGCTGTAGCGCCGCCACCGTGACCGGCGGACGGGTGATCGTTGCACAACCCACGGCGAACGCGGCGAACAGCAGTGTGGCAACCGGCGCCACGAGGTGGCGCACGGGGCGCGTGGCGACAGGCATGGTGACGGCTCGCAAACGGGGCATGGCGTGCGCGCCGGCGCTACGCCGGACGGACAGAGAGGCGCTGGAGGGTGCCACTGAGTGTAGCGCCCCCCACGTTGATGAAGATCGTGCCGTCGGTGACCGACAGCTCGAGCTTCATCCGGCGATCGAGCCGTTCCACGAGCGCATCAACCAACTCACGCTCGAGCGCGTACAGCTCGATCTGTTCGGCGCGGTGGATCTTCTCACCCTCCCACTGGCGCCACAGCTGCGCCGGGTCGCGGTGCGTGTAAATCACCACCCGCGGCGACGCCTTGCTGGCCTTGTGCAGGCGGGCGGCGTCGGGGGCCCCGATCTCGATCCAGACCCGGAGCGCACCGGTGAGATCGCGCACGCTGAGTGGTGGATCCTCCGGATCCGAGATCCCGCGCGAGAACGCGATCCCTTCAGCGTACTCCAGACAGTACGCAAGCAGCCGGGCTACGAAGTACTCGCCCGACTCGGAGGGGTGCATCGCCATCCGGAACTCGAGCGACTCGTACACGTTGCGGTCGACCTGCGCGAGCTCGACCTGCAACGCGTACATCGTCGATGTCAGTGCCATGCGGCACGCATTGGAATGGTGGGGCCGTCAGTCACCGTGGCCGCTCAATCGCGGCAGTAGGTGAGCCAGCCATGCGTGTCGTCGGTCCGACCATGCACGGCGTCGAGGTACTGCTGCTGCATCAGGGTGGTCACCGGCCCCGGCTTGCCAGCCCCGATCGTGATGCGGTCGATGCTGCGCACCGGCGTGAGCTCGGCGGCGGTGCCCGTAAAGAACACCTCGTCGGCCATGTACAGCATTTCGCGCGGGATATGCGCTTCCCGCACCGGGATACCGGCCTCCTGCGCGAGCGTCATGATCGTATCGCGCGTGATGCCGCCCAGAATCGTGCCATCCAGCGGCGTGGTCACGAGCGTGCCGCCCGACACCAGAAACACGTTCTGTCCCGATCCTTCGCTCACCATGCCACTGGGGCTCAACGCGATGCCTTCGGCGTAGCCGTTGGCCAACGCTTCCATTTTGATGAGCTGCCCGCTCAGATAATTGCCGGCGATCTTGGCCATCGCGGGAATCGTGTTCGGCTCCACGCGGTGCCACGACGAAATGCACGCATCCACGCCGTTTTCGAGCGCGCCGGCGCCCAGGTACGTGCCCCACGGCCAGCAGGGGAGATACACCTCCGTGGGCGCCCCCGTGGCCACCATGCCCGCCGACCCGTAACCGCGCACGACCATGGGGCGCAGGTAGCACGATTCAATGCCGTTGCGCACGATCAGCTCGCGCGACGCCGCGATGAGCTCGTCGATCGTGTACGGCACGTCCATGCGGTAGATCTTGCACGACATCATCAGCCGCGTGAGATGCTCGCGCAGCCGGAACACCGCCGGACCGCGCGGTGTGGCGTACACGCGCACCCCCTCAAAGGCCGACGAGCCGAACTGCACGGAATGGCTCAGCACGTGGATCGTGGCATCCGCCCACGGGATGAACGCACCATCGCGCCAGATCCACTGGGTTTCGGCAAGTTGGCTCATATCGGAACGCTGCGGTGAGAGGATCGGGGAGGGCTACAGCAGCGCACGCACTGCACCGCCATCCACCAGCACGGCCTGCCCGGTCATGAACCCGGCACGCAGGGAACAGAGGAAAGCTATCACCGCCCCGAGTTCATCGGGGCGCCCCAGGCGGCCGACGGGCGTTTCCGCCGTCCACCCCGCGAACACGGACTCGCGTGACTGGCCGGTCCGGGTGGAGGTCGCCTCCGCCAGGGCGTCCAGCCGCTCGGTGGCCGTAAAGCCGGGGAGCACGGTGTTCACGGTCACGCCGTCGGGGGCCACTTCATCGGCCAGCGTCCGCAGATAGCCGGTCACCGCCGCGCGCAGGCTGTTGCTGAGCACCAGCGCCCCCTGCGGCCGCTTCACGGCCAGCGAGGTGATCGCGATCACGCGTCCCCATTTCCGTTCGCGCATCCCCGGCACGAACGCCCGCGTGAGCTCGACCACGCTGCGCAGCAGCAGCTCGCTGGCGCGGGTCCACGTCTCCCACGAGTGCGCCGTCGCGGCGCCGGTGGGCGGACCGCCCGTGTTGGCCACCAGAATGTCCACGCGCCCGTGGGCCGCCATGGTCCCCGCCACCACCGCCGCGATCCCCGCCTCGGTGGACAAGTCGGCCACGATCGCCGTGACGGACGCACCGTGCGCCTCCAGCTTCTGCTTCGCATTCGACAGCGCACGCTCGCTGCGCGAGCAGATCACGAGCGTGCACCCTTCACGCGCAAACTCCTCGGCCGCCGCAAAGCCGATCCCGCCGCTCGCGCCGCACACCAGCGCCACTTTTCCGGCGATACCGAGTTCCATCAGCGGGTCCCGCGCAGATAGTCGTCCGTCTTGTCGATCCAGTCCTGACGCGGCGGATTGAAGATGTCCACGTCGAGCGTGTCCTCCAGCGCCTCGGCGCGATGACGCACCATGCTCGGAATCACCAGCACCTCGCCGGCACTCACATCGACGTACGTGTCGCCCGGCGCGTCGGCGTGCGCGCCGATCCAGAAGCGCAGCCGTCCCGACAAGATGTACGTGAACTGCTCGTTGATGTGATCGTGCGCCGGCACGATGGCCCCCTGCTTCAGATACACGTGCGCGAGCATCATCGCCTCGCTGTAGATCAGGCGGCGGCCGATGAGCGGCGACATCTCTTCGACGGGAATCTCGTCCCAGGACAGCTTGCGTACGTCGGACATGGCGGAGTCGGGAGGGGAAGGTGAACCAGCAGGAACAGACAACGCATTCACGCGAGGATCAGCGCGACCGTCAGCGCTGCGCGACATACACGGACTGCTGCGCATGCTGCGGCGTCTGCACTTCGCGCACCAGGGCGGCGGCCAGCGCGGCGCGCGAAATCCGGCTACGCATGCCGATGGACAGATCGGGGGCCATCTCCACGGCGTCGGACGGCGGATCGTCGGTGAGCCGCGGCGGCTTCACCACGGTCCACCCCTCGAGGTGGCTGGTGCGGACCAGCCGCTCCTGCTCGACCCGGTCCTCCACCATCCCCTCGTGGGCGCCGCGCTGCACCATCAGGCGCATGAGCCGCATGGTGATGGCCACGTTCCCCGGCATCTCGCCCACCATCGCCCCCGTCACCACGATCAGGCGCTGCAACGACTGGATGCGCATGGAGGCGATGATCTGCTTCGTGGCCGCCGCACAGAAGGGGATACGCGCATCGGGGCGGGGGCCGAACAGCACCACGCAGACATCGGCGCCGCGCAGCACTTCGCGCACGGCCGTCGGATCGTTCAGCGACCCCACCACCACCGTCGACGACGTCGGCACCTGATCGGACGGCTTGGCGCGGTAGTGCAGCCGCAGCGATAGCCCGGCCGCGCTGGCGGCCTCGATGAACGCATGGCCCGTCCGCCCGGAGGCGCCGAACACGGACACGATCATGAGAGCCCCCGTCGGGCCAGGGAGGGCGCCGACCGCCGGAATTCGCGGTATGTTCGGATCGTGTACGACGCTGGAATCCTGCGGGGACGGGGCATGATCCAACTTGCATCCGGAATGGCCGTGGCGGGAGCATCCGCGACGCCTTTCACCACATCACCTTTTCGCCGGGCCTGATCCGATGACTGCCACGCCATCCGCGTTCCCCTCGGATATCGAGATCGCACAGCAGGCGCGCATGCGCCCCATCACCGATGTGGCCGCCGATCTGGGGCTGGGTGCCGACGACATCGACCAGTACGGGCGCTACAAGGCCAAACTGCCGCTGTCGCTCGCCTCGCAGCCCGCCAAGGGACGGCTGGTCCTCGTGACGGCCATCAGCCCCACGCCGGCGGGTGAGGGAAAGAGTACCGTGAGCGTCGGGCTCTCGCAGGCGCTGCGCCGCATCGGGCACAACGCGGTGCTGTGCATGCGCGAGCCGAGTCTGGGCCCCGTGTTCGGCGTGAAGGGGGGCGCGGCCGGCGGCGGCTATTCGCAGGTGCTGCCGATGGACGACATCAACCTGCACTTCACGGGCGACTTCCACGCCATCGCGAGCGCGCACAGCCTGCTGTCGGCCATGCTCGACAACCACCTGTACCACGGCAACGCGCTGGGGCTCGACACGAAGCGGATCGCGTGGCCGCGCACCATCGACATGAACGACCGCGCGCTGCGCCAGGCCATCATCGGCGTGGGCAGTGGCAACGGTGCCGTGCGCGAAGAGCGCTGGGTGATCATCCCCGCCAGCGAGGTGATGGCCATCGTGGCGCTGGCGGCTGACAGTGCCGACCTCGAGCGCCGCCTGGGCAACATCATCGTGGGCACGTCGGGTGGGTCGGCGAAGGCCCCCGTGTATGCGCGCGACCTGCACGCCACCGGCGCCATGTCGCTGCTGCTCAAGGACGCCATGCGCCCCAATCTCGTCCAGACGCTCGAGGGTGGGCCCGCCATTCTGCATGCCGGTCCGTTCGGCAACATCGCGCATGGCTGCAACAGTCTGGTCGCCACGCGCGCTGGACTCGCTGTCGCGGACATCGTGGTGACCGAAGCCGGCTTCGGTTCCGATCTCGGCGCTGAGAAGTTCTTCGACATCAAGTGCCGGGCGGGCGGACTCAACCCCGAAGCGGCGGTATTGGTGGCCACGGTGCGATCGCTCAAGATGCAGGGCGGCCTCCCCAAGAACGCCCTCGATCAGGAAGATCTCGGGGCGCTCGAGCGTGGCCTGCCGCATCTCACGCACCACGTGGCCAATGTGCGGCAGTTCGGCGTGCCGGTGGTGGTGGCCATCAACCGGCGCCTGTCGGATACCGCGGCCGAACTGGCCATGGTGGCCGACTACGCGGAGCGCATCGGCGTGCGGGTGGCGCTGTGCAACGTGTGGGCCGAGGGTGGCGCCGGCGGCGAAGCGCTGGCGCGCGAGGTCCTCGCCTTGCTCGACGGGCGCACCGCGAACTACCAGCCACTGTACGACACCGCCCGGCCGATCCGCGAGAAGATCGAGACGATCGCCGGCATGGTGTATGGTGCCGCCGGTGTGAATTTTTCCCCGGCGGCCGAGAAGTCGATGGCGTGGCTGGAGGCGAATGGATTGGGCGAGACGCCGGTGTGCATGGCAAAAACGCAGTATTCGCTCTCCGACGACGCGTCCCGGCTCGGCGTGCCGACAGATTTCCGCATCACCGTGCAGGACATCACGGGCTCGGCCGGCGCCGGCTTCGTGGTGGCCAAGTGCGGCGACATCATGACGATGCCGGGGCTCTCGAAATCGCCGGCCGCCGAGCGGATGCGGGTGCGCCCCGACGGCAGCATCGAAGGGCTGTCGTAGCCGCGGCTACGGTAGCAGCTCGAGGCGCGCGGTCCCGCGCGTCGTGTCCTGAATGGCCCGCGTCATCGGCTCCACGCTCAGGCGCGGGACGCGCACGAGAAACGCGGCGTCAACCTCGAAGCGCTGCTCCAGCAGCTCGGCGTCGAAGTCAGACCAGAGCTGCTGCACGGCGCCGATGGCGCCGTAGCCCACACGGACCAGCACATCCACGCTGTCGATGCGTTCGGCGCGTGGCAGGTCGAGCAGTGCCTCCTGCACCGCGCCCCCGTATGCCTTGACCAGCCCGCCGGTGCCGAGCTTCGTGCCGCCGTAGTAGCGCGTGACCACGGCGGCGATGTCACCGAGACCGCTGTGCAGCAGCACCGTGAGCATAGGACGGCCTGCGGTGCCGTGCGGCTCACCGTCGTCACTCATCCCGATCCGGTCGGTACGGCCGGGGGCGCCGATGAGATACGCCCAGCAGTGGTGCGTCGCGTCGGGAAACTCGGCGCGCACCGTCCGGATGAACGCCTGCGCCTCCTCCACCGACGGCGCACGCGTCACGGTACACAGAAACCGGCTGCGATCGATCACCTGCTCGACGCGATGTTGCTGCGCCGGCACCGGGTAGCGCGCGTCGTCAGTCACGCGTCAGCGGGTCACGCGTACGGATCACGCGTACGGGCACGCGTACGGATCACGCGTACGGGCTTTCTCCGCCGCCGCCGCTGCTCCCACCGCCACCGCTCCGGCCACCACCACTGCCGCCGCCCTGCCCACGATGCGGGCCACGACGGACACGACCGGCGGCGCCGCTCTTGGAGGCGCCACCACCCGAGCCACCCGAGCCACCAGACGACCGGCCTCCCGCAGGCGCCGCCGGGCGCGCACCGCCCGACTGCGCCGCATTGCGACGCTCCACCTTGGCGGCGGCCCGCGCACGGTCTTCCGCTTTCTTCTTGCGGATCTCCGCGATACGCTCGGCCAACGGCACTTCCAGCTTGGTCTGCGGCTTGGCGCTGTAATCGAAGTCGGGCACCGTCACGCGCGGCAACGTCTTCTTGATCGCGCGCTCGATCTGCTTCAGATCGCCTTCTTCATCGGGCGACACGAAGGTGAACGCCTCACCCGTCGCTTCGGCACGCGCCGTCCGGCCCACGCGGTGGATGTAATCCTCGGCGGCCAACGGCACGTCGAAGTTCACCACGTGACCGAGCGCTTCCACATCGATACCGCGGGCGGCGATATCGGTCGCCACCAACACCTGATAGTCGCCGTCCTTGAACCCGGCGAGGGCCTGCGTACGCTGCGCCTGCGACCGGTTGCCGTGAATGCGCTCCGCCTTGATGCCGGCGGCCACCAGCTGCGCCGCCAGGCGGTTCGCGCGGTGCTTCGTGCGCGTGAACACCAGCGCCTGCGGCATGTCACCGCGCTTGAGGAGCGCGACGAGCAGACCGCTCTTGAGATCCTGCGCCACCGGATACACGGCCTGCGTGATGCCGACGGCCGGAGCCGACTGCCGCTGCAGGTTGAGCGTGAACGGATTGGTGAGCAGATCCTTCGTGAGCGCGGCAATCGGGGCCGGCATGGTGGCGCTGAAGAACAACGTCTGCCGCTTCTTCTGCGGCAGGTGACGCAGCACCTTCTTGATCTCAGGCAGGAAGCCCATGTCGAGCATGCGATCGGCTTCGTCGAGCACCAGATACTCGAGATGCTCCAGCTTCGCGTACGGCATGCGGAAATGGTCGAGCAGACGCCCCGGCGTGGCCACGATGACATCGGCGCCGCTGCGGAACGCGTGCTCTTGCGGCCCCATCCCCACACCACCGAACACCGCCGCGCCCGTGAGCGGCGTGTGCACCGTGACGTCGTTCAGGCTTTCGACGATCTGCGCCGCCAGTTCACGCGTGGGCGTGATAACCAGCGCCCGCGTGATCCCGCGCGGCTTCTCCATGAGGTGATGGAGAATAGGGAGCAAGAACGCGTACGTCTTGCCGCTGCCCGTCATCGCGCAGGCGAGGACGTCACGTCCCTCCAGAGCCGGCGGAATCGCTTCGGCCTGAATCGGGGTGGGACGGGCAAAACCGAGCTCCTTGAGGCCCTTCTGGAGGCTCGGATGCAGCTGCAGCGACGAAAACGATGGCGTAGCGGTCACGTAGAGTTGGTTCGGGACGTCAGACAGGATTGTGGAAAGGTAACCCACGCGCCAAATCGGGCATCCCGAGCACGCCCGTCACCCGGTGGCCGCGATCTCTTCGCCGGGGTTGATGAACTGGTCCTGCTCCAGCTGGAATTGCCGGTCGTACAGGTCGCGGTAGCGGCCGCCCAGCGCGAGCAGTTCGTGGTGTGTGCCGCGCTCGATGATCTGGCCGTGTTCGAGGACCAGGATCTGGTCGGCGCTCGTGATCGTGCTGAGACGGTGCGCAATCACGAACGTCGTCCGGCCGGCGCGCAGACGCCGCAGCCCTTCCTGAATGAGATGCTCGCTCTCCGAGTCCAGCGACGACGTAGCCTCGTCGAGAATGAGCACGCGCGGGTCGGCGAGAATGGCGCGGGCGATCGCCACGCGCTGCCGCTGTCCGCCCGACAACTTCACGCCGCGCTCACCCACGATCGTGTCGTATTGCTGCGGGAAGCCCTGAATGAAGTCATGCGCGTTGGCAATCTTCGCCACCGCCATCACTTCCTCCTTGGTGGCCCCCGGCTTCGTGAAGGCGATGTTCTCCATCACCGTGCCGTCGAACAGGAAGTTGTCCTGCATCACGACACCCAGATGCCGGCGGTATTCGCGCAGCTTGAGGTCGGACACCGGCGTGCCGTCCACCTTGATCTGCCCCTGCTGCGGCTGGGCGAACGCCATGATCAGCGAAATCATGGTGCTCTTGCCGCTGCCGCTGGAGCCCACGAGCGCGGTGGTCGTCCCGGCCGGCGCCAGGAAGGAGACTTCCTTGAGCACGGGTACCCCCGGCTCGTACTCGAAGGTCACGTGATCGAATTCCACGCGCCCCACCACTGACGGCACCGGGGTTTTCGTGGCGTCTTCCTGATCTTCCGTGGCCATGTCGCGCAGCTCACGGATCCGGTCCAGCCCCGCAAACGCCTCGGTGATCTGCGTGCCGATGCTCGCGATCTGCACCAGCGGCGCCGTCACCATCACGATGAAGAACACAAACGTGATCAGGCTGCCCACAGTCATCTGTCCGTTGATCACGTCACGGCCGCCCACGTACATCGCGATCAGGCCGATCACCCCCACCACCGCCAGCCCCAGCGTGCCGGTCAGCGACGTGCCGGTGATGGTCTTCGCGATGTTCTGGAACAGCTTCTGCACACCCGCACCGAACACTTCCTTTTCACGATCTTCGGCGGTGTACACCTTGATCAGGCGGATGCCGCCCAAGGTCTCGGTGAGGCGTCCGGTCACTTCGGCCGTGATCACGCTGCGCTCGCGGAAAATCGGCCGCAAACGCTTGAAGGCGATCGACATCACCACGCCGAACACCGCCAGAAACACGACGGTCGCGGCGGTGAGGCGCCAGTTGAGATAGAACAGGACGCCGAGCGCGGCGATCGCACTCACGATGCCGCCGGTGAGCTGGATGAGCCCCGTCCCGATGAGATTCCGGATTCCTTCGGGGTCGTTCATGACACGCGACACCAGCACGCCGCTCTTGGTGCTGTCGAAGTAGCGCACCGGCAGCCGGATCAGGTGCCCCTGGACCTCCGCCCGCAGCCGGGCGATCGCCTGCTGCGCCGCCACGCTGACCACCTGCGAGAGGGCGTAGCCGGTCACCGACTGCACGATCGTCGCCACCAGACCGGCCAGCGCCACGTAGCCGAGCATCCGGATATCGCGGTTCGGCAAGACGTCGTCGAGGACGTACTTGGTGGAGTACGGGAGCACGAACCCGGCGGCGCGACTGAACAGCATCAGCACGAGGCCGATGGTCACGGAGCGCCGATGCTCCCAGATCAGGGCGCGGGCCTCGGCCCACGCACGCTTGGTATCGTACTTCGGCTTGCCTTTGGCAGGGGGCGTCATAGGAGGACAAATGTAACCGCGGTCGCCACCGCCGCGCCCGCGCGATATCTTTCTCTCCATGTACATCCCTGACCACGAAACTCTCGCCAAAGTCGAGGTCCTCGCGGACCTCGAACAGGACGTCGCAGACCTCACGGTCGCGCATGAAGCCAAGCGCATTCTGTGGTTCCCGTCGGAACTGCTGGCGCCTGAGCCCGACACCGACCCGGATGTGTTCGTCAAGATGCTC
Organism: Gemmatimonadota bacterium; assembly: GCA_031127225.1. Classification (GTDB taxonomy): domain Bacteria; phylum Gemmatimonadota; class Gemmatimonadetes; order Gemmatimonadales; family Gemmatimonadaceae; genus Gemmatimonas. The sequence goes on along the minus strand of JARIEV010000013.1, from coordinate 7,865 downwards.
CGGGAGCGTGCGCGCGGCATCAGCATGCCGGCCCGCGTCGCGCTGGCGCTCAATACGCTCACCGAAGAAGGTCTCCCCCATTTCCACCGCCTGCTCGCTACGTATCTGGGCGGCGACACGTTCTGGGCGAAGTGGACCAATCTGTGGACGGCCGAGGAAGACCGGCACGGCGCCGTGCTGCACGACTATGCGCACGACAGCAAGATCCTGGACAACCCGGTGCTCGAGCGCATGCAGTTCGAGTACCTCAAGGCGGGCTTCGAGCCCACGTGGGACAAGGATCCGTACCGCGTGTTCGTGTACACGTCGCTGCAGGAGCGCGCCACGCAGGTCAGCCACGCCAACACCGGCAAGCTGGCTGGTCAGTACGAGCCGCTCATCGGGACGGTGCTGCAGAACGTGGCCAAGGAAGAGGCGCGGCACTACGTGTTCTACCGCGAGATCTTCCTGCGCGTGCTGGCGCGCGATCCCAACCGCGCGCTGGAGTCGGCGGCGCTGATCATGCCGAGCATCGACATGCCCGGCATCAGCATGCCGCACTTCCGCGAAATGGCCGACGTGATCCGTCGGGCCGGCATTTACGGCCCGCGCGATTACATCAAGATCGTCGAAGACCTCATCAAGTTCTGGTCAATCGACAAGCTGGAAGGGCTGAACGAAGCCGGCCGCAAGGCGCAGGAAAAGATCATGGCGATCACCGAGCGGCTCGAGCGGGTGGCCAACATGATGGAAACCCGCAGCCGCGCGAAGACCTTCTCGTTCAACGTGGCCTTCGCCCGCGAATTCGCGATGGACTGACGCGGTACCACGCGTCGCGGTACCACGCGTCGCGGTACCCCGCGACGGTGTGCCCGCGCACAGCGGATGACGGCATCGCCGTCATCCGCTGTTTCGCAATCCGGCGGCGATGCCGTTGATCGTGATGTGAATCCCGCGACGCAGCTCCTCGTCCTCGGGGCCGGCGTGCGCCCCCGGCGCCTCGCGGTAGCGGCGCAGCAGCTCGATCTGCAGGTGATTGAGCGGGTCCATGTACGGAAACCGGTTGGCGATCGACCGCCGGAGCAACGGGTTGTCGGCCAGCAGCTCCGTCGTGCCCGTGATCTGGAGCAGCGCCTCGCGCGTGCGATGCCATTCGGCGGAGAGGGCACCGAAGATCCGCTGGCGGAGGTCGGCGTCCTGCACCAGCTCAGCGTACCGTGATGCTACGCCGAGATCCGACTTGGCCAGCACCATATCAATGTTCGACAGCAGGGTACGAAACACCGGCCACTCCCGGGCCATCCGCTGCAACACCGGTAATCCATCCGGAGTCTCCGCCAAGTACTGCTGCAGCGCCGTTCCCACGCCGTACCACCCCGGTAGCATGAGCCGGCACTGTGCCCACGCGAACACCCACGGGATGGCACGCAGATCCTCGATGCGATCGCTGGACCGACGCGCAGCGGGCCGGCTCCCAATGTTGAGCGTCGCGATCTCCGCCAACGGCGTGGACTCGCGAAAGTACTGCACGAAGCCGGGGGTCTCGTACACCAACGCCCGGTACGAGGCAAACGCGAGCGCCGACAACCGGTCCATGACGGGGTGGAAATCCGCCACCACGTGGCCGGCGTCCCCACCCTGCGGTCCCTGATCACTCAGCGAGGCCTCGAGCGTCGCCGCGACCAGCAGTTCGAGATTGCGCCGCCCCACGTCGGGCGTGGCATACTTGGACGCGATCACCTCGCCTTGTTCAGTGATGCGGATCTGCCCGTTTACCGCTCCCGCCGGCTGCGCGAGAATGGCTTGATAGCTCGGGCCGCCGCCGCGTCCCACCGAGCCGCCGCGTCCATGGAACAACCGCAGACGCACCCCGTGCGATGCAAACACCTGCGTCAACGCCACCTCGGCCTGATACAGCTCCCATCCGGACGTCAGGAAACCGCCGTCCTTGTTGCTGTCGGAGTAGCCGAGCATCACCTCCTGCACGTCGCCCTGCGAGGCCACCAGCGCGCGATACACCGGCAGCGCGAAGAGCGCGTCCATCGTCTGTCCGGCGCGCCGCAGATCATCGATGGTCTCGAACAGCGGGATAACCTGCATGTCGGCGCGGGGTGAGGCGCCGCCGTGTATCAGCCCCGCCTCCTTCAAGATGAGTGCCACTTCGAGCAGGTCGGACACCCCGTCGCACTTCGAGATGATGCAGTGCGGCAGCGCCGCCGCGCCGAAGCGCCCGCGCAGCGTCTGCGCCGCAAACGCGATCGCCAGCTCCCCCGTGACCTCGTCGGAGTACGACAGGTGTGGGGAATAGAGAGGACGCGTTCCGCTGAGCTCGGCCACCAGCATCGTTACGCGATCGGACTCACTGAGCGCGGCATAGTCGGCACACACGTCGGCGCGCGCGAGCAGCTCTGTCACAACACGCGCGTGGACGTCGGCATTCTGTCGCAGATCGATCGGCGCCAGATGAAAGCCGAATAGCTCCACAGCGCGCAGCAGCCGGTGCAGACGGCCGGCCACGAGCCGCGCACCGCCGTGCTGGTGCAGCGAGTCACGAATGACGGCCAGCTCTGCCGCCAGGTCGGCGCTCGCTGCGTACGGCGCACCGCCACCGGGGGTCGGTCGCACGGGCGCCGGCACACCGAGCGCCTGTGCCGTCGCCGCAAGTCGTACCGCGATCCCGATGAGCGAGCGGCGATACGGCTCGTCGAGGCGGTGTGGCGAGGTGTCGCACGAACTATCAGAGAGCGCCGCCAGGTCGGCGGTGACCGGCACCAGCAGCGTAGACAATGGCAGCTCATCGCCGAGGGCGTGCACCTCGTCGAGGTAGAACTCGAGCGCGGCCGCGGCCTGCAGCTGCATCGCGTCGCGCAGCGTGTCGGCCGTAACGAACGGATTGCCGTCGCGATCGCCACCGATCCAGCTTCCCACGCGCAGAAAACAGGGGAGTGTCCACGGGCGGTCGGGCCACCGTGCGCGCAGCAGCGCCTCCGTCTCACTGTGCAGACGCGGGATTTCGGTGAGGAACGTCGTGCGGAAGTAATCCACGCCGTTGCGCACTTCGTCGGTCACGCGCAACCGCTCGCCGCGCACCATGCGCGTGTGCCAGAGCCGGAGCACCACCTGCGCGAGCGTCTCGTCGGCGTCGTGCTGTTCATCGGGGGTGAGCGACTGCCGGTCGCGGCGCTCGAGCAGCGCGGCGATCTGCTGCAACGCCCGCTGCGTGCTGTGCCGCTGCACTTCGGTGGGGTGCGCCGTCAGGACCGGCGACACCAGCGCGGTCGCGAAGAACGCCTCGAGCTTCGCGGCCGTATCGGGCCCGCGGCGCAGCACCTCGTCCAGCGAGAACGCCAGACTCCCCTCCTGCGGCGAAGAGCCATCGATCGCGTGTGCCCGGCGTCGGCGCGCCCGGTGTGCGTCCTCGGCGATGTTGGCGAGCTGCAGGAAGTGAGCGAAGGCGCGGACGACGCGGTGCATGTCGCCATGCGGCAGGCCGTCGAGGAGTCGATGCAACTCGGCCCGGTCGTCCGGGCTCCCCACGCGCGCAAAACGAACCGCCGTCTGCCGCACCGATTCGACCAGCCGAAACAGCGCGTCCCCTTCCTGCTCGCGCAGCGTATCACCCAACACACGCCCCAACAGGCGGATATCGTCGCGGAGCGGAAGGTCCTTCTCAAGCCGGCCGGTGTCGGGAGTCGCTGACATATCCGGCCGAATCTATGGCGCCTCCGCTACCGGCGCAGTCCGCGCACCACCTGATCGGGATAGTCACCGAAGAGGCCGTCAACGCCAAGCCGGAGCAGCTCGCGCACTTCGGCGATCGGATCGCCGCCGTAGCGCTTGGCCAGGAACACCGGTTCCGGACGCAGCGTCCACACGTGCACACGCAATCCGGCCGCGTGCGCATCAGCGATGAGCGTGGTGGGCACCGCCGACGAATCCTCACCGACGATCTGCCGCGTATTGGCCCCGACGCCGTAGGCATACGTCGCGATGTCGCGGAGCGCGGCGGGCGTGACCTGTGGCGCCGTCGACACCAGCTGGATCAGGCGGACGCGCGTCTGTGTCGCGAGCGTGCGCAGATTGCCGTTTTCGAAACTCTGGATGAACACCGGCGCATCGGCGCGGTCGAGCCCGCGGGCCCGCAGCGCCAGCAGCAGCGGTTCCTCGATGGGCAGGCCGATGCTGCGGAAGTAGGTGGGGTGCTTGGTTTCCGGATACACCCCGACCACGCGTCCGCGCGCGCGACCCAGCGAATCGGCCAGTGCCAGCACCTCGTCGAAGGTCGGAATGCGGAACTGCCCGTCGTACGCATGCGACCGGAACGACAGCCGCTCCTTCGCGCGGAGGGTGCGCAGCTCGGCCAGCGTGAAGTCTTCGGTGAACCACCCGTTGATGGTATCGCCGTCGACCACTTTGCGTGTTTTGCGCGACGCGAACTTCGTGGCCACATCGGTGGTGCCGCCGATTTCGTTTTCATGACGCGCCACCAGCGCGCCGTCCTTGGTGCGTACGAGATCGGGCTCGATAAAATCGGCGCCCATCTGCACCGCCAGCGTGTACCCCTCGAGGGTGTGCTCGGGGCGGTGTCCGCTCGCGCCGCGGTGCGCGATCACGATCGGGGCGGCCGCCGCGCTCGGGCCGACGGGGGCGCGTGCGCCGGTGGACGCACAGGCCGCCAGCGACGACAGCAGTAGGATGGCCGCGGGCACGGCCATGGGGACACCCGTGAATACAGTACGCATACTCCAACGGTAACCGTCCGCCGGTGCGCGCGGAGGCGGGCCCGAGGCCTGCCGGGCGAGACGTGACCCGACCGCCACGGGAGCGCGACCGGATCGTGACGATAGCCATTCCGACGAATTGGAGGCAATTTCTTCCTCCATGGTGCGCCCTGCCCCCGAGACGCTGCTGACCGCGATCCGCACGCGAGACCGTGATGCCGTCGTCGCGCTGTTGCGCGATGATCCGTCGCTCGCGGGCGCACGCGCCGCCGGGAACGAGTCGCTGGTCCTGCACGCCTGCTATGTGGGCGCGCCGGAGATGGCCGTACTCCTCCATCCCGGGCGTCCGCTCGAGGCGTGCGAGGCAGCCGCGCTGGGTGACGTGACGGCGTTACGGTCGGCGATCGAGACCGATGACGACGCGCGGGTGCGCCGCAGCAGCGACGGATGGACGCCGTTGCACCTCGCCGCCTTTTTCGGGCACGATGACGCCGTACGCCTGCTGATCGACCACGGCGCCCCGCTGGATGCGCATTCCACCAACGTCCTCCGCAATTCGCCACTGCACGCGGCACTGGCGGGACGCACGCTGCCGTTGCTCGTGCGGCGCCTCGTCTTTGCCGGCGCCGATGTGACGGCGCGTGATGCCAACGGCAACACGCCGCTGCATCTTGCTGCCTCGCGCGGCAACGAGGCGTTATGCGACCTCTTCTTAGCGCGCGACGCCGATCCGCACGCACTCACCGACGACCGATCGACACCGGCGATGCTGGCGATCGCGCGCGGATTTCCAGAGCTGGGGGCGAAGCTTGCCGCAATTTCCGTCGACGGGGAATCGGACGGATAGGCCTTGAGAAGGACGATGCCCCGTGACCGGCGAACCGGTCACGGGGCATCGTTTCACCACGGCGAGAACTAACGCCGTTCGTCGTCGTCGAGCCCGAAGAAGCCACCACCGCCTTCGCCACCGCTCACGCGCTCCACGTGCAGCACCTTCGAATACGATGTGCCACCCACGATGATGGTGACCTTGTAGTCACCGGTGCCCACCAGCGCGTTCTGTCCGCCGCGTCCACCACGACCACCGCCGCCGCCTGGGAAGATCCCGATAGCCGCGAAGTCATCACCCAGCGCATCGCGCAGCGGGCCGAACATGGCCTGCATTCCGGCCAGGCCCGCCGCACCACCGGCACCGGGCCCGCCGCGGCCACCCGGACCACCAGCTCCCGCCGTCGGGAAGCTCGGCAATGCACGCGACTCGCCCGGACGGTCCTGGAAGCCCACGGCTCCACCGCCGCCGAAGCCACCGCCACCACCACCGAAGCCGGCCATCATGGCCTGCATCTCAGCGGGCGGCTCACCAGTGCGCACGGCCGTGCGGATCTGCGCCAGCATCGGCGCCGGAACCGCGCCGGCCCTCTCGAGGGAATCGAGGGCGCGCAGCACACGACGCGGCGTGTTGATGCTGTCGCGCAGTTGTGCCGGAGACAGCGCGATGCGGGCCGGGGCCGGACGCTGGCCGCGCATGTCCCACACCACATTGTGCAGGCCGACCTGTCCCGGACCGGTGAGTGAGCGAATCGTATCGCCGCTCGCGTCCTGCACGATCACGCGAACCGGTCCACCAGCCGCCGCCGTGAGGTGATACCACATCGAGGCGCCGTACGTCGGGCTCGGCGCCTGAAAGATGCCCTGTCCGGGATTGCCGCCATTGATCGGCGACTCGCCCCACTGGAACGCGGTGCGCGGCGCAAACAACGTGGCCTTCGACGCCAGCATGGCCGGTGTCATTTGCTGCAATGGCGTGATGTCGGCGATCCAGATCGAGCGTCCGTGCGTGCCGGCAATGAGCTCACCGTCGCGCGGATGAATGATCAGGTCGTGCACCGGCGTGGTGCCGAGGCCGCTCATGAAGCGCTGCCACGACTGCCCGCGATCGATCGACACATACGCGCCGACATCCGTGCCCACGAACAGCAGATTCTGGTTCTTCGTGTCTTCACGAATCACGTGCACGAAGTCGGTCTGACCTGTGGGCAGGTTGTTCACGATCGACGTGAACGTGCGGCCGAAGTTCGTGGTCATGAACACATACGGCGTGTAATCATCGTTGCGATGATTATCGAACGTGACGTAGAACGTGGCGCTGTCGAAGTGCGACGGCTCAATGCGCGACACGTAGCTGCCGGCTGGCACGCCGGTGAAGTTTTTCGTCACTTCGTCCCACTGCGCGCCGTCATTGCGCGTGAGCCACACACGGCCGTCGTCGGTGCCGGCGTACAGCAAGCCCGGGCGGATCGACGATTCGTTCAGCGACACGACCGTCCCGAACGTTTCGGCGCCCGTCACGTCGGGCGTAATCCCGCCGGTGGTCTTGAGCGCCACGAACAGCTTGGCCGAATCGGCGTACGAGAGTTCACCGGAAATGGGGAACATCTCGTCGCCGTACTTCACGCTCTTGAGCACGCGGTTGGCGCCGAAGTACAGCGTGGCCGGGTTGTGCTTCGAGATGATGTACGGGGTGTTCCAGTTCCAGCGGAGCGCATAGGCCACCGAGTCGGCCCGCTGACGCGCCCGATAGGCCGCCATCTGCTTCTTCTGCGCGGCCGTAGCCGGCTTGGTAGTATCGGGCCACACGGCGTAGATGGAATCATTCCACTGCAGGTAGCCGCCATCGCGCCAGGTCGGCTTGCGCAACGCAGTGCGCTCGCCCGTGGCGTAATTCAGGCGACCCATGTTGCCGCCCTGCGACGTGGAATACAGGATGTCGGTGTTCGACTGATCCTGCTGCGTGACGAAGCCGTCACCACCGCCCACGTTGTGCCACATGGCATTGGTGATCGGTCCCTGCTTGCGACGGCTCGGACCGCACCATGATCCGTTGTCCTGCAAGCCACCGCACACGCGGTAGGGCACGCCCATGTCGGCGGAAATGTTGTAGAACTGACCGAGCGCGATCGAATTGGCGAAGAGCCAGTTACCACCCTTGTCCATCGACACGGCCACGCCGCCGTCGTTACCCACGATGATGCGCTGCGAGTCGTTGGGATCGATCCACATGGCGTGGTGATCGACGTGAATGCCCTGCGTCGTGTTGCCCGCCGTCTTGCCGCCATCGCTGGAATACTTTACCGGCGTAGATGACCAGTACACGCGGTTCGGATC
>JARIEV010000012.1 GCA_031127225.1 Gemmatimonadota bacterium | reverse complement strand
CGGCGCTATGCCGAGGGCGACGTGATCATCATCCGGTACGAAGGACCGCGCGGTGGCCCCGGTATGCGCGAGATGCTCTCCACGACGTCAGCGATTTACGGGCAGGAGATGGGCGACAAGGTCGCGCTCATCACCGACGGCCGCTTCAGTGGCGCCACGCGGGGCATGTGCATCGGGCACGTGGGACCGGAGGCAGCGCTGGGTGGTCCGATCGGCCTGCTGCGCGACGGGGATCTGATCGATATCGATGCGAACGCCGGCACGATGTCGGTGCGGCTCTCCGATGAGGAACTCGCCGCGCGCCGCACCGCCTGGGAGCCTCGGCGCCACAACTTCCAATCGGGCGCCATCTGGCGCTACGCGCAGACGGTGAGCCCGGCGCGGTACGGGGCGGTGGTGCACCCGGGCGGGGCGGCGGAGACGCACAATTACTTCGAGAGTTGAACTGCCAACGGCTTAGAGTGCAGGGCGGAGGTTCTCAGGAAGGAGGGGGCAGGGAAACGGCGCCGCTGTCCTGCGTCCTCCTTCCCGAAGCCCTCCGTCCTGCGTCCTAGACGGTTGGCCGTTTCACGACTCCGCCCGAATCCCCGCATCCACGCGCGTCACGTGCAGCGTCAACGCACGCGCAAAGCTCACAAAGCCCACCGCGCCGGCCAGCGTGCGCGCCGCCAGGTCACCGACGGCCAGCCGCACGCTGGGAATAAAGCCCTGCGCGAGCACATGCTGGGCGAGGGTATGCAGCACCGCGCCGCCGTATCCCATCCGACGGTGACGCGGTGCGACCAGCACACGCACGCGGGCGAGCCGTCCCTGCGGCGCATCGACCGAAGCGAGCGCAACGAGCACGCCCCCCTGCATGGCCCCGACGCGATGCAGCGACGGCGTGTCGCCACCGGCTTGCTGCCACTCCCACGGCGACACATCATGCCGCAGCATGTCGAGCACGTCGCGGCGGGGGTCGTACACGAGCGCACCCGCCACCGCCGGCGACGGGGCGATCGTCCGCTCGTCGAGCAGCTGAACGGCGGCCGGATCATCGCTCACCGTGAGCCGCGCGGAGCGCAGCGCGATCACGGATCCGGGGGCAGCCTCGAGGCGCGTCAGCGAGATCAACTCCTGAACGTCGGCGGGGTCGAGTCCGAGTTCGAATTCGTCCTCGCACGGCACCGACACCAGTCCGACACTGTCGCGGACGAAGGTGCGCACCACGGCGGCCTCGTCGCACAAGCGCTCCACCGTGGCCACCCGATGGCGCTCGAGATAGCCCACCGGGCACCCGAGCGGCATAGCACAGGAGCGAAGCGCTTCCGCGACGCTGCGTTCGGTCAGCATGGCCCGAAGGTCCTTCGAAGGAGTCGACATGGATTCGGGAAGTGGACGAAAGCGGCGTCCCGAAACATGGCAGGTCCAGACTCAGGGTCCAATAGCTGGACCGTTAATTGTCAAGAATCCGCAGTACCCGATCGATCTCATCCGTGGTGTTGTACGCGTGCGGCGACAGCCGGATCGCGCCCTCCCGCACGGTGTGGATGACTTGCGCCGCCACGAGGCGCTGCGCCATCGCATCGAGGTTGGCGGCGGCAAACGACACCACCCCAGCGCGCCGCGCACGGTCCGCGGGGGTGACCAGCCGCACGTCCGGCCGTGAGCCCGCCCAGTCCACGAGGCGATCGCCGAGGGCGCCGATGTGCGCCGCCACGGCCTCCACGCCGTGCGCGAGCAAGAGCGCCGTGGAGGCGTTCGCCACGGCGAAGTCCTGATACGCGAGCGTCACCACCTCGAACCGACGCGCGTCCGCGAAGAAGTCGAAGTCGTAATCGGTGAGGCGAGTGTAGTCGGTGGACGTCTTCATGCACGCCCACCCCACGTCGAGCGGCTCGATGGCCTGCACCAGCTCACGACGCACGTACACGAACCCGGTGCCCCACGGGCTGAGTTGCCACTTCTGCGCGCCGCTGGCGAAGATGTCGATCGGCAGCGCGTGCAGGTTGATCGGGCGCACCCCGCATCCCTGAATGCCGTCCACGATGAAGAACACCCCGTGAGCGCGGCACACCGCCCCGATGCGGGCGAGATCCGCCACGTAGCCGGTGGCGAACTGCACCCACGACAGGACAACGGCCACCACATCGGGGCGGGCGATGGCGGCGACCAGCGCGTCTTCGTCGGGGAGCCCGTCTCGGCGGGGGATCAGTTCGAGGGTGATGCCGCGTGACCCCAGCGCCTGAAAGGGATACACACAGCTCGGAAACTCCCCGTCGAAGGTCAGGATCGTACCGGGGCGCATGGGCAGGGCGCGCGCTGCCAGGTTGAGCCCATACGTGGTGTTGGGCATCAGCGCGATCTCGTCAGCGTCGGCGCCCACCAGTGCCGCGAACTGCGCGCGTGCGGTTGCCGCGGCATCCACCATGCGCTCGAAGGGCAGCGCATGCGGCCGCGCCCGCATCGTACTCCACTCGGCGGCTACCTCGACGGCCGATCGCGGCATCGGCCCCACGCTCGCGGCGTTGAGAAAAATCGCCGGGTCGTCCTCCATCCAGGCGAACTCCTGCGCGCGCAGGGCAGCGACATCGAGGGGAGCAGTCATGATGACGGTGGCTGAGGTCGGGGTGATGCCGCACGCTGGAACCGCACCGATGATGCAGACGGCGGTACGCGATAGCCAGAACCGACCACGTCGTTCACGGCACCCGCCGCGCGCCGCGTGGATCGAGGGCATCGCGCAGCGCGTCGCCGAGCAGGTTGAAGCCGAGCACCGCGACCCCGATGGCCAGGCCGGGCGCGAGACTCGTCCACGGCGCGGAGCGCAGCTGCGAGAGATCGCGACCGTCGGCGATCATCGCCCCCCAACTGGGCGTGGGCGGCTGCACCCCCAGCCCGAGGAATGACAGCGCCGCCTCGGCCATGATCGCGCCGGCAATGCCGAGCGTGGCCGCGATCACCACGGGCGCGATCACGTTCGGAAGCACATGGCGCCAGAGAATACGACGATCGCGCGCACCAAGCGCCCGCATGGCCTGCACGTACTCCAGCTCGCGCACCACCAGCACCTGCCCACGTACGAGGCGCGCCATCCCCGCCCATCCCACCACGCCGATGACGGTGCACACCACGGTGAGTGACGGCTCGAACGCCGCGGCCATCGCGATCAGCAACAGCAGCGACGGGAACGCCAGCGTGACGTCGGCGAGCCGCATGATCACCTCGTCGGTCCAGCGGCCGCGATACCCCGCCACGAGCCCCAGCACGAGGCCGATGGACAGCGAAATCCCTTGCGACGCGAGACCGACGAGCAGCGAGATGCGCGCGCCGTGCACGAGCCGGGACCAGACATCGCGCCCCTGCGCATCGGTGCCCAGCCAGTGCATCCGGTCGGGGGCACGCAGCGCCTGCCGCAAATCGATCCGGATCGGATCGGCACCATCGATGAGCGGGGCGAAGATCGCGGCGAGCAGCAGCAGCACGATCACGCCAAGTCCCAGCCGAGCGCGCCGGTCGGCGCGGACACGCTGCCACGCGGCCTGCGGGGGCGGTGCCACGTGACCGGTCATGGCGTCCCCTCCTGCTGCGCGCCGGCCCCTGTCAGCACCCCGCGCGCCGCGGCGACGTACGCCTCCCAGCCGTATAACCGCAGCGCCCGCGCGCGGGCAGCGGCCCCCATCGTGTGCCGGTCGTGATCGTCGGAGAGTACGCGCGCCACATCGGCGATCGTCGGCGCGAGATCGGCTTCGTCTGGCACAAAGCCCGTGATGCGGGCGGCGACCATCGCGGCGCACGGCAGCGCTGGCGGCACGATCACGGGCAGGCCGTGCTGCATGGCCGCGAGCGTCGCGATGGCACCCGCATCGCCGCCGGCGGTGACCCACACGACCGAGGCGTCCACCGCATCGGCTTGTAGCAGGGCGTCCATCGGCAGCACATCGACGAACGCGGTGAGGCCAAGCGAGGCGGCATGCACCCGGGTGGACTGCAGCCGCGCGACATCGCCCAACAGCACGATACGCAGCGAAGGGTTCCGACCCACCAGCCGGGCCGCCGCCCGCAACGCGATCGCGGTGTGCTCGTCGTGGTCGTCGGGCGGCACAATCCACAATGAGGCCACCGGCGTACCGCGGGCGTGTTCCATCGGCACCGCCGCAGCATCGCCATCGCCACGCCTGGCGTCGGGTGGCGGCCAACTGACCGAGAGCGAATCGCCCCCCCAAGGCGTCACGGTGGCGTACGCCGCCGCGAGGCGCGCACGCCATCCGTCGGTACCGCGGGCGCGACCGGCGGCGGCGCGTGCCACCGGCACCCGGCGCACCACGCGCCCACCGCGTCCCACGGCTAACGCGGCCAACAACGCATCGGATGCCCCTTCCACAAGGACGGCGTCCGGGCGCAGGGCGCGCACAATCCCGCGCAGGCTCCGAACGTGGGCGAACGTCCCGGTGCCAGTCACCGCACGCACCGGCAGTCGCGGAAACGCTCTGACCAAGGCCCGTTCCACACCGCCACCGCTCGCACAGGCGATCGTCACCACATCACCGTGTGCTGCGAGCCCGGCACCCAGCGCGACAAGCAATCGATCGCCGGGCGTCCACGCGGACGCCATCGTGAGCACAAGAAGGCGCACCGTTCACTCGCGATCGAACTGCAGCGCATGCAGGCGCGCATACGTGCCGCCACGCGCCAGTAGCTCGACGTGTCCGCCCTGTTCCACCAGATGCCCACGATCGAGCACGAGAATCCGATCGGCGTGCTGGATCGTGGCCAGCCGGTGCGCGATCACGAACACGGTGCGCCCCTCGAGCAGGCGGTCGATGGCCTCCTGCACCAGCCGCTCGCTCTCGGCGTCCAGGGCCGAGGTGGCTTCGTCGAGGATGAGGATCGGCGGATCGGACAAGAGAGCGCGCGCGATGGCGAGACGCTGACGCTGTCCTCCCGACAAGCGCGAGCCACGTTCGCCGAGATTCGTATCCCATCCCTCGGGCAGTTCCTCGATGAACGACAGCGCATTGGCCGCGCGCGCCGCCGCGTCGAGCTGTGCCTGCGTGACCTGCGTGCGGCCGAACGCGACGTTGGCGCGCACGGTATCATTGAAGAGCACCGTGTCCTGACTCACGATGCCGGTCAGCGCGCGCAACGCGTCGAGCGTGATGTTCCGCAGATCGATGCCGTCGAGCGTGATCCGGCCGCTGGTGGGCTCGAGAAAGCGCGGTAAGAGGTCAATGAGCGTCGACTTCCCCGCGCCGCTCGCGCCCACGAGCGCGACCACCTCGCCCTTCCGCGCCGAGAAGGACACATCGGAGAGCGCTGGCGCATCGTCGCCGTACGCGAACGATACGTGTTCGAACTCAAGCGATGCCTCGAAGGTGGGCGCGGCGAGCGTGCCCCGATCGGCGGCCGTTTCCGTGGGCGCGTCAAGCACTTCGAAAATGCGCTCCGCACTGGCCAGCGACTGCTGGGCGGCGGCCGGCACCTGCGACAGCTGCTTGAGCGGCTGCAGCAGGCGCATGACCCAGATCAGGAACGTTACCAGCAGCGCACCGTCCATCGACTTCTCGACCAGGACGAGTTGGGCGCCGAACCAGAGAATCGCCACCGCCATCACGGCACCGAGCGTTTCCGTGACCGGACCGGACATGAGCGCGAGGCGACCGATACGCACGTAGCCCTTGGCGAAGGCCGCGTTGCGCGTCACGAAGCGCTGTTCTTCGCGCACTTCCGCACCGTACGACTTGATGAGGCGGATGCCGCTCACCACTTCCTGCACCATGCTGGTGATTTCGCCCTGCTCGTTGCCCATCCGGCGATGGCCTTTCCGCAACTTCCGCAGCACGGGCTGCAGCGAGAGGACCGTCAGCGGCACCACCACCAACGACGCCAGCGACAACTTCCACGACACCGCAAACATGATCGCGATCGTGGACACCACCTGCGCCGTGCTCCAGATCGAGCGCGTGACGAGCTCGGTGACCACGGCCTTGGCATTCGTGGTATCGGTGAGCATGCGCGAGATCACTTGGCCCACCTTGTTGGCGGTGAACCAGCTCATGGGCAAGCGCAGCAGATGGGCATACAGCGCATCGCGCAAATCACGCACGACGAACTCCTGCAGCTGCGCGCCGATCTGACCGCTGAGCCACACCAGCAGGTTCTTGAGCGTCACCGCCAGCAACACCAGGAAGATCACGTTGCGCAGTGATCCCCTCAGGTCGGCCGGGTCAAGCAGGAACCCGATCGTCGTGTTCAGAATCGCGGACACGACTTTGTTTCCCGGAATCAGCTGCGGCTGCTCGAACAGCGCATTCAGAAACGGGATCAACAGCGTGAACGAGAACACGTCGAACACGGCCGCCAACAGGTTCAGCGTCACCACGCCCACCAGCTTCGACCGGTGCGGCCGTACGAACTGCCACAGCCGATTCCACAGGCCCGGTTTCACGGCCGGCACGCCGATCTTCGCGCTCATCGTTTCGGCGTGAGCAGCGCCACCGGCAGGATGCACTCCTCGGGGCTCACGCCGCCGTGCAGGAACGATCCCCGGTAACGGCTCTGATACTCGCGCAGCTTCGTGGGATACACGAAAAACGTGTCCCCCGCCGCCATGAGCGTATTCGTGCCGGGACCGCGATGGGGAAGACGCAGGTCATCCGGATTGGTAAACAGCAGCGCCTGCTCCGAACGCTCGGCGCGGATGTCTTCGCCGAACTTGTACCGCAGGTTGGCGGTGGCATCACGCTTGGCAAAGACGGTCGCCGGCGAGTTGCAATGCAGCGCGCCATGGTCGCTGGTGATCACCACCGAGATATTCCGGCGCGACGCTTCCTTGAGCAGCGTGAACAATGACGAGCGTTCGAACCACTGCTTGGTAATGGCCCGCAGCGCGATTTCATCGCGCGCCACTTCGAACAGGATCATCGACTCGCTGCGGCCATGCGTGAGCATGTCCACGAAGTTGAACACGAAGGCGTGGATCCCGTCGCCGGCGATCGCCCCCGGCAGGTGTCGCTCGAGGTCGTCGCTGTCCGCCGCGGTCGTGATCTTGTGATAGCGTACGGGAGCCTGCACCTTCAGCTCCTCCAGATGCGCCACCAGCAGGTCGCGCTCGTGCATGTTGAGCGCTTCGTCGTCCTTCTCACCCCACCAGTCGGGAAAGCGCGCTGCGATCTCGCCGGGGAACAGCCCGCTGAACAGCGCGTTACGCGCGTACGGCGTCGCGGTGGGCAGGATCGAGTAGTAGTGCGTGGTCTCCACGTCGTAGAGCGGCGCCAGCAGCGGCTCCAGCACGCGCCACTGATCAACGCGCAGGCAGTCGATCACCACAAAAATCGCCTTGCGGTCGCGCGCCAGCACCGGCATCACGAACTCCGTGACGACGTCCACCGAGAGGGGCGGCCGGTCGCCTTCGAGCTCGCGCAGCCAGCGCGGATACTCGGTGCGCATGAACGTGGCGAATTCGCGGTGCATGTCGGGATAGAGCCCGCGCAGCGATTCGTGCAGCCCGAGCTCGCCAGCCGCCGCGAGGTCAACGTCCCACTGCATCAGCTCCGCGAACCGCTCGATCCAGCCGCGCCAGTCGAGAGCGGCGTAGCGTTCCTGCTCGATGGCGCGGAACCGCTCCACGAAGGCGCGGGCCAGCGCCTGCGAGCGGATGAGCGGCCCTTCGAGAATCCGCGTGATCACCGTGAGGACCTGTCGCGGGGTGACGGGCTTGACGAGGTAATCGCGGATGTTGGCGCCGATGGCTTCCTTAAGCGTGGCGTCCTCCTCGCTCTTGGTGACCATCACGACGGGCATCGTCGGGAGCATCTCCCGGATGTCCTTGTACGCGTCCAGACCGCGGGTGCCGGGCATCTGCTCGTCGAGCAGCACCAGATCGTACGGTCGGCGGCGCAGCAACTCGAGCGCGTCGTCGGCGTTCGTCGCCGTGTCGACGCGATAGCCCTTGTCTCCGAGCAGGAGTCGATGCGGCTCGAGAAGCTCCGCTTCGTCGTCCACCCAGAGAATCGTTTTTGCCATCAGCGCCATTCGGGAAAGGTACCCGATCAGCGGGACCACGGTCTAGCGTCCTCGCACGATGGGTGCCGCACCGCCCGGCGCCGGAGGGGTTATGTTTTCCCCGTGTTCGCCGATCCCCTCCCCTTCGCGCTCGACCCGCTGCGTTTTCCGTTCCCCGCCCTGGCCGCACTGGCGGGGCGCTTGCCGCTGGGCGGTGGTCGGGAGGTGGCGCTGGCCGCGCTCCTCACCGCCCGTCTCGCTCAGAGCGTGACGGGCGGCGATGCCCTCGGCGAAGCGGAGCGTGCCACGCGGGCCGCCGCCGCCAAGGTGTGGCTGGCATCACTGGCGTTGCCCGCCGCGACGCGCGTCCCTTTTGCGCGCTGTGTCGAAGCGAGCACCGGGGCGCCGCTGGCGGCGGCCGGCGCGCTGCGCGCCCTCGTGGCGGCGACCGGCGCGCATCTGGACGGATCATCGGTGCAGGAACTCGAACGCCTCGCCCGTCAGCTCGCGAGCGCGTGACACACCCCACCGACATCTCGCCGCTCACCCGCGTGGTCGGGCGACTCGACCGCGCCGCACCCGGCGAGGTGGATCCCGGGATGATTCCGTCGCGCTTCCCGTCCATTGACCGGGCCATCGGCGGCGGATTCCGGCGCGGCGACCTGGTGGTGATGGGCGGTGACGACAGCGCGGGAACCTCTGCCCTTGCACTCGCGATCGCCCTCCGGATTACCCCGCGCGCGCTACTGCTGACCGGTGAGATGCCGGCCGAGCGAGCCTACGAGCGTGCACTGGCTATGGGGGCGAAGGTTCCGCTCGAGTCGCTCCGGCTCGGGGTGGTCACCGACGTCGAGCGCGCCCGACTGGCCGCGGCGGCGGTGATGCTGCGCGACCGGCCCCCGGTGATCGACACGCTGACCACGGGAGCCATCAGTGCCGTGGCCGACGCCATACGGGGTACCCCCGACGTGCCCCTTGTGGTGGTCGATCCGCTCGAATGCCTGCTGACGCGCGACGCCGGTCGCGACGAAGCGCTGGGTTACGCGGTCCTGTCGCTCAAGCGACTTGCCCTCGAGCGCAACGTTGTGGTGCTGCTCACGGCCCACCTCCCGCAACTCGAGCAGAGCCGGCTCGATCGGCGCCCCCGCCTCACCGACTTCGGACTCGGCGGCGCCATCGGCACCCACGCCGATCTGGTGCTGGGGCTGTATCGCGAAGAGTTGTACGAGGCAGATCTCGGGGTGTCAGGCGCCGCCGAATTGCTGGTCCTCAAGCATCGGGACGGCGCGAAGGGCTACATCGATTTGTACTTTGACCGGCGGTACTGCCGGTTTGAGGATGTGCTGGAGGAGTAGCACGGAGGGATACGCTCACGGCCCACGGCTGACGGCCGATCGCCCAGAGCTTGATCGCCTTAAGCCTGGGAGCTGTGAGCTGTGAGTCCTCGTGCTTTGCGCTTGACGCCCTGAGCTGTCGGCCGTGGGCCGTGAGCCGTGGGTTTTCGCACCGCCGCCCCTTGCCGCAGTGTTTTCTCAACGTGGAATCCGCTCATGGCCGATGGCCCATGGCCCATGGCAGATCGCCCAGAGCTTGATCGCCTTAAGCCTGGGAGCTGTGAGCTGTGAGCGCTCGTGCTTGGAGCTTGAGGCTGTGGGCCATGGGCCGTGGGCCGTGGGCCGTGAGCCGTGGGTTTTCACACCGCCGCCCCTTGCAGCAGTTTTTTATCAACGTGGAATCCGCTCATGGCCGATGGCCCATGGCCCACGGCAGATCGCCCAGAGCTTGATCGCCTTAAGCCTAGGAGCTGTGAGCTGTGAGCGCTCGTGCTTGGAGCTTGAGGCTGTGGGCCGTGGGCCGTGAGCCGTGAGCCGTGGGTTTTCACACCGCTGCCCCTCTCGGCATTATTTTTCCCGGTATCGGTTGGATGACACCCATATCCGCATCAAACGGGGCAGGGCGATGGCAGGACATAGCAAATGGAAGACGATCAAGCGCGCCAAGGCCGCGACCGACAACAAGCGCGGCGCGCTCTTCACACGGCTGATCCGCGAAATCACCATGGCCGCCAAGCTTGGCGGGGGTGATCCCGGCGGCAATCCTCGCCTGCGCACCGCCATCGACAACGCGAAGGCCGTGTCAATGCCCAAGGACAACATCGACCGTGCCATCAAGAAGGGCACGGGCGAACTCGAAGGCGTGGACTACGTCGAAGTGCTGTACGAGGCGTACGGTCCCGGCGGCGTGGCCATCATGATCCAGGCGGTCACCGACAATCCCACGCGGACCGTGGCCGATGTGCGGCACAAGCTATCGCGCAACCATGGCAACATGGGCTCCAGCAACTCGGTGGCGTACCTTTTTGAGCGCAAGGGACAGATGTCCGTGTCCGCCGAGGGGGTCGCCGAAGACACGCTGATCGAAGCCGCGCTTGAGGCTGGTGCCGACGATGTGGTGCGCGACGATACCGAGTTCACGATCACGACCGATCCGGGTGCGCTGCACGCGACGAAGGAAGGCCTCGAGTCGAAGAAGTACAAGGTGGCGGATGCCGAACTCGCCTGGGTGCCGAAAAGCACGGTGAAGGTTGAAGGCGCGGCCGCCGAACAGCTCATGAAGTTGCTCGAAGCGCTCGAAGAGCTCGACGACGTGCAGAAGGTCGATGCGAACTTCGAGATGGACGACGACGCGCTGGCCGAGGCGTGAGTCCGTTGCTGGTGCTCGGGATCGATCCGGGCACCGCCGTCACGGGGTACGGTGTGGTCGCCTTTGACGGCCGCATCGCGACCCTCGTGGAGTGCGGCGTCATCCGCACCACCGCCAAAGACCCGCTCCCGCAGCGGCTGCTGGAGATCCACGAGGGGGTCGAGGAAGTGCTGGCACGGCACCGTCCCGACACGATGTCCGTCGAAGACGTGTTCTACGCCAAGAATGTGCGCACCACGATCGTGCTCGGTCACGCGCGCGGCGTGATTCTCCTCGCCGCGCAAAAGGCCGCACTCACGATCTGCGAGTATCCGCCGGCCGAGATCAAGAAGGCGATCACCGGCACCGGCGCTGCCACGAAGGAGCAGGTGCAGTTCATGGTGGCGCGCCTGCTGCGCCTCAAAAGTGCACCGCAGCCCGCCGACGCGGCCGACGGCGTGGCCGCCGCGCTCTGCGCCTGCCTCATGTCATCGCGACCGAAGCTCCCCGAGCTGCCGGCGATGCGCATCCCTCTCTCCAATCCCGTGAAATGATCGCTCTCGTCTCCGGCACCCTCGTCCATCGCGAACTCGATCGCGTAGAAATCCTGACAGCGGGCGGTGTGGGCTACGAGTGCCTCATTCCGCTCTCCGTCTTCGAGTCACTCCCGCAGGAGGGCGCGACGGTCACGTTGCACACGCATCTCGCCGTGCGCGAAGACGCGTGGCACTTGTACGGGTTCTCCGATCGCTACGATCGCGCGGTGTTTCAGCGGCTGCTCGTGGCCAAAGGCGTCGGCCCCGCGCTTGCGCTTGGCATCCTGTCGTCGCTCACACCCGAACGCGTGGTCCGCGCGCTGCGCGAGAAGGACATCACCACGCTGATGCGCGTCCCGCGCGTGGGTCGGAAGAAGGCCGAGCAGATCATTCTCGATCTAGCCGACAAGATGGACACCGTAGGCTCCGCGCCGACGGCGGCGGGTGTCGTTGCAAGCCCGGTGGCCGACGACGCGATCCGTGCGCTGGTCGCACTGGGCTACAACCAGACGGATGCAGACCGCGCGGTGCGCGGCGTCATGGAGAGCGGCGCGGGCGGGGATGTGGGGGCGGCGGTGCGGGCGGCCTTGGGGCGGCTCACGGCGAAGTAGCGCGAGCGTCGGTGCTCGGCGGCAGAGACTCACGTGAGCGTGGAGTGGTGAGTTGAAGTTTCAAGTCGTGAGTTTCAACTCAACACTCCAAACTTTCACTCACAACCCAAAACTCACGTGAGTCGATCGCCCCAGCACCAATCCCGGCTCACCGCCGATACTGCGTCGCATCCCGCTGCGGCTTCCCGCAACTCGGCACCGTAATCACCTGCCCCGGGCGTCCACCGGGGATCGGATCGACCAGCACGCGCGAGCTCTTCTCGGCATCTTCGCTGGCGAGGTACACGAACATCGCGGTGAGCGTCGCGTTGTGCTTCAGATCATCGATGATGATCTTGTCGAACGCGTCGCGGTTCGTGTGCCACGTGCTGTTGCTGTAGTCCCAGTTCAGCGCACCGAGGCCAACCGCCGGCGCGCCCCAGCAGCGGAATGACGCGTCATCCGAACCGGCGCCGATTCCCGACGGACCCGAGAGGCGGATGTACTGCGTGAACTGCGACGGCATCTGGCTCATGTACTGCGCCAGCCGCGGACCGTTCTCCGGGTGCAGCCCCGGCCCCGTGCTCACCACGCGACCCGTGCCGTTGTCCTGATTGAAGGCGAACTGCAGCCCCTTCACGACTTCCGGATGATCGGCAGTGAACGAGCCTGAACCGTTCAGCCCCTGCTCTTCGCCGCTCCAATGCCCCACCAGAATCGTGCGCGACGGCTTCGGATACACCGTCTTCAGAATGCGCAGCGCTTCCATCATCGTGATCGAACCCGTGGCGTTGTCGGTCGCGCCTGAGTGTCCTTCCCAGCTGTCGAAGTGCGCCGAGAGCACCACGTATTCGTCGGGCTTGGTGGCGCCCTTGATCTCGGCGATCACATTGAACACCGGCTTGTCGCCGAGCGCTTCGGATTCCGCCATCAGGCGTACCTTCGGGCCCTGCTTGTTTTGCGCGAGACGGAACAGCATGCCGTAGTCTTCGCATCCCACGTCGAACGTGGGCAGCGCGGCGTTACGCGGCGAGCCGAAGATCTTGTTCACGCCCGGATACTGCGAATAGTTCGATTCGAACACCGCCACGGCACCCGCCGCCTTCACATCGCTGTAGAAGGTCGGCACGCGCTGCGTGACGCCCTGATACATGGCCGACACATCGCGCTGCATCGAATCGAGAGACGCTTGTGTACTCGGCATCGCAAACTCCGCCATCTGCGCCGCTGGCCGGCAGGTAAGGCGCGGCGCCGACGCCAGCACGATCTTCCCCTTCACGCTCGGCAGCCACGCCGCGAACTCCTCGGGCGACTGGTACGGCTTCACGACGACCACGTCGCCCTCGGCCCACTTGCCCGCCGTATTGCCGCTCCACGACAGCATGTTGATCTCGAGCGCCTTCACGCGCGGCGCCGTGAGCTGCGCGAACGCCGTCCCCCGCTTCCACGAATTCCAGGTACCGTACTGCTCCTTGCGCGCGGACACGCCGAACTGCTTGTACGTGGCCAGCAGCCAATCCTGCGCGCGATTCATGTTCGGTGAGCCGGTGAGACGCGGGCCTACGGAATCGAGCAGCTGCTGCGCCAGCGTGCCGGCTTGCGACCGCTGCATCCCCTCTTCCCACAGCTTCAGGATGACGGGATCGGTAGGCGCATCCTTGCGGACATACGACGGCGCCGGATCGACCGGCAGCGCCTGAATGTTCTTGGCCACCGGTGAAGGGCCGCGACCGGGCTGCGCCGACACGGAGGATGCGGCAGAGGCGGTCGCCGCGAACAGCAGACCGAGAGCTGAGAATGAACGCATACGATGTTCTGGTGTTCGGTGAGAAACGCGAGAGTGCGCGCGGCGTCAGGCCCGCGGACTCAATCCATCCACGAGTGAAGTACGGTACGCCTTCCACGCCGGAACAAAGCCGATCAGAAGGCCGGCACCCATGACAACGGCGAGATAGGTCCATTCCGTTGAGCGGAGCGGATGCAACGCGAGGTGCAGACCGAACCGCTGTTCGATCGGCCCCTGCGCCACGAACAATCCGAGGTACACAGCGGCCACGCCGATGAGGCACCCCAGCAGCGCGAGCAGGCCGCTCTCGAGCACAAGCAACGAGATGATCATGCGCGGCCCGGCGCCCACCGCACGCAGAATCGCCATCTCGCGACGACGCGCTTCGAGCGACGAGTACAACGCCACAAGCATGCCGGTCAGGCCGATCGCCACGGCAAAGATCGCGATCACGCGCAGTCCCACCTCGGCGCTGCCGATGTTCTGCCACAGCTCGCCGAGCGCCACACCGGGAATGACCGCCGTGAGCGGCTCCACCAGATCGGTGTTCATCTCACGCTGCAGCATCAGCGCTTCGAAGCGGTTCTTGGTCCCCACGAAGAAGGCCGTGATCTGATCGTCGCCGTGATTGTGCGCTGGCTCAGCAACCACTGCCTTCGCTGCGCTCGAAACGGCCGGCTCCGCCGCCCGCTGCTCCACCGCCGCCGCCTTCACTTCCGGCAGCGCACTCGGCGGCGGCTCAGCTCCCGGCATCACCAGCGGCGTCCCCGGCGGCGGACTCGCTCCCGGCATCACCAGCGGCGTCCCCGGCGGCGGCTCCGCACCCGGCATCACCATCGGCGTCCCCGGAGGCGGCGCCATCGCCGCCGCTCGCTGCTTGTTCGCCGCAATGATGGCTGCCGCCTTCGCGCTCGGCTTCGCGACGGAAGGTTGCGCCGTTCCCCCCTGCCCCCTCCCCCCTGATACCCTCCCTCCTGCTACCTCCGCCGACGCCATCGACGACCCAGCGATCCCCCCGGCAGCCTCCGGCTCATGCATCGCCTCAATCCCACCCAGCGTCACATACACCGACCGATCGATCGGCGTGAACGTGCGCCCGAGAATCCCGACCACGGTGAAGGGATGCGCTTCATGGCTGGACGTACCGATGTCGCGCAGCCCGTGCACCACCACCACCGGCGTGCCGATCGTGTAGCCCAGCTTCTCCGCCGCCTCGCTGCCGATCACCACTTCCGTATCGGCCACGGCCGCGCGTCCAGAGGCAAAGACGATCCGTCCGTTTTTGCGAAAGCGGTACCGCTCGTAGAACTCCGGCGTCGTGCCCACCACGCGGAAGCCGCGATGACTGTCGCCGAGCGAGTATGGCACCACCCACTTCACGGCCGGATGCGCCTGCCACCGCTCCATCGTGGACAGCTTCACCGATCCGGACGGGGAGCCGATGCCGAACACCGCACTCAACAACACCTGCAGCGTGCCGCCGCGCGCGCCGACGATCAAGTCGACACCGCGAATGGTGCCGGCGAAACTGTCACGCACACCCGCCCGCACATTCTCGATGCCGACCAGCAACGTCACGCTGAGCGCGATCGACGCCACCGTCAGCGACGTGGTCAGCAGTCGGCTCCGCAGCGATGTGAGGGCCAGACGCAGAATCATCATCACGGTGATGTCCTCATGCGTCCGCTCCGACCTTGGCGGCGCGATTGATCTCCATCAGCTCCACGGTGCGCGAGAACAACGGCATCAGCGTGTGGTCGTGGCTCACGAAGATGAGCGTGGCCTTGGCCTTGGCGCACGACGCGAAGAGCAGCTTCAGGAACCGTTCGCGCCGATCGGTGTCGAGCGCGCTGGTGGGCTCGTCAGCAATCACCACCTCGGGGCTTCCCATCAGGGCGCGCGCCGCCGCGACGCGCTGCTGCTGCCCCACACTCAACTCCGAAATGGGCGAATCGAGGTACTGCGCGATGTCGAGTTGCGACGCAATGTCGCGCACGGCGTCGTCGAGCGAACGTCCACCCAGTCGCTCGCGACGGGCCGGCTCGAGCCGGACGGGAAGCAGGATGTTCTCCCGTACCGGGAGATACGGGATGAGATTGAACATCTGGAATACGTAGCCCAGATGCCGCGCCCGAAACGCATCGCGGGCCCCGCCCGACATGGTCGAGAAGTCGTGGCCAAGCACGCGGACACTCCCGCTGGTCGCCTGCAGGACACCGGCAAGAAGGCCGAGGAGCGTGGTTTTGCCACTGCCACTCGGCCCGTGCAGAAAGACCGTCTCGCCGCGCGCGATCGACAGCGAGTCGATGGCCAGCACGTCGCGCCCCTTCTTGTACGAGAAGCGCAACGCCGACAGTTCGACCGCCGGCGTCCCACTGGGACCAGAGCCGGCGGGCGCTGCCACTCGGGCCCCCTCACTCATTTCGACGAGTAGGGTTCGACCTTGAGCCCGTCCAGCTGGTAGCCGACGGTGCCGTAGGGACTCTCCACCGACGAGATCTTGAGCCGGCCGGACATCCACACCGCGTCGAACAGATTGAGCTTCACGGCCTTCTTGCCGTCCATCGCGACCATCACGATCTGGTTGGGCGGCGGCGGCGGCGTATGCACACACGCGCCGTAGTACGGAACGAGCAGGAACTCCGCGCCCTCTTCCTGGAAATCATCGAGGGGCACCACGAAGCCCGGAATGCGCACCAGCTTCCCCTCGAGCTTCTTGAGCGTATCCGTGGCCTTGCCGTTCGAGTAATCGAGACCGGCCAGCACACGCCAGTCGATATTCACCGCTTCCTCCGCCACCGCCGTCCCACGCGGTGGCACCACAGAAGCGCCGCGCGGCGGGGTAGTAAACGCGGTCGTGGCGACGAGCAGCACGGCGAGGCCGGCGAGCGAACGGGCAGACGAGCGACGGGTCATGGCGGATCCTGGCGGCAGGACGGACGGGAGCCCGCGCGACGGTGCCGCGGGTCACTCTGTTCAAATCTACGCAGTCTGCGGGGGAACGCTGTAGTGCCCCACTCTACCCCAGTCTGGCCGTCCGGTGCCCCGTTGCTACGGTATATTCAGACATATGAGCCGCGCCGAGATCACCACGCCCGAAGCGCTCGCCGACGAGAGTGTCGTCGAGCTGTCGCTGCGCCCCCAACGTCTGGCCGAGTTCATCGGGCAGCAGAAGGTGAAGGACAGCCTGGGGATCGCCATCGCGGCGGCCCGCGCGCGGAAGGAGCCGCTGGACCACACGCTCTTTTTCGGCCCGCCGGGGCTCGGGAAAACCACGCTCGCCGACCTGATGGCACGCGAGCTGGGGGTGAATCTCACCACCACCTCCGGCCCGGCGCTGGAAAAGCCCGGTGATCTCGTGGGCCCCCTCACCAACCTGCGGCAGGGCGACGTGCTGTTCATCGACGAAATCCACCGCATGCGCCCGATCATCGAGGAGTTCCTGTACCCGGCCATGGAGGACTACCGGATTGACATCCGTCTCTCCGAGGGGCCCAAGGCGCAGACGGTCACGATGAACATCGAAAAGTTCACCCTCGTGGGCGCCACGACGCGTCTCGGCATGCTCACGTCGCCGCTCCGCGCGCGCTTCGGCATCGTGCAGCAGCTCGGCTTCTATCCGGTCGAGGAACTCGACGTGATCGTGCGGCGGACCGGTGAGGTGCTCAAGGTCGAGATGGACGCCGGCGGCGCGCACGAGATCGCGAAGCGCTCCCGTGGCACACCGCGCGTGGCCAACCGGCTGCTGCGCCGCGTGCGGGACTACGCGCAGGTGTGCGCCGACGGGCGCATCACCGTCGAGGTGGCGCAGGCGGCGCTCGAGTTGAACAACGTGGACCACTTCGGCCTCGACGACATGGACGCCCGTCTGCTCAAGGTGATCATCGAGAAGTTCGACGGAGGACCGGTTGGACTCGGCACGATCGCGGCCGCCATCGGCGAGGACGCGGGAACGATTGAAGAGGTGTACGAGCCGTTTCTGGTACAGCACGGGTTCCTGCAGCGCACACCGCGCGGCCGCATCGCCACGGCGCACGCGTATCGCCACCTCGGGTACGTGCCGCCGGCCGGAGCCTTCGGGCAACCCACGCTGTTTTAGCGAATGACACGATGTCCCCTGGCAGTGCGGGTGCGCCGTTGGATCGCCCTGGCGCTGCTCGTCCCGGCCGCCGGGCGCGCGCAGGAGCGGGCGGCTCTGAGCGTTGCGCAGGCCGCCGATGCGGTCGCGGCAGCCGGCGACACGGCGCGCGCGCTGGCGATGCTCGACGCCGCCGTGCGCCGTGACCAGCGTGATGCCGCGGCGTGGCACCAACTTGGCCTGCTCCAGTGGAATCAGGCGCGCAGTGCCCGTCGTGCGGCGTTCATCAAGGACCAGAAGAAGATTCGCCTGCTATCGGCGGCCGACAGCGCGCTGCGCCTCGCGACCCAACTCGCGCCCGACAGCGCCCGCTTCTGGCTCAGCCTGAGCCGTTTCAACGTGCAGTCGGGCGTGTCTACCATGCGCTTCGCCTCCGGAGGACAGGCCCGCGCCGCCTTGGGCGCCGCCACGAGAGTCGGCGACCGGCTGCAGATCGCTGATGCCGCCGACATGAGCGGCATGGCATCGTGGCGCCTGTACGAATCGTCGGCCAACCGCGCCATCAGCGGCAGCCTGCAGAAGGTGCAGCTCTCCAGCGCCAACAACTGGAATCGGAAGAACGGCCGCGATTACATCAACAGCATCGCGCAAAAAATCGAGCCGCCGACCGGCGCGGCCGATCATGCGGCGGCGTTGGCCTACTTCGAGCAAGCGGTCGGTGCCGACTCCACAAATCTGCGCTACAGCCGTCACCTGTTTATGGCCTACGCCGAGCGGGGTCGGTGGCGCGATCTCACCACGGTGGCCGAGCGGCGCACCCGCCAGTTTCCGCTTGACTATCAGGCCCAGCTCGCGCTGGGGCTGGGTCGTCATCGCCTCGCGGACGACCAAGGGGCCACGGTCGCGTTCGATAGCGCCTTCGCGCTCATGGACGACGACGAAGCGCAGCGCGTCCGGAGTCTATCCCGCATTCTGCGTCCTCGCCCCGACAAGGCCCTCGCGGGGCAAATCGGCGATGCCCGTGGCTTCGTGGCGTTGCCAGCCGCCGAGCGTCAGGGACTCGAGGCGATGTTCTGGATGATGAGTGATCCGCTCGCGCTCACGCAGGAGAACGAATTTCGACTGGAGTTCCTCGCCCGCTTGACCTTCGCGGATTTCCGCTGGACCAATGAGGAGTATCAGCTGCGCGGCGCCGATTCCGATCGCGGTGACATTTACGTGCGCTACGGACCGCCCGACCTCGAGCTGACGCTCTCGGGCAGCGCCTCCGACGACCGGACGCGGCTCGACGGCGGCCAGACGCAAGTGTGGGGGTACGACACGGGGCTCGTCTTCTTCTTCGACAACCCGCCCGGCTTCGGCATGGCGCGCATCGCGTTCGCCGACCGCGATAACGTTGACCGGATCCGCGATGCGGTGCCGGTGTCGTTCGCCAATGTGGCCGTCACGCGTCTGCTCGACACCATCCCCGTCCGCATTGCGCGGTTCCGCGCCGGCGCGGACTCGAGCGATGCGGTCATCGCGGCGCGCGTACCCGTGGACTCGCTGGTCCGTTCGGTGGCGATGGACCGGGTGCCGGTCGACATCGACCTGCGGATCTTCGACCGGTTTGTGCAGGTGCGTGGTCTCGAGTCGGACCAGATCGCGGTCGCCCGCGACAGCGCGGCGGCACAGGCCGAGCGCGTCTGGACGCGGCGCCTCGGTCCCGGCATCAACGTCGTCCGGGTCGAGGCGCTGCAGGCGGACAGCCGGCGCGGCGCGCGCGCCATGACGCGGCTCGAGCCCCTGGGCGGCGCCGGGTTCGGCATGAGCGATGTGCTGCTGGGTGGCAAACCCGGGCTGCGCAGCGGTATCACGCTCCCCGCGCGATGGCGCGACATCGAGATCACCCCGAACGCGGGCCGCTTCGCGCGGGGCTCGGTGGTGGGGCTGCTCTGGGAGATGTACGACCTGCGGCCAAAGGATGGGGCCAGCGCCTATCGCGTGGCAATCACGGTCGAGCGCACCGACCGCTCCGGCGCAGCCTTGGCTTTCCGCCTGCTAGACAATCTGGGGCGCGCCATCGGACGCGCTCAGGGATCGCGCGACCGTTTCACGATCGCCTTCGACCGGCAGGTGGCTTCGCGGCCGGAGCTCGTGGAGTATCTCTCGCTGGATATGACGCAGGCACCGGTGGGGACCTACCGCTTGCGGGTCGAAGTCACCGACCTCACCACTCGGCAGAAAACGGCGCGCGACACCGAATTCCGCATGTACTGAGGGACGAATACGGGCCGAGCTGTTGCATTGCAGCTCCGATTGAGTTGTCTTTCCGGTCCGACATGACCGTATTGCCCGACTCCGTGGACGCGGTCCCCCGTAAGGGAAGCCGTACGTCCGACTACGACTACGAGCTCCCTGAGGAGCGCATCGCGCAGCGTCCCGTTGAGCCGCGTGACGCGAGCCGTCTGCTCGTGGTCGACCGGGGGCGTGACACGATCGCGCATCACACGTTTCGCGACCTCGCGGAGCTCATCCCCGCCGGCGATGCGATCGTGGTCAATACCACGAAGGTATTCCGAGCGCGGCTGCTCGGGCATCGTGAGAGCGGCGGCCCGGCGGAGATCCTGCTGCTGCGACCGGCCGGCGACGGGTGCTACGAGGCGATGATCCATCCCGGAGGCAAGCTGCGTCCCGGGCGCATCGTGACCATCGCGCCGGACTTCCGGGTGGAAATCGTCGACACCACGCCGCGGCGCACGCGCATCGTACGCCTGCTCACCAGCGGTGATCCCGACGCAATGATCGAGCAGCACGGGCACGTGCCGCTCCCGCCCTACATCGAGCGCCCCGACGAATCCGGGGATGCGGCACGGTATCAAACCGTGTACGCCGAAACCAAGGGCTCGGTCGCGGCCCCCACGGCGGGGCTGCACTTCACCCCGGACCTCCTCGCCACGCTGCGCGCACGTGGCGTCGAGACCGCGAGCGTGGTGTTGCACGTGGGCGCTGGTACCTTTCGCCCGGTGAGCGACGACGATCCATCGCTGCATGTGATGCACGAAGAGTGGTGTGAGGTCACCGCCCAGACGGCGGCGCAGCTCAATGCCGTGCGCGCACGCGGCAATCATGTCTGGGCCGTGGGTACGACCAGCGTGCGTACGCTCGAAACGGCCGCCGACCCGCACGGGGTGATTCAGCCGTTTCAGGGCGACACCAGCATCTTCCTGCGTCCGCCCGCGGCCCTGCGTGGCATTGATCGCCTCGTCACGAACTTCCACCTGCCGAAGTCCACGCTCATCATGCTCGTGGCCGCCTTTGCGGGGTATGACCGCACCATGCAGGCATACCGGACGGCCGTGGCCGAGAACTATCGCTTCTATTCGTACGGCGACGCGATGTGCATCCTGTAAGTCCGGCGCTTCGTTCCGTCGATCGCTGGTGAGTTTGGAGTGGCGGGTTCGAGTCCCGAGTTCTGGGTTTGTGCGACCCACGACTCGTCACCCAAACTCGCAACCCGAAACTCACGTGAGAGCCAGTAGATTCCCCACGTGACTTTTTCCTTCGAACTCACCGCCACCGACGGCCACGCCCGCGCCGGCGAGTTCATGACGCCGCATGGCGTGATGAACACGCCGCAGTTCATGCCGGTGGGCACGCTGGCGTCGGTTAAGTCGCTCGATCCTGAAGATCTGCAGCGCCTTGGCGCGACGATGATTCTGGCCAACGCGTATCACCTGCGCCTGCGGCCCGGCGACGAGATGATCCGCACCATGGGCGGCCTGCATCGCTTCATGCACTGGGACGGCCCGATCCTCACCGATTCCGGTGGCTTTCAGGTGTTCTCGCTGGAAGGGCTGCGCACGATCAACGAACAGGGCGTGGAGTTCCGCAGCCACCTCGATGGGTCACGGCAGCAGTTCACCCCCGAATCCGTCATGCGGATCGAGCGCAATCTGGGTGCCGACGTGATCATGCAGTTCGACCACGTGGTCCCCGGGCAGACCGAGGCCGGTCTGGCGCGGGAAGCCATGGAGCGCAGCATCCGGTGGCTGGAACGCTGCCGGGTGGAGTTCGAGCGGCTGCAGCGGGAGGATCCTGACGCCCCAACCCCGGTGCAAGCGCTGTTTCCCATCGTGCAGGGGGGCATTCATGCCGACCTGCGACGGGAGTCGGCCACGGCTATTCGGAACGCCGCCGACTGGGTCGGCCTCGGGATCGGCGGATTGTCGGTGGGTGAGGCCAAGCCCGACATGTACGCGATGCTCGACGTCGTCAACGAGGCGCTGCCCACCGACCGGCCGCGCTACCTCATGGGGGTCGGGTTCCCCGAGGACCTCGTGGAAGGGGTGGCCCGGGGGGTTGACCTGTTCGACTGCGTGGCGCCCACGCGCATGGGACGGACCGGTGCCTTCTTCACGACCACGGGCCGCCGGAGCATCAAAAACGCCGCCTGGCGCCTCGACCCCGGTCCGCTGGACGACGAGTGCACCTGTGCGGCCTGCAGCCGCTTCTCCAAGGCCTACATCCGGCATCTTTTCGTGTCGGAAGAGATCCTCGGACTCCGCCTCTTGAGCCTCCACAATGTACATTTCCTCGTTGCGCTGATGCGCGACGCACGCGCCGCTGTTCAGGCCGGCACGTTCCAGGGCTGGAGCCGTGACTGGCTCGCCCGCTATCACTCTCGATCGACGCCTTCATGAGCTTCTCCGTCATCGCCGGCCTCGCCGCCATTCAGGTGGCCAGCAATCAGATCGCCTCCATGGTGTTCATGTACGGCGCCATCTTCGCGATCTTCTATTTCGTCCTCATCCGCCCGCAGCAGAAGCAGCGGAAATCACACGACACGCTCGTGCGGTCGCTCAAGAAGGGTGACGAGATCGTCACCGCCGGTGGATTGGTGGGCGAAGTCCTGCACATCAGCACCATGGGCAAGGACGGCGCGGCCGGGATGGATGACCGCATCACGATCAAGACCGGCGAGTCGAAGGTCGTGGTCGAGCGCGGTCGGATCACGCGCGTCGGTTCCGCCACCCCGGCGGCCTGAGGTCGCCGTGGCGCTGCTCGATATCCACGTCCTCGGCTCTCCGATTCTCCGTCAGGACACCGAAAAAGTCGGACAGATTACCCCGGAACTGCGCCGGCTCGTGGACGACATGTTCGACACGATGGACAAGGCCAAAGGCGTCGGTCTGGCGGCACCGCAGGTCGGTCGTCGTGAGCGTCTGGCCGTGGTCGAGGTCGATGAGCAGCGCCTCGTGGTGATCAATCCCGAGATCATCCTCAAGGAAGGGTCGGTGCGTGGCGAGGAAGGCTGCCTCTCGATCCCTGAGGTGTATGCCAACGTCGACCGCTTCGCACGCGTCGTCGTGCGCGCTCAGGACATCGACGGCGCGTGGTACGAAGTGGAGGGCACCGACCTGCTGGGGCGGTGCCTGCAGCACGAAATCGACCACCTGCACGGCCGTCTGTTCACCGACCGCCTCAGCCTGCTCAAGCGTCGGGCTGCGATGCGCGAGTGGGAGTACGAGAAGGCCAACTACCCGAAGCTCCTGCGCGTGCTCCCCGTCGGCGATCTGCCGAAAGAGCGCGACGCCACACCGCCTGACCTCACGACCTGACCGGAGACCGCCCCGCCGTGCGCATTCTCTTCTGGGGCACTCCCGAGTTCGCCGTGCCGCCTCTTCGTGCCCTGATCGGTGAGGGGCACGAGGTGGTCGGGGTCGTCTCACAGCCCGACAAACCACGCGGCCGCTCGCGGACGCAACTCGATCCATCGCCGGTCAAGCGCGTGGCGCTCGACGAAGGGATCCCGGTGTTGCAGCCGGAGCGTCCGCGCGGTGACGAGTTTGCCGACGCCATCCGCGCGCTCGCCTCGGACATCTCGGTGGTCGTTGCGTACGGCTGTATTCTGCCGAAGGCCATCATCGACCTGCCGCGCCTCGGCACCCTCAACATCCACGGCTCCATTCTTCCGGCGCTCCGCGGTGCCGCGCCGATTCAGGCCGCGATTCTGCAAGGCATGACGGAAACGGGCATCACCATCATGCAGATGGTCCCCGCGCTCGACGCCGGCGACATGCTGCACGTGCTCCGCACCGGCATCGAGCCTGACGAAACCTACAGTGAACTGCACGACCGGCTCTCCGAACTCGGGGCGCTGGCCATCGTCCAGGCGCTGGCCATGATCGAGACCGGCATCGCACACGCGGTCCCGCAGGACGCATCGCTGTCCACGTATGCGCCCAAAATCGACCGCGAGATGGCGCGCCTCGACTTTACATGGTCGGCTGAGCAGGTCTCGCGCGTCACCCGTGCGTTCGATGCGCGACCGGGGGCATATGCCCGGTTACGCGACGTCGAGACCAAGCTGTTCAGCGTGCGCCTCGTTGGCGACGGCAGCAACGATGCGCTCGACGACCCCACGCGCAACAGCCCGCCGGGCACGGTGCGGGCCGCCAACGACGACGGACTGCTGGTCCGCTGCGGGGAAGGCGCTGTGCGCTTTCTCGATGTCCAGCCCAGTGGTAAACCGCGCATGACGGCCGCCTCGCTCGCGCGCGGCCGTGGCGTGGCGGTGGGCGACTTGCTCGAACCCGCATGAGCCACAAGATGCATGCGTCGTCGCATGGGCCAGGCGTGACCGGGTCGCGCACCGCGGCCGCGATGATCCTGGC
The DNA here is from genome assembly GCA_031127225.1 of Gemmatimonadota bacterium. Lineage (GTDB taxonomy): Bacteria > Gemmatimonadota > Gemmatimonadetes > Gemmatimonadales > Gemmatimonadaceae > Gemmatimonas. The sequence continues at coordinate 18,375 of JARIEV010000012.1, read as the reverse complement.
CGATCTCCGATCGGGAACGCTGCTCGACGCCGCGTTCGACAACCGTGCGGGCGCGCTGGACCCGCGCGATCGTCGGTGGGTGCAGGAGCTCGTGTGGGGACTGCTGCGCCAGCGGAACCGGCTCGATGCCATTCTCGCCGAGCGCGTGCGCGGCGGAATCGCGAAGATCGACGACGACGTCACCGATCTCTTGCGACTCGGCGCGTACCAGCTGCTGAGCATGGGGAGCGTGCCGCCGTACGCCGCCATCGGGCAGACCGTCGAACTCACGAAGCGTCGTCACGGCATCGGTGCCAGCAAGCTGGCCAACGCCGTGCTGCGCCGCATCGATCGCGAACGGGACACCATCGAGCCGCCGGTGCCCACCGACCCGCTTGAAGCGATGGCGCTGCGCTACTCACATCCGCGCTGGGCCATTGCACGATGGGTGGACCGGTGGGGGATGGCCGACACGGAGCGCCTGCTCGCCACGAACAACGAGCCTGCGTCAATCACCGTGCGTCCGTACGGCATCGACCGGCCGGCGCTCGACGCAATGCTCGTGGGCGCGGGTGTGACCACCCACGACGTCCCCGTGTGCCAGGAGTCGATCCGCCTCGGCGGTGGCGTCGCGCTGCCCGAACTTGCCGCGTTCACCCAAGGGCTGATGTTCGTGCAGGATCCCGCCGCCAGCCTCGTGGCGCAGTACGCGCACGTGCCGGAAGGGAGCGTGGTGGCCGATCTCTGCGCCGCCCCGGGGGGCAAGGCACTAGAGTTGGCACGTCGTGCGAAACTCGTCATTGCAGCCGATCGCAGCATGGCCCGGGTCGATCGCATGGTCACCGGCTTCGGTCGTGTCCACGCCACCAACCTCGTCCCTCTGGTGTGCGATGCGCGCGACGCCGCGGTGGCCGATGCAGACGTGGTGCTGATCGACGTGCCCTGCACCGGCACCGGGACCTTCCGTCGTCACCCTGACGCACGCTGGCGCATGCGCATCTCCGATTTCGCCGTGCTGCCAGCGCTGCAACGCGAAATCCTGCTGGCTGCCGCCGACGTCGTGAAGCCAGGCGGGCTGCTCGTGTACAGCACCTGTTCGCTGGAGCTCGAGGAGAACGACGATCAGGTGGAGTCGTTCCTCGCCACGCATCGCGAGTTCACGCTGGAACCGCCGCCCGCCGGCACGGTGTCAGCCGACGTACTCGATGAGGGGATGCTGCGTGTGCTGCCGCAGCAGTTCGGTACCGACGGCGCCTTCGCGGCGCGTCTGCGGAGAGCGCCCTGATGACCGCCACGCCCCCGATCAACCGGCGCCCGAAAAAGCGATCCAGCGGACCGTCCGGCACCACGCGCCGTTGGATCGTGCGTGGTACCGTCGCGGCGCTGGCCGGCTTGATGATCGGCGCCACCGGTGGTGTGATCACGGTCCGCACGCTCGAGCCCGGGCGCGCCAACGCGGTGGACTCCGTGCAGGCCGTTCTCGATAGCGTGGCACGTGGCACCATTCCCGAGCCCACGGCCATCGAGCGGCAGCAGGAAGCGCAGCGGCGGGCCGACAGCGTGGCACAAGCGGCGGCCGACAGCGCGGCCGAGGCCGTCCCCGACGTCCTGCTGCCGGTGCCCGATGTGATCGGTCTCGAAGAGGGCCCGGCGCGGGACCGGATCCGCGACGCCGGACTGCTCGTGGGCGAGGTGCTATTCCGCGCGAGCCGGAGTCCCGCCGGCACCGTGCTCGCCACCACGCCGCCGGCCGGCAGCCTCCTCGCCGCGACCACGGCGATCACGCTGTACATCAGTGACGGCCGCACCCCCGTCGACACGTCGTCCACCCTTCCGCTTCACCCGGTTCCATGACCGTTCGCATTGCTCCCTCCGTCCTCAGCGCCGACTTCACCCGTCTGGGCGAGGAAATCGCCATGCTCGATGCCGGCGGCGCCGATTGGATCCACGTGGACGTCATGGACGGGCGCTTCGTGCCGAACCTGTCGTTCGGCGTCAAGATGATCGAAGCCGCGCGGCGTGCGTCGCGCCGGGTCGTCGACGTACACCTGATGGTGCTGGAGCCCGAGCGCTACTTCGACGACTACGTGAAGGCCGGTGCCGACGTGCTCACGATTCACGTGGAAGCCGCACCGCACCTCGACCGGCAGCTCACCCGGATCAAAGAGCTCGGCTGCAAAGCGGGCATCGCGCTCAATCCCGCCACGCCGGTCTCGGTGATCGAGGAAGTGGCACATCTGCTGGACCTCGTGTGCCTCATGAGCGTGAATCCCGGCTACGGCGGGCAGAGGTTTATCGAGTACTCGGTCGATAAAATCGCGCGCACACGCCTGCTGCTCGATCAGGCGGGGAGTGATGCCGTGCTCGAAGTGGACGGTGGAATCTCCCGTGACACGATCCACCGGTGCTGGGCCGCCGGAGCCGATACATTCGTGGCAGGCAACGCGATCTTCGGCGCCACGGATCCACAGGCGGAGATCGCCGTGCTGCGCGGCCTCTGCGTGGAGCAGGCATGACCGCCAAGCAACAGTGGCTGGTGGTGCTCGGCATCGTGGTAGCACTGGCCGGCGGTGCGTTCGCCGCCTCGCATTTCCTCGAGGACGAGCTAACCAGCGTGTCCGTAGGATCGGACGCACCGGGGTTCGCCGCGAAGACGCTCACGGCCACGCCCGCCATGAAGTCGCTCACCGACTACCGCGGTGAGGTCGTGCTGCTCAACATCTGGGCGACCTGGTGCATCCCCTGTCGCACGGAGATGCCGAGCATCGAAGCCGTCCACCGCGCACTCGGTCCGAAAGGACTCAAGGTGGTGGCGGTCAGCATCGATGACGACGGAGCCGAGCAGAAGATCCGCGACTTCGCGGCGGAGTTCAACCTCAGCTTCGAGATGCTGCACGACGCGAGCGGCGCCATTCAGGGCATCTATCGCACCACCGGCGTCCCCGAGACGTTTGTGATCGGGCGCGATGGCACGATCCGCAAGAAATGGATCGGTGAGGAGGACTGGAATTCGGCGGGCAACCGGCGCTTGCTCGAATCCATGCTCGCCGAACCGAAGCCGTAGTGACGCCGCAACGCCTGCCGTGGCCGACGCTGTGGCGTGCCCTGTCGGCCCTGCTGCTGTCGGTCGTGCTCTGGGTGTACGTGCATGCCCGTGTCTGACGCCGTCGCGCCGCGTCGCATCCTCGGCATCGAGACCTCGTGCGACGAAACATCGGCTGCCGTGGTGTACGGAACGCCCACCGAGATGCGGCTCGAGTCGCTGGTGATTCTCTCGCAGGACGTGCACCGGCTGTTCGGTGGCGTGGTACCCGAGATCGCCAGCCGGCAGCATCTGACCGGCATCGTACCCGCGGTGCAAACCGCGCTCGATGACGCGCAGCGATCGCTGGCCGATCTCGATGCGATCGCCGTCACGCATGCGCCCGGACTGGTGGGCGCCTTGCTCGTGGGCACGAGCTACGCGAAGGCGCTGGGCTTCACGCACGGCCTGCCCGTGGTGCCGGTGCATCATCTCGAGGGGCACCTGTTCGCCACGCTGCTCGAGCACCCTGACGCCGCACCGCCGTTTACCGCGCTGTTGGTGAGCGGTGGGCACACCATGCTGCTGGACGTCCCGGCGTGGGGGCGGTATCGCATGCTGGGGCAGACGCGCGACGACGCGGCCGGAGAGGCATTCGACAAGGTGGCCAAGATGCTGGGCCTCCCGTACCCCGGGGGACGTCATATCGAAGCGCTTGCACGTGAAGCCGAGGCCCCGGCGCGGACGCATCCGCACCGCTTTGCGCGTCCGATGCTGCGGAAGTCGGCGCAGCCGGGCGACGAGGATTACTACGATTGCTCCTTCAGCGGCCTGAAGACGGCCGTGTTGTATGCTGTGCGCGCGGCCGAGCAGGCGGGGGCGCTGGAGGCGCAGCGCGCCGGAATCGCCCGTGGGTTTCAGGACGCCCTGATCGATACGCTCGCGGAGAAAGTGGCGCGCGCGGCGCGGATTCATCGGCGGACGCGGGTGGTGATGGGAGGCGGTGTCGCCTGCAATCAGGCGCTGCAGGAGGCCATCCGGGAACGGCTGGCCCCACGCGTGACCGTCTTTGCTCCCACGCCGCGGCTGGCCACCGACAACGCTGCGATGATCGCCGCCGCCGGCTTGTTCCGCTTCGCCGCGGGCGAGCGGGCCACCCCCTCGATGACCGCGCAGTCGTCGTTGCCGATTCCCGGTATCTTTGCCTAACGGTCGTCCGGCATTGCCCGCCGATCCCAGGCTCTCTCCTTCGCCCCCGGACCATCCGTGTCGCCCATCATTCATCATCCCACTGCGTTCAAGCTCGGCTTCCTCGAACTGACCGGCTTCGGTCTGGCCGTGCTCATGGCGTTCGTGATTGCGCAGATCGTGTGTCAGCGCGAGTTCTGGCGTCGTGGACAAAACGCCGAGGCAGAGGCGATGCCCGACATCGTCCTGGCGGCACTCGTTGGGACGCTGCTAGGCGCGAAGACGTACTACGTGGTGCTCACCGGCGACCCCTCGGCGTTCTTCAGCCGCGGCGGATTCGTGTTCTGGGGCGGCTTCATGGGATCGGTGGCGCTGTGCTATGCCACGATCCGCTACAAGAAGCTGAACTTCCTGCGGATCGCCGACGTGGCCGGCATCGCGATCGCTGCCGGCTACTCGGTGGGGCGGACGGGGTGCTGGGCCGTAGGTGATGATTACGGGCGGCCGTTCAACGGGTTCTTCGCCACACAGTTCCCCGAGGGCGCTCCCCCGAGCACCGCGGCGGTGATGGCGGACCAGTTCGGCGTGCAGTTCCCCGCCGGGACGAATCCCACCGACGTGATCGCGGTGTATCCGACGCAGTTGTACGAGACGCTGATGGGCTTTGTGATGTTCGCGATCCTGTGGCGCTTCCGGAAGCACACGCATCAGGCCGGCTGGCTGTTCGGCTTCTATTGCATTTTGGCCGGAATCGAGCGGTTCATCGTGGAGTTCTTCCGCGCCAAGGATGACCGTCTGGTGCTGGGGTTCTCGACCGCGCAGATCATCGGGATACTGATTTTCACCATCGGGGTGGCGATGATGGCGGCAAGGACAAAGCGGAGTGGTCCGCTGGCAGCTGCCTAAAGCTCACGGCTCATGGCCCATGTCCCACGGCAGACAGCCGACAGCCTGATCGCCCATAGCCCGGGAACCGACAGCGCTGTGGGCCAGCGCTGTGGGCCAGCGCTGTGGGCCAGCGCTGTGGGCCCGGGCTATGGGCGATCGGGCTGTCGGCTGTGGGCTTTGGGCCGTGGGCCGTGGGCAGTGAGCTGGAAAACCGAACCAGCTACTCCCCATTGCGGTCGGTGGCGCTCGCTGTGTATACTCCAACACACGCTTTGAGAAACATTCTCATCTAACGCCGTGGCATCGCTCCCGCTTCCCACTCTCCAGTCCGCTTCCCCCGCGACCGCGCGCACCACGTGCGCGTTGAACGCGTGTCCGGCGGGAACACGGGTCACCGTGGTGGATATCGAATGCTCAGGCGACGAAGCGTGCCGCCTCCGCGCGCTGGGCTTCTGTGAGGGCGCCAGCGTGAACGTCATCGACGCGCGGGACGCCATGCTGCTCGAGGTGCGCGGAACCCGCCTCGCGCTCGGTTCTGCTCTGACGGCCGGCATCACTGTCCAGCCCACCCTCCCGCGCGCGTAGCGCGGCTGGTGTGGCGCTTCTCCCGCGGCGTACGGCCTGCGGTCGCGTCAGGAACCGGTGACCACCCTGCCCCGCCCTCCGTTGCCAGACCACCCGGCAACGCCCGCCCCATCGGTGGGCCCTGACACCACCGCTCCGGCCGACCGGGCGGCGTTGCGCGTCGCGATCATCGGCAATCCGAATACCGGCAAGACGACGCTCTTCAACGCCCTCACCGGATTGCGCCAGCGCGTCGGCAACTTCGCGGGCGTCACCGTCGAGCGGGTCGAGGGCGGCTTCAAGAGCCCCGACGGCCGGCGCGTTCTGGTGTTGGACCTGCCGGGGAGCTATTCCCTTTCGGCCGGGTCGCCGGACGAGCAGGTCGCGCTCGAAGTGCTCCTTGGCCGTGACGCCGATCGCTGGCGCCCGGACGTGGTACTGGTCGTGATCGACGCCTCGCATCTCGAGCGCAATCTTTTTCTGGCGAGTCAGGTCATCGAACTCGGCGTTCCCGTCGTCGTCGCGCTGAATCAATTCGACATCGCGGAAGCCGAGGGGCTGCGTATCGACGTGCCCGAGCTCATCCACGTACTCGGCGTGCCGATTGTCCCCACGGTCGCGAAGCGCGGCGAAGGTCTCGAGCCACTCAAGCGTGCGCTCACGATCGCCGCGGAGCTGCCGGCGCCCGCGCGCCGCTTCTCCCTCCCCGAGCCGGCGCAGGCAGCGCTCGCGCCGCTGGAGGCCTGCCTCGTGGCCGACGGCCTCTCTGCGACCGCCGCGCGTATGGAAGCGCTGCGATTGCTGGGTCTGCAGCGCGTCGGTCCGCACCTCGAGCAGGTCCCCGGTCTCTCCGACGCCATCCGCACGGCCTCCGACGAACTGCGCAGTGTGGGTTTCGTCCCCACCCGCCTCGAGTCCGAACTCCGCTACGCATGGATTGCGCAGGTCGTCGAGCGCACGGTCACTCAGGCGCGCGCCGTCACGGGAAACGTGAGTGACCGGATCGACCGCTTCGCGCTGCATCGCGTGTGGGGGCCGGTCATCTTCCTCGCGCTCATGCTCCTGGTGTTTCAAGCGGTCTTCTCGTGGGCGACGCCGCTCATGGACGGCATCGAAGCGCTGATTGCGGCGGTCGGCGGGCTGATCGGCGCGCAGCTCCCCGCCGGCGACTTGCGCTCGCTGGTGGTTGATGGCGTCTTCGCCGGCGTGGGTTCCGTGCTGGTCTTTCTTCCGCAGATCGCCATCCTCTTCGCGTTCATTGGCATCCTCGAGCACTCGGGGTACATGGCGCGCGCGGCGTTCCTGATGGATCGCGTCATGCGCACCGTCGGCCTGCACGGCAAGAGCTTCATTCCGATGCTCTCCGGATACGCCTGCGCGGTCCCGGGGATCATGGCCACGCGCACCATCGAGGACCCCAAGGACCGGCTGGCCACGATCATGGTGGTCCCGCTCATGAGCTGTTCGGCGCGTCTGCCGGTGTACACGCTGCTCATCGGCGCGTTCGTGCCGGCCACCACGATCATCCCCGGGCTCACGCTGCAGGGGGCGACGATGCTGATCATGTATCTGCTGGGCACGGTGGTCGCGCTGGCCGTGGCGGCGGTGTTCAAGCGCACGCTGCTCAAGGGCCCGGTGCGCCCCATGATCCTCGAGCTGCCACCGTACCGGGTACCAAGTCTCGCCTCGCTCGGGGTATCGGTCGTGCAGCGGTGCCAGCTGTTCCTGCAGCGCGCCGGCACGGTGATCCTTGCGCTGTCGATCGTGCTGTGGGCAATGGCGACTTATCCCAAGTCCCCCGACGATCCGTCCGTGCCGCTGGAACGCCAACAGGAGCAGCAGCTCGCGCACTCGGTCCTGGGCCGCATCGGACACGGGATTGAACCCGTCGTACGCCCGTTGGGGTACGACTGGAAGATCGGCGTCTCGATCGCCGCCAGCTTCGCCGCGCGCGAGGTGTTCGTGTCCACCATGGGCACGATCTACGGCGTCGGCTCGGAGAGTGAACAAGCGCTCACCACCCGGCTGCAATCGGAGATCGATCCGCGCACCGGTCGGCGCGCGTACACCCCGCTGATCGCGATCGGGCTGATGGTGTTCTACGTCTTCGCGCTGATGTGCATGAGTACGATCGCCGTGACGGTGCGGGAGGCGGGCGGCGGCCGCATCGGCTGGCAGTGGGCGGGACTGCAGTTCGCGTACATGCTCGGGCTGGCCTACGGTGCGGCGTGGCTGGTGTACGCCGGCGGCACGGCACTCGGTCTGGGAGGATAGCACCGATGGAGGGACAGACGATCGTCGCCGCGCTCATCGTGGCCAGCGCCATCGCGTTCGTGACACGTCGCGTATGGCGCGCCGTATCGGCGGCACGCGCGCCGAAGTCCGGGTGCGGCTCCGACTGCGGCTGCGGTCACTGACGGCGCCGCAGTCGCGCGCGTCCTAGCGTAACTCCGCGGCGAACGCGGGCCAGGCCTCGTCGGCCGCCGCATACACGGCGCGCACCGTGTCCACCCAGCAGCGCCAGTCGGCGAGCCGTGTATCGAGTGCCCCCCCCCGCAGGGCATCCCCCGCGACACCCATCATATCGATCGCGTCGAAGACCGGCCCGGCCGCTTCTTCAAGGGCCGCTTCGATCGCGCGCTGCTCGGCGGCCCCGCTGGACGCCGCTTCCGCGATGTCGGCAATGGCCCGCGCGCATTCGCCGGCGAGTCCAGCGGCATCGAGCAGCATCACCTGACGGGTGGGATCGCTGACCCCTTCCACCGACCGTCGCGCCGTCAGGAGCGGGGCGAACCAGCGATCGTGCGCCACCGCGGGGGTCCCCCGGGCAGATCCCAGCGACTTGAGGCCACGCGTGAGTTCTGGGATGGCGCACGCGCGATCGAGCAGCTGCAGGCCCAGCGCACGTAACTGTTCATCGCCGCTGAGTTCGAGCACATCGTTGCCCACGAGATACACGGTGAGCGACAACGGACTCGCGGCGAGCCCGTCGATGCCGGACGACGAGAGCCGCCACGGGGCGGCGTCGTACCACCCGAGCACTAAGACATCGCGCTCGAGCGTGACGGCGGCCGTCGTATCGATGTCGCGCCCCCGCACGATGCCGACAACACGCGCCTGTACCGGGCCGACGGACATGGACATCGGCGGCGTCGCGGACATCTCAGGCCAGAATCGCGTCAACGACGGCCTGAGTGTCCGTCAGATTCGCGAACACGGCAGCCGGGTCGTGCGCCGACAACTCGTTGGTGCTGTACCGCCCCGTCGCGACCCCAAGCGCGCGGACGCCGAGCGCCCGGCCGCAGTGGATATCGGCCGGCGTGTCACCGATGATCACGATGCGATCGCCGGCGACATCGAGGCCGAGCAGATCGCGGGCCCGACGCTGCGCGACGGCCGGCAGCTGGGGACGTTCTTCGTGATCGCACCCGAAGGCGTTGGCGCGAAACTGCGTGAAATCGACGCCCACCGCATCGAGCTTCCGGCGCGCTCCGCGCTCGATGTTGCCCGTGAGCAGCCCCAGCGTGACGCCGGCATGTCCGCGCAGCGTGTCCAGCAGCGTCGGAATGCCATCGCACAGCCGCGCGCCGGGAATCCCATCGCGCGAGAGTTCGGCATCCAGTCCGTGCACGTACTCGTTGAGCAGATCGTCGAGCCGGCTGGTGATGGTCGCATCGGTAAAGCCGGCCTCGCGCATCTGTTCGCGCGCAATCTGCCGGTCGGTCTTGCCGTCGTACCGGTACGAGGTGTCGCCGGTGGTACCGAACACGCGCAACAGCGCATTCTCCATGGCACGGCGCCCCGCGCCGTCCGACCACAGCAGGGTACCATCGATATCAAAGAGAACGAGCTTCACGAGGTGTGGATTGAGGGGGAAACCGGTGCCGCACGAACGATGGGCCGTGCGTGCGCCGTCCGGGACAACAACAGTCCGGCCGTAATGAGCGCCGCGCCGAGCAGCTGCCACGAGGTGGGGCGTTCACCCAGCATCAGCCACGCGAACGCCAGCGCGACGATGGGCTGCAGGTTGCCATACATGGCCGTGCGGGTAGCCCCGAGCACACGCACCCCGCGATAGAACAACAGGTAGGCCACCACTAGGGCGCCGATACCGGCGTACGTGACACTCCCCCACGCCGCCAGCGGGACCGCACGCCAATCGAGTGCAAGGAGGTCGGGCATGGCCACGACCAGCAGGAGCAGGCCGCCACTGGCCATCGTGATCGCCGACAGGTGCAAAGGATGCGCGCTCTTGGTGTATGGCTGCAACATGACGCTGAAGAACGCCCACATGATACTGCCCGTGGCGATCAACGCCGCGCCCACCATGCCGTCGGCGCCGCCGGCAAAGCTGCGCGCGCTGCCCACCACGCACGCCACGCCCAGCAGTTGCAGTCCAATCCCGCTCCATCCTCGCAGTGGCAACCGCTCGCGCCCCAACAGCCGCGAAATGATCGCGATCCACGCCGGCCCTGCGGCCACGACGAGCGCCGCCACACCGGCACGCGTGCGCGACATGCCGAAGATGAAGAACAGCTGATAGAGGCCGTTGCCCACCACGCCCAGCAGCAGCAACGTGACGAGGTCACGCCGCTTAGGCAGCGCGGTGTCGCGCACGAAGAGGGCGATCACGAACAGGACGGCCGCCGCCAGCGCCACGCGCAGCCCGTTGAATGTGAGGGGCGACAACACCCGCAGCCCAGACTTCACGACGCTGTAATTGATCCCCCAGATCAGCGACATGACGACCAGCCCGAGATCGGTGGAACCGAAGCTCGGCCGGCTCGCTGAATCGGTGGATGCGGTGGTCGACATAATGTGTCAAATCTAGACACCCCGACCACGGCAGGTGGAATCCCTGCGCGGGGACCGGTACCTTGCACGCCATGCACGTTTCCTTTGCGCTTTTTGCCGACGCCGCGAACATCTCCCAGGAAGGGAAGCTCAACATCCTGGGCGTCTTCGACGCCGTGCACGCCGGACAGCTGCCCGCGCTGCACCCGCGCGCCACGTTCGTGGTGCGCATCAAGGCCCACCCCAGTGATGCGGGCGACCACGCGATGACGCTGCGCTGGATCAACCCGCGCGGCACCGAGCTGTGGGTCTCGAACGCCGAACTGTCGATCGCCCCGCCACCGCCGGGGACCTCAGAACTCGACATGCCGGTCATCGTCCAGCTCGATCTCCCGCTCGACGTCACGGGGGACTATCGCATGGTCGTCGAACTCGGCGACGAAAAGCGCGGCGAAGCGCGGCTGCACGTGCAAGGGCAACCGGTGATGCCGGGGGCAACGACAGGGATGCTGTCCTAGCCGGGTTCGGCCGTTAAATGCTGACGCCGTTAAATCCTGACGCCGTTAAATCCTGACGCCGTTTTGTCCTCACGCCGTTCAACGTCGTCAGAACCAAACGGCGTTAGGACGCAACCGCGTTAGCATTACAGCGTTAGGATGAAACGCCGTTCGTTCCTGACGCCGTTTCGTCCTCACGCCGGTCAACGTCGTCAGGATCAAACCGCGTTAGGAGACAACCGCGTGAGCATAACAGCGTGAGGAGAGAACGGCGTTATAGGGCGCGGCGGAGAGACACCCCTTGTCCGATGAGCCGCTCCGTCAGGGCGCGTTCCTCGAAGACACCGCCGCGTGCCAGCGAGCTGTGAACCATCCCTCCGACTCCCGTCGCGATGCCCACGTGCGTGATGCGGCGGTCGTCGCGGTCCGAGAAGAACAGCAAGTCCGCCGGCGCCGGCGTGGCCATGACGTCGTCCGCAACCAGCATCGTGTCTTCAGCTTGCTGCCAGGCGTCGCGGCGCAATGCCACGCCATGCAGTGCGAAGAGGCGCTGCACGAGCCCGGAACAGTCTACGCCCCACGGTGAGACGCCGCCCCACAGATAACTGGCGCCGCTGAAGAGCGTGCGTGCACTGCGCACGATTGCCGCGCGGTCGCGCGGGAAGTGGGCGGCGCGCGCGTCGGAGGGAATGGCACGACCGTCCACCACCTCGAGTTCGGGGGCAACACGCGCCCCCAGTGGCAGGGCACGAAGCTGCCCCTGTGCGTCGCGGGTGACGCAGCCCAACGACAGGCGCCAGGTCCCTTCGCTCCCCGCGTAAGGACGCAGGTACCCCACGTGCGTCCAGCCCTGGTAGTCGTCGGGCCCACGCACCTGGAGCCAATCGCCGCGACCGTCGATCAGCTGCAGCACCTCGCCGGCCAGCAGCTGCGACGTGACCGGCGCGGCGATACGCGCATCGCTCAGCAGCGGAGCAATGGCCGATCGCACGGTGAAGCGATCGGCGGTGGAGAGTGTCAGGGACGTCGTCAACGGCGAGCTCTCGTCAGAATGCCCCGGCGATGCGGGAGGGTGATTCTGGAAAGTTAACGCGTCTCGCCGAGGTGCTGGGCCACGCGCGCGTCGAGTTCGAGCAGGGTAAACGGCTTGGCCAGCACCGGGCGACCCGTGCGCCGGATGAACCGCGACGCCGACGCACTGTGCAGGTCGCCGGTCATGAACACCACTTTGCGGGCCTGATCCGGACTGTGTGCCTCGATCGCCTCGTACACCTGCTCCCCGGTCAGCCCCTTCATGCGCAGATCGAGCAGAATGAGATCGTACGTGCGCTCGCCGAGCCGGTCGAGCGCATCGGCGCCCGACGCCGATACGTCCACCAGGTAGCCGGAATTGCGCAGGAAGCGGCTGATGGCCGTGCGCAGCGTCAGCTCGTCCTCGATCAGCAGCAATGACCGCGTGATGCGATCGGAGGCGGTCAGGTCGCCGGTGGCGCCGTCAGGCGCAGCAGCCGCCGACAGCAGCGGGAGTGAAAGCGTAAAGATGGCGCCTTCTCCCGGCTGCGACTTCACCGCGAGCATCCCACCATGATCCCGCACGATAGCGTGGGCAATCGTGAGCCCCAGACCGCGGTTGCCCGCCGCCGTGCGCGTCGTGAACATCGGGTCGAGGATGCGCGTGAGATGATGTGGCGTGATCCCCGGCCCCGAATCCCCGACCTCAATATCGATTCCGTCCACGGCGGCACGTGTTGCGAGATGGATCCGGCGTTCGCCCGGATAGCCCGCCAAGGCCTCCTCCGCGTTTGTCAGCAGATTCGATACCGCTTGCTGCAGCTGGAGCGCGTCACCCGAAACGACGGGCAGGTCCGCGGCCAACGCCAGATCCATCACGATACCGTGCTCACGCAGCCCATACCCATGCAGGTCGAGGACGCGGCGCACGAGCGCGTTCACGTCGAGAGACACGCGCGCGCCGGCGGCCTGCGGCGCCTCACCGGTGGCGTCCAGCAACTGGGAGATGATGGTCGAAGCGCGACGGGCCTGCTCGCAGATCTCGTCGATCGCCTGCCGGTTGGCCGGCAGCATATCGGGCGACGTGGCTTGCAACTCTGCCACGGCCAGCAGACTGGCCAGCGGATTGTTCAACTCGTTGGCCACGCGACTGAGTGATTGCCCGACGGCGGCCTGACGCGACTGCTGGGCATGGGACTCGCGCATCACCTCCTCGTTCGTGATGTCACGCACGATCCCGAGCGCACCGACCACGACGCCCTCCTCGTGAATCGGCGCCGTGGTGATCATCCCCAGACGAGCACCCTTGGCGCTCATGAAGCGCAGCTGCGTGCGACGGCGCTCGCCCGCCAGCGTCGCCGCCACCATTTCGTTTGCCGCCGGACGGTCCGCCGGGTGCACCACACTGTCGAAGTGCTGTCCCAGCAGCTCATCACGCGTCATCCCGGCCGCCATCAGAAGCCCCGCGTTCACCGAGGTAAATCGGCCGTCCATATCACAGGTGCAGATCGCGTCGGTCGCTGCTTCGACCAGTCGGGCATACTGCGACTCGGAGCGCTCACGTGCGCGTGCATCGGCCAGCCGCTCGGTGATGTCGCGCAGACAGGCCACCGTGCCCGTGGTCTGCCCGAGTTCGACCAGGGGAGCGGAGCTGACCTGCACAGTGCGCCGCACACCGTCGGCCCGCGCAATCTCACACTCGTACTGCTGCTCGGCGCCTTCCCGTGCCATCCGTTCGTGCCCGTTGACCGTATCGGTCCACCCGTCGGCTACGAGCGCGCCGATCGGCGTGCCCTCGAGGTTCGGCCGCCGGAACAGCATATGCGAGGCCGGGTTGGCAAACGTCACGCGCCCCTCGAGATCGGTGATCACAATGGCGTCGGACACCGTGTCAAGCACCTTGCGGTGCCGTTCGGCCAACCGATGTGACTCCGTCACGTCATCGAAGGTGATCACGCAGCCGCCATCAGGATGCGGGGCGGCGAGCAACGAGAACAGACGGCCCGTGACGTCGTCGCGAATCAACTCACGCGTCGGTACGCCCTCGGTCTGCGCACGCGCGATGAAGCGGTCGACCGCGTTCGCATCGAGCGTCTCACTGCTGCCAACCAGCGCATCACGGAACCGGCGGCCCAGCAGAGCGGGCACCGTGGTGCCGCACAGATCGGCGGCGCGCGTGTTGCAGCGGCTCACCGTGAGGGACTCCTCCAGCACGACGATCCCGCTGGCCGTGCTATCGAAAGCAACCTTCCATTCCCGGGTGGACTTCTCCACCTCCTCGAACAGGCGAGCGTTTACGATGGCGACGGCGACATGGTCGGCCAGACGCTGAAGCACCTTGCCGTCCGCCTGATCGAAGGCACGCTCGCGATTCATCACGGCGATCGAGCCGATCGTGCCGCGCCCGGTGATGAGCGGCGCGATGACCATGCGCTGGACCGGCGCCAGATGCTGGACCGTGCGGTGCAGCGCCACCTCGACGTGGCCGTCGTTGTAGACAATCAGTTCGTTCGCCGTAACCGAGCGGCCGATCAGGCTGCCGTTCAGTGGCACGTGTACGCCGGTTAGGACGTCGGCGCTGCCACTGGCGGCCACGATGTGCAGATACTCACCGGTGCGCAGGGCGACGCACGCGCCTTCGACACCCAGCAACGACAGCGCGTGACGTAGGATGAGGCGCAGCACCTCGCCGAGTCGCAGCGACTCTCCCACGGCGCGCGCCACATCGGCCAGTGCCTCGGTGGTGCGCCGTTCACGCTCGCTTTCGGCGTAGCGCCGTGCATTGGCGATCGCGGTGGCCGCCTGCGAGGCCATCGTCGCCAGCACTTCCTCATCTTCGGCCGTGTAGACGTCGGCGCGCGCGGCGTGCACGGCCAGCACACCCAGCAGACGGATGCCCACGCGCATCGGGACGGCGACCACGGAGAGCGCCGCATCGGATTCGCCGATGATATCGTACAGCGAGAGCGGCGGCACCAGCCCCGCCTTCTCACGGGCCCGGTCGGCCTCACGGTCTCCCACCCGGACCGGACGGCCCGTGCGCGCCACCTCGGCCACGATGCCGTCACCAAGGCGCACCGGCCCGCGCGGGCGCTCCACGCCACGCACTGTACGCATCGCCGTCGTCAGAATGTCGGCATCGAGATCCGGCACCAGCACGCAGACACCGTCGCTGCGGACCGCCAGTTGCACCTGGCGCGCGAGTTCACGCATGATCTCCTGCTCGTCGAGCGATCGCGTGAGCGACGCCCCCGCATCCTGCAACCGCTGCAGCCGCGCGTGACGCCGTTCCGCCAGCGTTCGCAGGGCATCGTACGCCAGGCGCGACGACAGATGACGCACGATCGTGCTGATGTCCTGACGCCGCAGCTCGGTGGGGCGCCGGCCATCACGCGGCCCCGCCAGCTTCACGATCCCGAGGAGCTCGCCCTCCACCCCGCGTAGCAGCGCGACGATGAGGTCGGTGGGCAGCCACGCGTGCGCGTCCACCGCCGGGACGGCGTCGGCACCGAAGAACTCACGTGCCACCCACGGATCGCTACCGTCAAGCAGATGCAGGTCACCCACGCGGAATCGCGCCAACAGCTCGAGGCGCCGACGCCAGACCGCGCCCGGCAACGGTGCCAGCGCCAGCCCCGAGGGCGACGTGGTGTCCGCCAGCCCCGCGCTCACTACCAGCACTGGGTTCAGCGACGCATCGCGCAGCGAGATCATCACGCGATCGAAGCCCATCGCCTGCAAGGCATCCGCCGTGACCTGCACCCGCGCGTCGCCGGACCCGGCGCGATCAATCGCGTCGAGCGTGTCGGAAAGCGGCGGCGCAGTGATGCGGTCGGGTATAGCCGGAGAGGCGGACATCTGAACTAACACGACGATCGATGATCACCCGATGCAACACACCCGGACCATCCGTGTACCTCAGAAGGTCCAGCTCCGGAAGAAGTCGATGCCGACCTGGGGCGGGGTCTGCTGAAAAGTTCGGCTGATCCCGAGGCGACCGCATGCCTGCGCGCTCGAGCCCGGCTCCAGACCAAGCGCGACGCTGAGCCCGCCCTCGAAGCGTCGCTCGACCTTCACCCCGAGCCCTTGCGCGAACAGCGACAACGCATCCCCGCCGCCGGACGTCTGACTGGAGAGCCCGCACAGTCCGGTGCTGAACGTGAAGTACGTGTTGCTGGCGATCTGACCGCCCACGCCGACCCGCGTCGAGGCCAGGATACCCAGACCGTTTTCCCGAAGGTTGGCCGCATCGCCCGGATTGAGGGCCGTCGGCTCCACCTGCACCACATCGAAGCGTCCGCCGGCGAGTCGGCTCGACAGATAACTGCCGGCCAGACGCAGGGCCAGCGTCGCCCCCTGCTCGGCATAGGGCGTTCCCAGCAGCGCATACGCTGGCTCGCCGGTCACCAGATAGCTGAGCATATCGCTCTCGGGGAGCGGCGGGTTGTCGGCGCTGGCCAGCGCCAGCGTCGGCCGGTCGATGGTACCGCCGATCTTGACCCGGATGCGGACATCCTGCCGGTTGGAGTTGGCGCGCGTTTCACGGATGGTGTGCAGCGCCGTGATATCCAGCGTAGGCTCAAGATCCGGATCGCCGAAGAAGCGCACGAGTCCGCGCTCCACTTCGAAGCCCGGACGCGCGATACCAAGGTTGAGTTGATACGTGCCCCGGTCCACGGTGAGCGAGTCGGCCAGCGCGAGGCGCGCCACCAGCCCGTCGCGCGAGACGGCCCGCGTCACGCGCAGGCCGCCGCCGAGCTTGAGATTCGCTTCCGGGGAGCGGAGCCAGACGTCATCGCCGATGCGTACCCGTACGTCGTCGAGCTGCAGATTCTGCATCACCGCGCGGGGCGCGGACGGCAACAGTCCATTCACGCCGAAGCGCGTGGTATCGATGATGTCGACGTTGTCGGCCAGATCGAGCGCCCGACGCTGCGCGAGCGCACGGATGTACACGCGGCCGCGGTCGATACGTACGGCCCCCCGCACCCGCGGCGCCTCGCGCGAACCGGTCAGGGTGATCGGGGTGGTCGTCGTCATGGTGATCGACGCCGTGCGCGGCTTGTCGATGGCCTGGAAGGCGTTCGCCGCCAGGCGGAGATCGAACGACGGGTTCGCGATTTCGGTGATCCCGATCAAGCCGCTGATCCCGATCGAATCGGACAGCGCCCCGCTCGTGGCGCCGAGGCGGCGGATCAGAATGCTGTCGCCGAACAGGCCGATGTCGGCCCGCGCCCGGCTCAGTCGCACCCCGAGGTGATCGAGGGACAGCGCCGCGCTATCCACCCGCACCTCACCGCGCACGCGCGGACGCGCCCACGTGCCGGTCAGTGCCACATCGGTGAACAGCGTGCCGCTCGCACGGCTCACGTCGGGGAACACGGACTCCAGCAGCGTCAGATCGGTCTGCGTGGTGAGCAGCCGCCCGGTGAGTGGCTGATCCAGCTGTCGCGGCCGGTTTGCCACCAGCGCCAGATCGAGCGGCAGCGACGCCGTGGCCTCCAGCGCCGGCCGGCCGCCCAGCCGCAGCGCCCCGTCCACCGTGAGACGCAGTGAATCGTAGTGTGCGCGGGCAAACAGGTCACCGAAGCGCACACGACCGGCCACGGCATCACGCAGGTCGATGGTCCCGTCGATGCGTGGACGCTCACGCGTGCCCGCCAGCGTGAGCGCCGCCGATGCGGTGCCTCGCGTTAACTGCGAGCGGCGCAGCAGACGGCCGATGTCGGCAAGTGCGACGCGGTCGGCCTCGACACGCCCTGACACGACGCCCCCGTCACCCAGACTCCCACGCACGGCGATCCGACCGGTATCCGTATGCTGCAGCACCAACGAGTCGAGCGCGCCCAGTGTCCCCTGCGCCCCCGGCATAAACCGCAGCATCGCCGGGGCGACGAGCGCAAACCCACGCGGGCGAATCGCGGCGCTGTCGACGCGCAGCGTCAACGTGTCGATGGTGACCACGCTCGAGTCACCGCTGCGCGCGACCCCGCCGGCGATGGTCATCCGCGCTTCCGACGGGGTCCGCAGCTGCACGCCGAAGCGCTCCGCGAGCCCACCGCGCAGCGTGGACTGTCCGGCTGCCGACGCGATGTCGACGCCGCCCAGCGCGGCGGAATCGATCGTGACCCCCAGCGATCCATTAGCGCCTCGCAGAAGGTCGCTGACCGTGAGATCGAGTGAGGCCCGCGTGGCGCGCGACGTCGCCACGACGAGATCACGCACATCGCCGCGCAGGCGGAGATCCAGGCCGCGCGCATCGAGCGTATCGATGGACCCGGCGAGCATCCCGGCCAGATCGATCGTGCCGCGGAGGGTATCGCGTGCCAGCACGAGCGCCCGCTGGCCGCTGTCGGTCGGTGCGAGCCACGGTCGCAGTCCCCCCAGCGAGTCGATGACCACCGAGATGGCCAGTGAGTCGCGTCGCGTCCG
>JARIEV010000167.1 GCA_031127225.1 Gemmatimonadota bacterium | reverse complement strand
CTACATATGTGGCGACAGTTTCTGGGCAACGACGCGCGCATCATCGGCGTCGACCTCAATCCAGCCGCGCAGCGTTGGACGGCGGATGGTTTCGAGATTGTCATTGGCGATCAGGGCGACCCCGCGTTCTGGGCACAGTTTTTCGCGAACGTGGGACCGGTCGATGTCGTCCTCGATGACGGGGGACACACCAATCGCCAGCAGGTGATGACGACGCTCGCGTGCCTGCCGCACGTGCGTGACGGTGGCACGCTGATCGTGGAGGATGTGCATGCGAGCTACCTCCCCGAATTCGGCAATCCGTCGCGGTACTCGTTCATGCGGTTCGTCGCGCACGTCGCCGACGTTCTCAACACGCGCTTTCCGGGGGTCGCGGCTCCGGCATCGGCAACGGGCCGGATGCTGCGCGACACTGTGTACGCCATGGTCTGCTACGAGTCCATCGTGTCCTTCCGGGTGGACCGCGCACGATGTGTCATCAACGCGCCGGCGACCAACGGCGCCCAGAGCTTCGAGGCGGCGGATTACCGGCTCAAGGACGAGCGGAGCGCGCCCTGGCGCCGTCTGGCTGGTGACGGCAGCGTGCTGCGAGGCCTGCCGCTCCTCGGCGCGCTGATCCGATGGATGGCACCGCGCGTGCATGTGTGGCGACAGCGGCGGGAGTCCGCCGCGTTGGCCGAATACTTCCGCTAAGCGAACGCCCGCGGATCGTCGGGACGGGGGAGGCGGCTGGTCGCACCGCGCCAGATGGCGAGCGCGCGGGCACCGTCGCCCCGCAGCAGATAGCGGACGCCCAGCAGCACGCGGGTGGGGTAGTACCACGCCACGAACGTCAGGCGAGCGAATCCGCGCAGGTGAAGCTGCGCCAGCAGACGCCGGTTGCGGTCGCGCTGCACCATGGCCCACGGTGATGGCGGGGGCTCGGGGAAGGGCAGGTGATGCGCGGCCACCGCCGTTGGCACCCAGGCCGTTTCCCATCCACCCGCCGCGAGGCGTAGCGACAGCTCGGTGTCCTCGGCGTAGCAGAAGAACGCCTCCTGCAGTCCACCCACGGCGCGGATGGCGGTACTGCGTAGCAGTATCACGCAGCCATTCAGCGCGGTCACTGGAACCGTTGGCGGCTGCGGTCGCGCACGGATCATGTCCAGCCGTGCCCCCGCGTGGCGGTGCACGCCCCCCGCTTTGTGGGCGATGAAGTCGCCCCCGCCCCACCACACGCGATCCTGATGTGGTGGGCCATGCGTGACCGTCGGCGCGCATCCCCCCAGCGTTGGGTGGGCGTCCATGGCGGCACGGAGCGCCCGGAGGCACCCCGGCATCAGTTCGGCGTCGTCATTCACCAGCAGGACGGCGTCCGCGCCCTGCTGCAGCGCCCACGTGATCGCGCGTTGATTCCCTCCGGCGTACCCGCGGTTCGCGCCGGTCTGCAGGAACGGCACATCGGGGAAACGCTCCTGCAGGCGCGCGCCGCTGCCATCGGGCGATGCGTTGTCCACGATCAGGACGGTGACCCCCGGCTCATGCTGCGCGAACAGCGAGGCCACCGCGCGCGCCGTGTCGTCCTCTGCGCACCAGTTGAGGACGACCGCCACGAGCGAGCGGAGGACGGTGGTGTCGGTCGTCGGTGAGATCAGGGACTCTGGGCTGAAGAACGACGGCGGGCGCGGGCCCACCCGATCCGCTCATATTGAACCAAGCGTGGTGGTCCGTCCAGAGCCCGTGTCCGGTCGTCCCACGCCGGGTTTCCCCACATCACGCAGCCGGAATGCGGATTGGGTGGTACTTTAGCCCGATGACCGACCTCTCCCGCCGTGACCTGATCGCCGGTGCCGCCGGATTCATCGGTGGCGCCGCCCTCGCTGGACTCCCGCTCGCGGTCGAAGGACAGCGAGCCGCCGCTGCGGCCACACCGCCCGTCGAGCCGGCCCCGCGCCCCGTGGCCCCGCTCGACGCCACCACCATGCCCGGCGCGCCGACATCGGCGCTCGGTGAGCGTTCGGCGTACTACGCGCCCGGGCGCATTCCGGTGGGAACGCCGGTGGGCAGTTCGCGTACGCCGCTGCAGGATCTCACCGGCACGATCACGCCGAGCGATCTGCACTTCGAGCGTCACCACGCGGGCGTGCCGATGCTCGACCCCGAGCGGCACACGCTCACGATTCACGGGCTCGTGGATCGCCCGATGAGTTTCACCGTCGAGGACATCAAGCGCTTCCCGCAGATCACGCGCACGTATTTCATCGAGTGCTCGGGGAACGGCGCGGCGGGCTATCGTGATCCCAAGCCCGACATCACACCACAGCCGTTGGCGGGACTGTTCAGCACGTCGGAGTGGACCGGCGTCCCGCTGGCCACGCTGTTCCGTGAAGTCGGCGTGAAGCCGGACGCCACGTGGTTTCTCGCGGAGGGGGGCGACGCCTGTAAGCTGGCGCGCTCGATTCCGATCGCGAAGGCGTGGGACGACGCCATGATCGTGTGGGCGCAAAATGGTGAGCCGCTGCGCCCCGGTCAGGGCTATCCCATGCGTCTGCTGCTCCCGGGCTTCGAGGGGAACAGCAACGTGAAGTGGCTGCGTCGTCTCGAGCTGGGCACGAAGCCGTGGATGACGCGCTGGGAAACATCGAAGTACACCGACCCGCTGCCCGACGGCACGGCGCGCATCTTCACGTTCGAAATCGATGCGAAGTCGGTGATCACGTCGCCCTGCTATCCGCAGACCATCGCGGCCAAGGGATGGCGCAGCGTGAACGGACTGGCGTGGAGCGGCCGCGGGCGGATCACGCGGGTGGAGGTGAGTCTCGACGGCGGTGGCACGTGGCACGACGCCGAGTTGCTGAACACGCCGCAGCCCAAGTCGACGGTGCGCTTCCAGTACATGTGGAATTGGCAGGGCGAAGAAGCCGTGCTGCTGAGTCGTGCCTCCGACGATGCCGGCTACGTGCAACCCACGCGCACGGCGATGATCGCCGAGCGCGGACTGTATACCGACTATCACTACAATCAGATCATCGGGTGGAAGGTCGATCGTAGCGGTGCCGTCACGTTCCACGGGGAGACTTGAACATGCGCATGCGATCCGTGGGAATTAGAACCATGATGTGGGGTGGCGCGGTCATGGCGCTTGCGGCGTGCAGCGGCGGTAACGCGCCGAAGGATGCGACGAACGCGTCGTTCGCCGGCTACGACGCCGGCGCCGTGCCCGGCGGTCCCGGTGCGACGCAGCACTTCGCGCTCGGGCGCGCCGCCGATGACTCGGCCGTGGCCGCTATGAACAAGGACGTCGGATCGGACGGCCTCGAGTTGCCCGCCGGGCACGGTAGCGTGGCCGAAGGCGCCGTGGTGTATGCGGCGCAGTGCGCCGCCTGTCATGGCGCGAAGGGAGAAGGGCTGCCCAGCTTCCCGCGGTTGGTGGGGCGTGACTCAGCGGCCTCGGCCGCCGCGCCGGAGTTTCAGTTCGCCACGTCGTCGAAAACGAAAACCATCGGCAACTACTGGCCGCACGCCACCACCGTGTTCGATTACATCAAGCGCGCGATGCCGCTCGCGGCACCGGGATCGATGACGGATGATCAGGTGTATGCGGTCACGGCCTATCTGCTCGCCGCCAACAAGGTGATTGCGGATACCGTAACGCTCGACGCCGCCACCTTGCGCGCCGTGCGTATGCCGGCCCGTGACAAGTTCGTGCCCGACAACCGCTCACCCAACGCCGCCATCAAATAGTGACGCATCGACCGAAGCGCGCGCTGTCCGCTGCCGTTGCGCATCATCGGCGGGGGATCGCGCTGCGCTTCGTACAGATGCGGCTGGCGGGCGCCGGCGCGCTCACGGCGGTGCTGGCGGTGCTGGGCCCCGGGTTGCTGGCGGGGCTGTCGGACGACGATCCCGCGGGCATCACGACGTACTCGATTCTTGGCACCGAGCACGGCTATCGCCTGCTCTGGATCATTCCGGCGTCGACGGCGCTGCTGGTGCAGTTCCATCTCATCGCCGTGCGGATCGGCGCCGCTACCGGCAAGGGGTTCGTCGCGGTCATTCGCGAGCGGTGGGGACGCACCGCCGGCTATCTGGCGGTGCTGGGGTTGCTGTTCGCCAACTTCGGGACGATCTGCGCCGAGTATGCGGGCGTTGCGGCGGCCGGATCGCTGGTGGGGATGCCGGCGTGGCTGAGCGCGGTGCTGGCGGGCGTGCTGATCTCCCTCGTCGTCGTGCTGGGGTCGTTCCACCACGTGGAGCGCGTGCTGCTGGTGATTTCGTCCACGCTGGCGTTGTACATCGTGGACGGGATCATGGCCGGCCCAGTGTGGTCGGCGGTGTGGTACGGCGCCGTCGTGCCGCGCATGCCGCTCGAGCGCGCCGGGTGGATTGCGCTCGCGGCGTCGCTGGGCACCACGCTGGCGCCGTGGGGGCTCGCGTTCATTCAGTCGTACGCCGTGGACAAGAAGATCACGCTCGACACGCTGCGCTGGGCGCGCGTGGATGTGGTGTTCGGTTCGATTCTGACCGGTGTGGTCGGGCTCGCGATCGCGGTGGCGTGCGCCGCCACGCTGCATCAGGCGGGTGTACACATTGAAAACGCCGGCGATGCGGCGGCAGCGCTGCGCCCGCTGGCGGGTGCGTTCGCGACGGTGCTGTTCGGGGCCGGGCTGCTGGGGGCGTCGCTGCTGGCGGCGGCCATCGTACCGATTGCCACGGCGTATTCGATCGCCGAAGGCGTGGGCGAGCCCGCCTCGCTCAGTCTCGATGCCAAGCGCTTCCAGTGGTTCTACGCGGCGTTCGTGGGGCTGACCGTGGCGGGGGTCAGTGTCGTCGCACTGCCCGGGCTGCCGCTCATCCCGTTGATCTACAGCAGTCAGGTCGTGAACGCCGTCGTGCTCCCGTTCCACCTCGTGGCGCTGCTGCTGCTGGCGGGGAACGCCGACATCATGGGCGCGGCCCGCTCGTCGCCGGCGTCGCAGCTGGCGGGGTGGGGGAGCCTCGTGCTGGTGCTGGCTTGCCTCGGCGCGCTGGCGTGGAGTTGGATGTCCTGACGCGCTGCGTTGTCAGGTGCTCTTTCCCGTGTGGAGGACCGATGTCAGGACCTGTGAGTTGGATGCTGGAGCTGGACGTGCAGCCGGGGCGCTCCGACGCGCTGCGGTCGCTGATGGAGGAGATGGTGTCGAGTACGCATGCGACCGAGCCCGGGACGCTCGCGTACGAGTGGTACGTGAGCGCTGACAACCGCCGGTGTCACGTGTACGAGCGCTACGCCGACTCGGCTGCCGCGCTCACGCACTGCGAGACCTTTGGTGCGCGCTTCCTCGCGCGCTTCTTCGCGCTGCTCACGCCGACGCGCTGCACAGTGTACGGGGCGCCCGACGCGGCGGTGCAGCAGGCGCTCGCGGCGCTCCACCCCGCGGTGTTGGGGCAGGCGGCCGGCTTCCACCGCTGAGCGCGGCGGCAGCCCCGTCAGGGGAATCCTGCTTACACCAGGGCCTCCGACGGGCGTCGTTGGGAGCATGACCACCACACGATCGCGGGTCCCGCTCGGGGTTGCTGCTCGCCACCGCCGTGCTGGCGGTTGGCGCCGGTCGGGTGGACGGATCGACGGCCGCCGTGCGCCGACCCGCCCGCGAAGCGTTGCCGGCCGTGCGGGACCCCGTCGCCCATTTCCAGGCGCAACTCGATGCCGGCGAGGTGGTGCTGGCGCACGACTCGGCGCTCGGCTACCTGCCCGCCGTGCTCACGGCACTGCACATCCCCGTGTCGTCGCAGGCGCTCGTGTTTTCCCGCACCAGCCTGCAGACCGACAAGATCACGCCGTGGTCCCCGCGCGCGATCTACTTTAGCGACGACGTGTACATCGGCTACGTGCAGGAGAGCACGTTTCTCGAGATCGCGGCCGTCGATCCGGTGTACGGCGCGGTGTTCTACACGCTCAGTCAGGAGCCGCGCGCGCGTCCGGTGTTTTCACGCGAGACCACCACGTGTCTGATGTGCCACCAGTCGCGCCTGGCCACCGGGCGCGATACCACCGCTGGTGTCCAACCCGGCGGTGGCCCCGCCGCGCGGTTGCGCCGCGACGTGGAGCGGCTGGTGCGCGCGATGCTGTTCGTGGGGGAAGCGCCGTTCGATGGACCGGTGCGCGGCACCACCACCTTCGCCGCCGACTTTCCGCAGGCGGGTCCGCGCGATGCACGGGGGCGTTCACTGCGCGATCTCGATCTCACGCGGCGGCTGTTTACCTACCCGCTCAGCTTCCTGATTTATTCGGACAGCTTCGACGCCCTCCCCGCGCTGGCGAAGGGCGAAGTGTACCGGCAACTCGACGACGTGCTCGGCGCGACCCACACGCCCTCGGAGTTCGCGCATCTGCAGCCGGCCGACCGGACGGCGATCCTGCAGATTCTGACCGCGACCAAGCCGGACTTCGCCGCGTGGCGCCGCGCCGCCGGCCGGTGAGCGGGGAGGTGGTCTCTGCGCGCTAATGCGTGAGTCCGTACACCACGTAGTTGGTGGCGAACTTGTACGCCTCGTTGGAGAAGTTCACGGGATACCAGCCTTCTCCTGACCACTCCATGTAGTCGCCGATGTCGTTGTTGTAGTTGATGATCACCTGCAGCCGCTTGGTGGGGTCGTTGTCCTCGTAGATGCCGAGGTACTCCGCCTTGGCCAGCGGCGTGGCCGGATGCGTCATCCCGTCGAGCGTCTTGATGTGAAAGAACGTGTTGAACACCGGATGCGAGACGTCCATCGGCATGATGCGCGCGGTCGGCAGTACCGCCATCATCGCCTGCTCGAACACGTCCCACTGGCGGTCGAAGTAGAAGTCATCCACGATCAGGAAGCCGCCTTTCTGAATCCAGTGGCGCAGCGCGACGGCCTCCTGCGCCGTGGGATACCAGTAGCCCGGCTCGGTGAGATACGCGATGGGATAGTGGGCCAGCGCGGGGTCGTCGAGCACGTGCACGTTGCTCCCCTTCTGGTGCAGTCGCAGCGACGACAGATCGCCGAGGATCGTCATGAAGTTGCGCTCCATCTGCGGATAGTCCGCGTTCCACGCCAGTCGGTATCCTTGCGTGTAGCGCAGCCGCACGAAGGTGAAGCGGCCGTCGTAGGGGACGTTCGGTTCGATCCGGATGCGCTGCCGCTGTGACCAGGCGATCGGCGCGGCGATCAGCAGCAGCGCGAGCGTCCAGAGCGCGGCACGGACCGACGGACGGAATCGCGGGGATGGAGTCACGCTGCCTCACGCTGTCGTGGCCAAGGGAGATGGGTAACTTGTGTGCGGTCCCCCGCTTCGGCTACCTCCCCTTCCTGTTCTCGTATGTCACGCGCGCACCTCCGGTATGCCGCCCTGTTGGTGCTCACGTTCACCATCGGGCGGTCGAGCGACGGCTTCGGTCCAGGTGCCCGCGTGCTGCTCGATGCCCACAATGCGTACCCCGAGCGGGGCCAGTGGAGCACCCGCATCCACGACGCGCTCGCCACCGGACTGCCC
>JARIEV010000011.1 GCA_031127225.1 Gemmatimonadota bacterium | reverse complement strand
GCCGCGTCACTCGTGCTCATGCGCACCAGCACGCTCATCGGTGCCCGCGCGCAGTTGCTCCATGTGCCGCGGCAACTTGCCACGAGCGCGCTCTTGAGCGCCGTGTCGCTGCTCCACGGAAACACCAGCGCACCGGCGCGCGAACCGTACAGCGTAAACGCCTTGCTGAGGCTCAGGCTGGCGCACACCAGCACCCCCTGCTCGGCACCGAAGGCAGCATAGTCGTCGAGCGCCTCACGTACGTCGTTGGGATCGCGGGCGTAGTCGAGGTACGCAAAATCCAGCAGCAGCGTGACCGGGCCCTGCGAGGCAATGTCGCGCAGCACCGACAACAGCGTGCGGCGATCATCACGCGACAGGCTGCGCCCAGTGGGGTTGTGACACGGATCATTCAGCCACACGAGCAGACGCCCCTGCTCTTCGAGCAAGTCACGCGCCTTGGCTTCCCACGCGCCAATGTCGAGTGATTCACCGGGCGCGGGGTACGGCGCGGTTTCCAACCGAACCGACGCCTCGGCGGCGATGGTGGCATACGGGCCCCAGAAGGGAGCCGCCGTGAGGATCGCCTGCCCACGCTCCACGAAATTGCGCAGCGTCAGCGCCAGCGCGCCCGAACCACCGGGCGTCGCCACCGCCACCCCGGGACTCGTGAGGGACGGCCAGTGCCGCTGCGTAAGTGCCAGCAGAAATGCCGGGTCACCGGCGATCGGCGCGTACGGCGCGATCTCCATGGGCGTCAGTTCGCGCCACAACGCCATCACGCTGTCGTGCACAACCAGCTTGCCGTCGTCGTCGAGCAGCGCACCGACCGTGGCGTTGATCACCGCCGCCCCCGTCGCCGCCCGCTGCTGGGCGGCGCTATTGAGCGTGAAGATCAGGTCGTCGCCGGAAAGCCCCTGGCGCGAGTCAAGCAAGTGATGGCGCATCACCCAAACGTAACGCCTCCAACCCGCTCGGTCACCGGACGAACTGGAGGTCCAGCGCACCGCCGGCGGGCACGGCCGTCCACTGCGCCAACAGCGCCGTACGACACGCCCGCACCCGGTCCAGCTCGTCATCGGTTAGCACAGGAAGGTGGGTGGGGGTTTTCTTCCCCGCCGCCCGGCGCGACGCGATATGCTGCGTGGCCTGTGCATGGAATGCCTCCATGGTCAGCGGCGCTCCATGACGGCGATCGACGTCGAAGAAGCCCACAATCAGCTCCACCACCAGCGCTTCCTCAGGGATCGGTCCGCGCGGCCACGGCGCAGCGAAGTCGCTGATCTCCCAGCCATCGGCGAGGAGACCATAGAACCCACCCCGAAAACCGAGGACGGTCTCGACCGCGTAGTGCGTAAGATCGTGCGGGGGCAAGACAATCGCCGACGGCCCGCGTTGCCGTTGCCACGTCACCGATCCGTCGCGTCGCGTTCCGGTCAGCGAGGCGGACCCATCCGGGTGACGCTTGAAGCGGACGTGCAGGTCAGCGGGTGGGTCGATCGCCATGGCGCGATCTTACCACGGCTGCCCAAAAGTCACCAGCGCCGTCCACGGCGCCGGCTGATCCACCTTTCGTGTCGCGCCCACGAACATGCCGCCCGAGAACAACCGGAGGCCCACCGTGAGTGAGGCGCGTACGCCATCGGTGGGACGCGACACCGGTGCCCACGACGCGAGCAGGGTGGAGTCGATCGGCGCCCCGAGCCGCTCGATGCTCGTGCGCGCCGCCTCGGTGGGGGCGTCGGCCCAGCCGCTCTGGATACCGACACTCAAACCGGGGGCCAGCGCCGGCAGAAACAACCGTCCCGCACGAACCGGCTGGCGGAAGAACGGGCTCGTGTACTGCAGCGACGCGCGCAGCACCGCAGCGCGGGACCCCGCAAACTCCTTGTCGTCGTACCCCGGCAGATTCTGGAACCTGCCCAACTCGAACAGTTGTTGCGGCGGAATGCGTGACCCGAAGACGGCGCCCACATCGCCGCGCACCAGTGCCAGGAACGGGCCGAACGGCTGGCGCACCGTGGCACGCGCCTCGGCGCGCTGCCAGGTCAGCGTGCCGTCCCCGCGCTCGTAGGCGAGTCGTGCACCGAGGCCCGGCCGGGTGAATTCCGCACTGACGTCAGGATGCCATTCTACGAGGGCTGCGCTGCGCCGATAGCTCCCCGCATCCACGCGGCGATTGTCGCGATAGGCGTTGCCGCCAAATGGACTGCGCGCGTAGGTCGCACCGCGATACCGGTCGTCGGCCACGCCGAACTCCACGCGGGTCAGCAGGCGGCGGGCCCCGAACGTGCGCACCGCCGCCACCGTGGCGCTGCGACGGTCGACGTAGTCGTATGGGTCCTGCGACCCGAACAGGGCCGCCATGGTATTGCCGGAATCGAGCGGGACGCGGAAATCGTTCGTGTTGTCGAGCGAGCGTCCACTGCGCAGTTCCAGCACCGTGGTGCCGCGCGTGCGTTCCACCGACACGCGGCCGCGGGCGGTGCCTTCGTTCCAGGCCCAGCCGGCATTCGCACGCACCACCACCCCCGGCGCTCTGTCGCGCAGCGACCACTTGAGGCCCGTGCCGGTGAATACGCCTTCGACGCGGTTGAAATGGAACACGTCGCTCGCGCGGGGGACCGTCACGTCGAGACGCGGTGCCCCGGTGGGGCGCCAGCGGTCGGGGCCGATGTCGTTGAAATCGTCGGCGTGCATGCCGAGCGAGAGAGCGCCGACGTCGGTGCGCCAGGCGCCGTAGCGACCCAGAGAATCCGTCCCGGCAAATGACAGGCGACGTCGCGAGAGGGCACGCAGCGAATCGGCGACGGCCAGCGTGCGGGCGTCGAGCACCGTGTCGTTCACTCGCATCTGCGAGAAGCGCGAGACAATGCGCACCACCACACGTCCGTCCCCGAATGCGGGGGAGGTGGCCTGCAGCTCGATCCGCTGCTTCGCCGGCAGCCAATACGCGCCGTTCCGCTCACCGTTTTCGTACTCCACAAACGCCACCGCATCGCTGACCGACGCCATGACGCCGCGCCGAGACGTATTGAGGCGTACGAAATAGCCGCGCAAGCGTACCAGTGTGCCGCGCGAGGCGTCGAGATCCATCGTACCATCGAACAGCACCGCCGCCGCGGTGAGGTCCGTGCGCGGCTGCACGCGCACCTGCACGATCGGAATCACGCGATCACCAGCGCGCATGGTGACGATCGTGTCGCCACCGGAAAAGCGATAGTACCGGTCCCGGTCGAGGGCGAGCGGATGGATGGCCGGCATCGTGTCGTCGGCGCTGGCGCGCGTGGAGGGACGGGCGCGCCCCGGTTGACCGCCCGCCGGCGATGAGGCGCGGACCCGTAGCCGGTTCCCGTACAACACGGGATTGAGCCAGCCGGTCTGAAACACGGACAGCATCGAGACGTTCGCGCCGGTCTGCTGCGCGCGATACCCCACGATATGCTGATCGTAGAACCCGGTGCGATTCCACCTGAGCGTGCTCGCCACCTGCTCCACCGCTGCGACGGCCTCGTTTCCCTCCTCCCGCCGCAACAGCACCGAGATCTCCGTCTCGACGTGCGCGGTGAAGCTGATCAGCGACGGCGGCAGTACGTTCCGTTGGCTCGCCTCCGCCAGCAGATCGCGGAGCGCCAGCGGTACGCGTGTCGGCGCGCGATCCACCTGAGCATCCACGCGCGTGGCCATGAGCACGAGCGCGCCGATCAGGAGCCGTCGCACGGCCGTGCTACGCCTTCAGCTGCTGGACGTGCTCACCCGCCGCCGTCCAGTCGTGCACTGCGTCATCGAGCGCGTCGCGGGCATCGTCCAGCGCCCGGCCCAGCGAGGCAGCCTTCTGCACGCCAGCCGGTGTGTCGTAGAGCGTGACATCGTCGAGCTCCGCCGTGATCCCTGCGATCTTCGCTTCCAGCATCGACACCCGCAATTCGGCGTCCGCCAACGCTTTGTCGGCGGCGCGCTGCGCCTTGCGCACGTCGTTCGAGGTCGGCGCCGCTTTGGCCTGGCCGCCCTTCCCCTGCGATCTGTCGTACGCCTGTTCCTTGGCCTTGTCGGCCCGCTCACGTTCGCGCTGCAGCTCGCGTTCCCGGTCGCGCACCTTCGCGTTCTTCTCCGACTCGCGCTGCGAAATCTCCCGCGCGTCCCTCTCGGCCTTGATCTTGTTCTCGGCCCGCAACGCTTCCCATTCCACGAAGCTGCCGGGGAAGATGATCAGCTGCCGATCCTTCACTTCCCACACCTGTGTGGCCAAACCGCGCAGCACGGCACGGTCGTGACTCACGATCAGGCAACTACCCTCATACGCCTCGATCGCATCCTCGAGCGCTTCGATGCTTTCCACGTCGAGGTGATTGGTGGGCTCATCGAGAATGAGCAGGTTGTTGGTGGACAGCGTAAGCAGCGCCAATGCCACGCGCGCCCGCTCACCACCAGAGAGCGTGCCCACCGTGCGCTGCACTTCGTCGCCACTGAAGCCGAAGCGACCGAGGTGACCCTGCACCTGACGACGCTCCCAGAGCGGACGCTGCGTCGCGATCGCCTCGTAGATGGTGCTGTCGAGCGGCAGGTGTCCAACATCCTGACGGTAGTACGCCACCGTCGTGCTGGGCCCCATCTTCACGCGGCCTGCATGCGCCGGATGCTCTTCGACCAACGTCTTGATGAGCGTGCTCTTGCCGGCACCGTTCGGGCCCACGAGCGCGACCACTTCGTTGCGCTCGAGCACCACGTTCACGTCACGCAACAGTTCGCGCGTGCCATTTGGCGTTTCCACCGCCACGGTCACATGCTCCGCTTCGATCACGCGATCGCCGCTGCGATCGCCGGCTGACAGGCGCAGCGCCATCACGCCGTCACCGCCGATGGGCGCCGACAGGCGCGGCATGCGCGCCAGCAGCTTGCGACGTCCCTTGGCTTGCCTGGTGTTCTGACCGGCGAGATTGCGCGCGATGTAGTCGGTTTCCGACTGGATCTTAGACTGCTGCTTGTCGAACTGGCGCTGTTGCGTGAGCCGTTTCTCTTCACGCTGCACGAGAAACGACTCGTAGCTGCCTTCGTAGGCGAACGCCGTCCCGCCCTCGAAGTGCAGCACGTGATTGGCCATCACCGCGAGAAAGGCACGATCGTGGCTAATGCAGATCACGGTGCGGTCGGTGTCGCGCAGATACTGCTCGAGCCACGCCGTCGTTTCGAGATCCAGGTGATTTGTCGGTTCGTCGAGCAGCAGAATTTCCGCCGGCGTGGCCAGCTGACGGGCCAGCGCCACGCGCCCGCGTTCACCGCCGCTGAGCGTGCCGATGCTGGTGGCCTTGGCCGCTTCGGGGTCGAACCCCACGCCCATGAGCACAGCGTCCACCTTGGCCGACATCTGGTAGCCGCCCTCCCGCTCGAACCGTTCGAGGTCGCGACCGTACTTCTCCATCGCCTCTTCGCCGTGATCGTGCTCCAGGTTGGCGGCCTGCGTGGCCAGCGACTGCTCCAGCGTGCGCAGATCACCGAAGGCATCGGCCACGATCTCCCAGAGCGTCATGCCGTCGGGAAAGCGACGGTGCTGGTCCATCAGCGCCACGCGCAGTCCGGGCATCCGCGCCACGGCCCCGCTGGTGGGCTGGAGATCGCCGGTGATCAGACGAACCAGCGTCGTCTTGCCGGTGCCGTTCCGGCCAACCACGGCCCACCGGTCCCCGGATCCCACGGTCAGCGAGATATCGCGAAAGATCTCGGTCGCGCCAAAGTCCACCCGCGCGTTACCGATCGAAATCAGAGTCATGCCTGCGCCTGCGAAAGAAGTCCGAATACGTCCATCGGTGAGACTAATCGGACCCGGCCGATGGCGCGCCTGTCGCGCTGCCACTGTGCCACTCCCCGCGCATCGCCTCCGCCACACGCCGTACCTCGGCCCGACGCGACGCCGGCCAGCGTCGCACCCGCCACACCAGCGCGTGACCGCGCCACCCGTGGCGCCACGACACGGCCACATCGGCCAGTGCGGGCAGCAGCAGCAGCACGGCCAGGAGCGCACACGGCGTACCGAGCGTGGCGCGCCCAAGCACCCCCAACACCGCCACCACGGTCAGGCCCAGCAGGAGATACCCCGCCCCCACCACTTGGAGCCCCGGCACGAAGGTGTACGCCACCACGTCGGTCCGTGCCTTCGCCCTGCGACGTGCCACCCGACGGACGGCCAGAAATATGGGGAGATGGATCGCCCACCCGATCAGCGCGACCGGTGTCTGCAGCAGCAACAGGGCGCGGGGGGCCAACGCCGAGTCGGCGGCCATCCCCACAGCATGCAGCAGGCGGGCATGATCCCGCGCCGAAGTGCGAATACCGCCCGCCTCGTGCACCAACTGCGCCAGTTCGGTCACGAACGTATGGAGGCGCGCCGCATGTGGGGTCGGAGCGTCCGACCGGCGGTCGCGCACCCGTTGTTCGGCCAACGGGACCAGCCGGGCCGCGCGCTCGAGCAACGACGCCCGTGACGCCGGCAACGCCGCCGCAACCGCCGCCACGAGCTCATCGCGCTCCGCCGACGACTCCCAGTCGGGGGCGTTGCGTGTCACCGACACCAGCGAGGTGCGCAGCTGCTCCGTGAGCGCCGACACCCCGGCGTCCGCCCCGCCGGCCACCTGCGCATCCCGCCAGCCACGGACGGACCACCCGCGTCCCACCACCGCCAGCGCATCCGACCCCAGCGTCAGGGGCGATTCGTATTGATTACCGAACGGCACCACGGTGACATCGAATACCGCGCCAGTATCAAGCGCGTCTAGAACCATCATCGCGATACCTGTGCGTAATCGACCAACCTGCGGCACGTCGTGCACCCCGCCCTGCGGGAAGACGCCCACCACATGGCCATCGGCCATCGCCCGCGACACCCGTCGGCCGGCCTCGGCGTTCACTGCGGCCATATCGATCCCCATGGCCCGCATCTTTCGCGCATCGCGCACCCGGGTGACCGGAATCACCCCCATCGCCGCATACCCCATCGCGGCGACGCCGCCCGCGCCGGCCGAAATGGTGGCGAGATACCGGACGTGGCGCGGACAGGCCTGAAGCCCCAGCAAGACGTCCGGGAGGTCGTTGGGGTGGTTGCCGATAAACAGCACCGGTCCCGTGGTCGGCACCGTCCCCACCTGCACCACCGCCGTCTCGCGGTAAACCCAGCGTAGGCTCCGTCGGCCCGACCAGCGCAGAAACGCGCGGAGCGCACTGAACCGGGCCGGATCGAACGAGGAGGGGAGCGCCGCTGGCATGCGCCAAAGAAAGCGCCCCGCGGCAGCCGGGACAATGAAACGGCGCTGGCACACAGCCACCGGGCCGATCACATTCGACCGTATGCACCATCACACCCTCTGGCCCAGCACTCTGCTGCTGGCCGCCGCGCTCGCGGTGACACCCGCGGTCGCACCCGCCAGCGCGCAGCCCGCCGTACAGGATTGGGCCGGACTGGCGCGCTACCGCGACGACAACGCCCGCCTCGCAGCACCGGCCCCCGGTGAGCAGAGCGTGGTCTTCATGGGCAGTTCGATCACCGAGGGATGGGCGGTCCACTTCGCCACGATGTTCGCCGGCAAACCGTACATCGGCCGCGGCATCAGTGGGCAGACAACCCCGCGTCGATGACCGAGATCGCCCAGGCCAACGGGATTCGCGTGGTACTCTCGTCCGTGCTGCCCGTGTTCGACTACCCTTGGAAGCCGGGACTCGAACCGGCGCCGAAAATCGTCGCGCTCAATGCATGGATGCGACAGTACGCAGCGGCAAAGGGCGCCGTGTATCTGGACTACCACACCCCAATGGCCGACGCACGCATGGGACTCAAGCGCGAATACGGCGACGATGGCGTACATCCCAACGTGGCCGGCTACCGGGTTATGGCGCCGCTGACCGACGCGGCCATCCGCGCGGCACTCACCGCGCGATGAAAGGCGGCAAGGGGGGACAAGGACGCAAACGGCTGCCGGCCAAACCCGTCACCAAGCCGAAGCCGCACGACGGGCCGAAACGCGGGGCACCCAAGCGCGACTGGGGCGCCGCGGACCGCGACGATCCTCGGCCCGAGACTCCACCGACGCCGACGCGCCGCTCCTCGTCCTGATCAGGCGCTACCCCCGTCCCGTGGCCTTCCGCCCAAGGGTAAACACCCCCACGGCGAGCGCACCCGACACAATGCCGACCACGGCATCGATCACCGTGGTGGCGATGAACGCCACCAGCGCGCCACGCGCCGCGAAGGTGTGACCCACCGCCTCCACAACGTGCTCGACGGCCAGAACGCCGTGCGCGATAATGCTGCCGCCCACCGTAAACATGGCTGCCGTCCCCAGCACCGACAGGGTTTTCATCAGCAGCGGGGCCGCGCGCAAAATGAACGCCCCCACCTGACGACGCGCCGCGTCGGGCTGACGGTGCAGGGCGAGCCCGAGATCATCCAACTTCACGATCCCCGCCACCAAACCGTACACCAGCACCGTCGCGCCGATCGCCACGGCGCTGAGCGCGACCACCTGCTGCAACAGCGGGGCCGTCGCCATGGTGCCGAGCGTGATGACCACGATTTCGGCAGACAGCACGAAGTCGGTGCGCACCGCTCCCTTCACCTTGTCCTGCTCGAAGGCCACCAGATCGACCTGCGGATCGGCGACCGCGGCGAGGAGGGCGCCGTGCGCCGGCTCCGTATCCGCATGCAGAAACTTGTGCGCGAGCTTCTCGACCCCTTCAAAGCACAGGAAGAGTCCACCGATCACCATCAACGGCAGGATCGCAACGGGCACGAACGCACTGATCAGCAGCGCGGCCGGCACGAGGATGAGCTTGTTGATGAAGGAACCCTTCGCAACCGCCCACACCACTGGTAACTCGCGATCAACCTGCACCCCCGCCACCTGCTGCGCATTCAGCGCGAGATCATCTCCCATCACGCCCGTCGTTTTGGTCGCCGCCACTTTCGTGAGAACGGCGACGTCGTCGAGCAGGGTCGAGATGTCATCGATGAGAGCGAGCAGACTGGAAGCAGCCATGAGTACGGAAGCAGAGTGTCAAAAGCGATACGCCGTCAGGAATTCTACCGACAGGCGCGCCGCTGCACAGCGGCCACCGCTTCGCCGCTGGTCTCAGTGCACGCGCGTGGCGGGTACGCCGGTGTAGACCGCGCCGGCCGCGAGCTGCATGAACTTCGGCACGACGGTGAGCGCGCCCACCTGTGCGCCGGGCTCCGCTTCCACACCGATCCCGACCACACTGCCGGTACCGATCAGCGTCTGCGCACCCAGCCTCACCGCTGCCGTTTTGAGGACGCCGCGTTCCACGACATGGCCAGACACGTGCGCGTCGGATCCGATCACGACGCCGTCGCCGAACTCGAGCAGATTGTGGTCCATCAGCGACAAGCTGTTGACCCATACGTCACGGCCGAGCCGGGCGCCGTTGAGGCGCATGTACCAATTCCAGATCGTCGTCGAGCGGAAGGCCGGTCCGGCAAACACGCGCACGACGTGCGTGGAAATCAGGTACCGCCCCCAGTCGAGCACGGGCCAGCTGAACTCGCGCAGCGGGAGCTCGACCGGCGCCGGTGTCCGCCACCCCAGCAGCCGCGTGGACAGCGCCGACGCCACCATGAGTACGCAGGCGCACAGCAGATACAGAGGCGCGAACGCCATCGCGGCGACGATGAGCCGCCCCCCCGTGGACATCGACCACGTGGACTGCCAATGTACGAAGAGCACGGCGGGCAACAGCGCGAGACCGGTCACGATCGTCTCGACCAGCACGGCCGATACCACGGCCCAGAGAAAGCGTGCCGAACGGCGCGAGGTCGCAGTCATGGTGCAGTCATTGGATGAAACACAGGAAAATGTCAGTCAGACGCGCGCACGCGATGCGGCCGACATCGTGCCCGCATCCCATCACCTTGAAGATTGTCATGTACAGGGTGCAGGTCCACCACTGATTTACGTGCCGGGGCTCGATGGAACGGGCTTGCTGTTCTACCGGCAGGCCCGGCTGCTGGCGCGGCGCTTCCGTGTGATCACGTTCCGGTTGCGCGACGAGGCCCGGGACATGGACACGTTGGTCGCTGAGATCGCACGGCATCTCGAAGCGGCCGTACCGGACGGCACCCCGGCCATCGTGGTGGGCGAATCGTTCGGCGGCGCGCTCGCCATGCACTTCGCGCTGTCACACCCGGAACGGGTGCGTGCGCTGGTCGTACTCAACTCATTCACGAGAATCACGCCGAAGATCAAATTGTACGCCGCCATCGCGGCCACCAGTATCGTCCCATGGGGCGCGATGGGCATCGTGCGGCGATTCACCGGTGCGCGGCTGCAGTCGTCACACACGCATCACGACGAGATCCGCCGGTTCCTGCTGCTCACGCGCGCCATCACACGTGAGGGGTACACCAATCGCCTGCGTATCCTGACCCGGTACGACCTGCGCGGGCGACTCAAGAACATCCGTGTGCCCACGCTCTTTCTTGCCGCCGACGAAGATCATCTCATCCCGTCGGTCGAGCAGGCCACCTACATGGCAGCCCGCGTACCGGGTGCCATCGTGCGCATCCTCAAGGGACACGGGCACGGCTGCTTTCTGGCGCCCGACCTCGATCTCGACGTCATCCTGCAGGAGTGGGGCGGCCGGTAGCCGCGCCACCGCGTCGCCTCCGTCATTTACTCGTCCTCGCCACGATATATGCATCCCGACGTGCACGTCTCGCGCACGACGATCTGCGCGAGCCCCGGCAGCATCGACGCGAGGCGCCGCCAGATCCAGCGTGCGATGACCTCGCTGGTCGGATTCTCGAGTCCCGCGATCTCGTTCAGGTAGTAGTGATCGAGCTCGTCGATGACCGGCTTGACCACGGCCTTGAGATCGGCAAAGTCCATCACCCACCCGGCATCCGTGGACAACGGACCGCGCACGTGGACGGTGACCTCGAATGAATGCCCGTGCAGCCGCGCGCACTTGTGCCCCGGTGGCACGTTCGGCAACCGGTGTGCGGCTTCAAAGGTGAATTGCTTGTAGATCTCCATCAGCGCCTCCTGCGGGCAAGTTAGCAGCGGCACGGCGGGTTCGGCGACCGCATGCCACATTATGGGCACTCCCCCTTTCCGACCCGCAGGAGCCCCTCCCTATGCGCATCCGTCCCGTCCGTCTGGCCCTGATCGCCCTCACCCTCGGCGCCGGCGTCGGGCACACGCAGCCGCCCAACCAGCCGCCGCGTCTGGCCACGCTCACCCGCACACTCGACAGCCTTTCGAAGGCCCATCGCGGGGTCGTGGGATACAGCATCACCAACCTCGCCACCGGTGAACACCTCGAACAGCGCGGCAACGAGACATTTTCCACGGCCTCGCTGATCAAGGTGCCGGTGCTGGTCACCCTGTTCGATCTGGCGGAGCAGAAGCAGCTCACGCTCGACGACCCGGTGGTACTTACCGAGATCGACAAGGTTGGCGGCGCTGGACAGCTGCAATATCTGCGCACGCCGCTCACGCTGCGGCTGTGGGATGTGGCCTACCTCATGAGCACGCTGAGCGACAATACGGCCACCAATCTCGTGCTCGATCGCATCAAGATCCGGCGCGTATGGCAAAAAATGGAGGCGCTCGGCCTCGCGCGCACCAAGGTGCACAGCGGGTCGATGACCCGCATCGCCAGCGTGGCCCCGGACAGCTCGGCCAAGTACGGGCTGGGGGTGACCACCCCCAACGAGATGGCGCAGTTGTTCACGCTGCTGGCGCAGGGCAAAGCCGTGAGCCCGGTCGCTGACTCAATCATGTTGAGTATTCTGGCGAACAACGAGGACAACTCGAAGCTCGCACGCTTCACCTACGGCGCACGCCTCGCGCACAAAAGCGGCGACGTAGACGCGTCACGCACCGACTGTGGGGTGTTTTCTCTGCCGGCGCGCGTGGTGGCCTGTGTCCTGACGAAAGAGAACACCGACACACGCTACTGGGTGGACGCCGAGGGCAACGCGGTGATCGGGCGGATCGGCGAAGCG
Source organism: Gemmatimonadota bacterium (assembly GCA_031127225.1). GTDB lineage: Bacteria > Gemmatimonadota > Gemmatimonadetes > Gemmatimonadales > Gemmatimonadaceae > Gemmatimonas. Next base: position 31,625 of record JARIEV010000011.1, on the reverse strand, counting down.
ATCGTCAAAGCCTGGAAGTAGGAGATGGTCCGGCTCACGGTGGGAATGGACCGCGACACCGTGATCGTGTTCGTCAGCGACGGTCCCCGGGCACCGCATCAGCGGCACCCGGGGTGTGCGTCCCCCCGGCCGCACCCGTCGTGACTACCTACTCCAGCACCAGCAACGTCTGCCCACCCTCGTGGATCATGCGCAGTACCTGATCGCGCCCATCGGCATCGGCGAGCAGATGCACCGACTCACACGCGGATAACCGGTGCGTGAGATGCTCACCCTGCAGCGCTGACGCACCAAACATCAGCGAGATGCTGCGGTCGTGCCGGTCGTAAGTCAGTCCAACCAGTGGCAGGCCATGACCCAGCGACTGCGCCCCGAGATCCTGGTGATCGATCTCGACGCTGCACCGACGACCCGCGTTGCGCGCACTGAACGCGTTGAGCTCGCCGTCCAGCACCTCGGGTGCCAGTGACCGCGTGGTCTGACGCGACGCCGCGTGCGCACGGGCGGCGGCGATGGTGCGGGCACGCCCCGGGACGCACAACACAGAGCACGGGGCCGACCGCACCAGCGCGGACGTGACGCTCCCCAACACCATGCGCCGGATAAATCCGTACCCATGGGTTGCCGTCACCACGAGATCGGCGTTCACGGAATCGAGATAGGCGAGCAGGCTGTCGGACGCGTTCCCGTGCAACAGCACGGTCTCCACGCGAAAGCCGCGCGGCTCGAGATGCTCGCGCATCAGCGCGAAGCCGCGCTCGGCTTCCGCCTTATACCCCTCCGCAAAGGTGCGCAACGCGGCGTCCGCATCACTGAGCGCCGGTCCGACGTGCACCAGCCGCACGGTGGCCCCGGGCGCGAGCATGTCCATGCTCACCTGCGCGGCATACAGGCTGAACGCGCTGAAGTCCGTCGTGATCACGACATTCGTTGGCAACGCGTCCGTCCCGGGCTCCACCGCCAGCACGGGGGTGTCACCGAGCTGCAGCAACCGCAGCACCGACTCCCCGCCGAACGCCCGGCTCAGAGGACCATGCCGGCCACGACCAACCACGAGGATGCGCGCATTCGCCACGCGCGCATCCTCAACGATCTCGTGCATCGGTTCACCAAGGCGGATCCGGACCGGCCAGGGGGTCGCCGACGGCACGAGTCGCGCCATCTGGCTCTCGATCATCGCCTTGCGCCCTTCCTGAATGTACGGTTCCGTCAGCACCGGATACGGCATCGCGTCGAATGCGTACATCGGCATGGCACTCGGCCGGATAGCACTCACAACCTGCACTGACGCGTCCAGCTTCGTGGCGAGCGCACGCGCCACGACGAACGCCGCGTCAGCAGCGGGTGACGTGTCCGTCGCGACGAGAATGGGACCCGTCGGTGTCACCGTGGGCTCATAGCTCTGCAGGATTTCGGTCGCGCTGCGGATATTGGGCGCTACGCTCGACATGGTCGGCTCCGGACGGAAGGTAGGGTTACTCTCGAACGATGAGATTATCGATGACCGTTTCCACGCCGGTCACCGACCACGCCGCGCGTGCAGCGGCGTCGCGTTCAGCGCGTGCGTGCACGACCCCCTGCAGAATCACGGTGCCACCCACGGCCTGAACGGCGATGTGCGTGGCATCGGCCGCCGCCGCGCGCGTGAGCGTGGACGCGATGCGGGCACGCACCTCGTGCGCGAGGGCCGGCGGGTCCACCTGAATCTGGTTGTCCACCGAACGCACACCATCGAGGAAGCGCACCGCGCACTCAGCAGCGGCACGCTCGTAGTAGTAGGCCGTCTTTCCCTGCAACGTCACCACACCATCGTGCACGCGGGCCACAACGCAGCCGCGCGGTACATACGGCGCCAGCTGGATCGCATGGGACACGTCATCGAGCAAGGCGATATCGTCGCGACGGATGCTGCGACGGATGCCACGAGGGGCGATCATGTCGGCGAGGTCACCCTCCACACCATTATCGAACACGGTGGACGTTGACGCGCGCGACGCTGGTGCCGCGAAGGCAGTGAACGGAAGGGTGGCGAGGTGCTGAACAACAGATGTAGACATGGGCAACTCCGTCAAGCTTGGTATAGCAGCATTGTGGTGATCCGCGGCCAAGGGACGTTGGATGGCGCCGCAGATTCGTCCATTGGTGAGCTTTCGGACAGTGCGTAGGGGCGAGACCCGACAGCGACTACGACCTAGGTCTCACGCAGCAACAGGTCATGGTCGAGCGCGATCCGCACGTAATCACTGCGATGGTGCACGCCCAGCTTTTCGTGAATGCGGTGGCGATACGTATCCACCGTCTTCACCGTGATACCCAGCTGCCCGGCGACTTCCGGGCCACTGAATCCGCGCGCGATGCGCTCGAGCACCGTGCGTTCACGGGCACTCAACACGCCCAAGCTCGATCCATTGGACGACGCCGGCGCGGCCGGCGGCGTGCGCAGCCCCGCCGCGAGAGCCTTCGCCGTGGTCGGTAGCACGTAGCTCATACCGTCGGCCACCATCTCGATGGCCTCGATCAGTTCATTGACGGACGCGCTCCACGGGAGGTACCCGAACGCTCCGGCACGGAACGCTTCCAGCACCTCTTCTGGACGTTGCTCGCCGTTCAGTACGATCACGTGTGGCGCACTCGGCAGCGCCGCCAGCGTGGTGATCTGCCGGATCACGGACGCCGCGTTCTGCTCCGCCGACAACAACACCACCTCGGCGCCCCGGTGCGTCGCATAGGTGGCACATTGATCAATGTCCGACGCATCACCGACCAGGTTGATGCGTGGGTCATCCGCCAGCAGCGCGGCCAGAGCCCGGCGCATGAGCTGATTCCGGTCAAGCAACGCAATGCGGATGGGATCGCCGGAAAATCTCGCGCCACGCCGGCGCGCCACATTGCTGAGCAAGGCTGCCGCGAGCGCATCGGGTGAATCCACCGCAAAGACGCCAGTCGGCAATGAGCGCTGAGAGCCGCTCGGAATTCGTGTTCGCATGTCATACCCTCCGTTGCCGCCAGATTACGGCCAGCGGGTCCACCACTCCATCAGGGTTCACCAGTTTTACCGTCAGGAGAACCCCTGCGTCGAAGTCCGCCATTCCACAGGGTAGATTGTCGAGCGTGGCAACTCCTCTCTCAACGCTGCTGCGTCTGCTTTTTCCGTCGTGGGAATTCTTCGACGTCGCACGGCGACCTCCTGCGCTCGAAGTGCTCGTGCGTCACGAGAACCGGCCAACAGGAGTGTGGCAGCGCGTGGTATACCCGCCGACACGCCGATGGTGGCATCTCGTATGCAATGCTGCCGGTACGAGAACCCTCGCGGCGCAGACGATCGTCGAACGGTGCTACGCGGAGCTCGACCGCGATGATGGCGATCCGGCCGCTCGACAGGCGGCGATGACAATGGTCGGTGCGCTCGCGGAATCCTGGGTGCGCCGCGCGGACGCCAGCGGGCAATCGAGACGACCGACCACACAGCACGATGACATGGATGAGCCGGCCATCTGGCAATGGCGCATCATCGTTCACGACGATGAATCCGGGACCACAGCATTCGTCTATGTCAGTGGCATTCAGACGACAGGCGCGCGTGCGCCGCGCTCGGGGTCTACAACATGAGTGTGGCGCCCGGCACGCTCGTGCTGCTCGGCCCGGTCATCACGTGGATGTGCCGCCTGGCGGCGCTGGCCACCGCGATCAATGCCATAGAACTGCTCGCGATGCGTCACGACTTCACCGAGGATGGTGCGTGGCGCGCGTCGGCGCTGGCCGAGTCGTGGGGCCCGTGGCGCGGACTCCTCGACGCAGGGCGTTTCACTTGGGTGCTGCGCATCGAGCTGGCGCTGGCGATCGTGCTGGCCGCGGTGCCGGGCACAGGCGCCGGCTGTGTCGCGGCGGCGGCGCTCGCCTTCACGACGTGGCTGTCGGCGCTCCGCTTCGGTGGGAACGTGAACGGCGGCGCCGACGCCATGCTCTTCACCGTCCTCGGCGGACTCACCGTGGCACAGCTGCCCGCGGTAGCACCGGTGGTGCACGAGGCGGGTGTGCTGTACGTGGCGGCACAGCTCTCGCTCTCCTACCTGCGCGCCGGCCTCGTGAAAGTGAAAGAACGCGCCTGGTGGACAGGCGACGCCTTGGCGTCCTTTCTCAGCTTGCCCGCCTACGGTGTACCGAGAGCGGTGCGGCCGCGCAGTGGGCGGGCCTCAACGTGGTGGCGATCCGCCCGGTGCATCGCATCGATCGGGGTGATGTCGTTCGAATGTCTCGCTGTCATGGCGTGGTTCGATCCAATCATCTGCGTGGTCGTCATCGCGGCCGCGCTCACCTTTCACACCAGCGTCGCGGTGCTCTTCGGACTCAACCGGTTCCTGCTGGCGTGGGGAGCGGCGCTCCCCTCCCTCTGGTACGCGGTGCACCGGGCCGCATAGCTACGCGAGCCACTCCTTCCACAGCTTCTCGTCCACCCCGACGCACACCTTGTGCTGCAATCTGATGAGCGGCTGCTTCAGGATCAGCGGCTCGTCAGCCAGAATGCTCAGCCAGCGTTCTTCGCCGTACAAGGCCGTGCGCAATCCGAGATCTGCGAAACGCTTGGCCTCGCGATCGATGATCGCCTCCACGCCGAATTTTTGCGTAAAGCGCTTCAGTTCACCGATCGACGCCGGGCGCTCGGCCAGATCGCAGAAGTGCACCTTGATCCGGCGCTCCTGAAAGAAACGCTGTGCCTTCCGTGTGTCGGCGCTTTTTTTCGTCCCGAAGATCTGTACGAGTAGATCGGCGGGGGTCACTCGCCCCTCTCAGCGGCGAGCCTCTTCTCGTCGTCAAAGGCCCCTTCGCTGCGGGACACGACCAACGTCGCCACGCCGTTGCCGATCAGGTTGGTGATCGCGCGCGCTTCCGACATAAAACGGTCTACACCAAGCAGCAGGGCGACGCCTTCCACCGGCACCGTGCGCGTGGCGGCCAACGTACTGGCCAGTACGATGAAGCCCGAGCCCGTCACGCCGGCGGCACCCTTGCTCGTGAGCATCAGGATGCCCAGCAGCGTGAGCTGCTGCGAGATGCTGAGATCCACCTTGTAGACCTGGGCGATGAAGATCGTCGCCATCGACAGGTAGATGCTCGTGCCGTCAAGGTTGAACGAATAACCGGTGGGAATCACCAACCCGACCACCGGCTTGGCACAGCCATATTGCTCGAGCTTCTGCAGCATGCGCGGCAGTGCCGCCTCGGAGCTCGACGTGCCAAGCACCAGTAAGATTTCGTCCTTGATGAAGCGCAGGAACTTCCAGATGCGAAACCCGTAGGCGCGGCAGATCAGCCCCAGCACCACGAACACAAACACCGCCATGGTGAGATACACGTCGAGCATCAGGCGGGCGAGCGGCACGAGCGTCTTGAGTCCGAACGTGCCCACCGTGTACGCCATCGCACCGAAGGCCCCGATCGGCGCGAGCACCATCACCATCGAGACGATCTTGAAGAACACCGCCTGAAAGCGCACGAGCAAATCGGCGATGTCACGGCCGGCATCGCCCACCGCGGTGAGCGCCACACCGAAGAGCACCGAGAAGAACACCACCGGCAACAGCTCACCACCCGCAAAGGCAGCCACAATGTTGCTGGGCACGATATGCAGCATGAACTCGAGCGTGCTCTGCTCCGCCCCGGCCGTCGTGTACTTCGTGACGTCGCCCATCACCATGTTCGAGATGTCGAGTCCGGCGCCGGGTTTCGTGACGTTGACAATCACGAGGCCGATCACGAGGGCCAGTGTGGACACGAGTTCGAAGTACAGCAACGCCTTGCCGCCCACACGACCCAGCTTGCGCAGATCGGCCATGCTGGCGATGCCGTGCACGATCGTGAGGAAGATGATCGGCGTGATCACCATCTTCACCAGATTGATGAACGTGTCGCCCAGCGGCTTGAGGGACTTGGCCGTGGAGGGGGCGACGACGCCCAGGGCAATACCGAGCGAAACGGCGACCAGCACCTGAAACGTCAGGTTCCTGAAGAGGCGAGCGATCACGGGAGGGGGGTGTCAGGGAAAGGAACCTTCTCGGCGACTCTACATATTGTCTCCATGTCCTCGACATCGCGCCCCTACCGGCCTGCTTGGTGGCTCCCGGATCCTCACAGCGCCACGCTGTGGGGACGACTTGGCCGCCGCGAGCCGCACCTGCCGGTCCGCCTGGAGCGCTGGGAGACCCCGGACGGCGACTTTCTCGAGGTGGCGCGCTTGGTCGGGGCTGCCAACCGGACGTCTCCACGGCTGCTTCTTTTCCATGGACTGGAAGGCGGGATGCACTCGCACTACGCCCGCGCGATGTTCCGGGAGGCGGCGGCACGCGGCTGGGCGGCCGACCTGCTCCTGTTCCGGACCTGTGGCACGGAGCCCAACCGGCTTCCTCGCAGCTATCACTCGGGCGAGACCACCGATCCGCGGTGGGTGGTGGAACGTCTGGCTGCAGAATTCCCGCAGGCGCCGCTCGGCCTGGTGGGCGTGTCGCTGGGCGGCAACGTGCTGTGCAAACTGCTCGGCGAGTTTGGGAGCGAACTACCGGAGCAGGTGGTCGGCGCCGTCGCGATGTCGGTGCCGTTCGACCTGGCGCGTGCGTCGCGGCACATCGGGCAGGGGTTCGGGGCGATTTACGAGAAGTTCTTCCTCAAATCGTTGATCCCCAAAGCGTTACGGAAAGTGGAGCGTCACCCGGAACTGGCTCCCCTGCGTCGCGTGGCCGAGGCGCGGACCCTGTGGGAGTTTGACGATGCGTTCACCGCGCCGCTGCACGGCTTCGCGGATGCGGCCGACTACTATGCGCGCGCCAGTGCGCTGCCGTATCTCGCGCGGATCCAGCACCCGACGCTGCTGCTGAGCGCGGTGGATGATCCATTTCTCCCGGCCGATGTGCTCGACGAGGTGCGTGAGGCCGTGCGTGGCAATGCACAAGTGGAACTCGAGTTTCCGGCGCGCGGCGGCCATGTGGGATTCACGGCAGGTTCCAGGCCGTGGAACCCTTGGTACTATGGTGAGTGGCGGGCGGCGGAATTTCTGGGTGCCCGCATGGATCGTGTCCTTCGCGGCGCGCGGTAGCCGCACCCCTTTTCTTCAGGTCGTCCGATGCCGGGTCGTTGGAGCTGGACCGACGCGTGGATCTTCATCGCGTTCTTCGTCGCGATCCGTGGCGCCTTCATCTGGCTGGCCACCACGGCCTTCGTAGCCATGATCCCCGACGGGGACGTCTGTCCCATGTGCGACAGCGAGACGCTGGCCATCGAGCGCGACAGCTGGTGGCGCGTGCTGGGGGAGCGGTTCCGGCGGAGCTGGTGCATCGGCTGTGGCTGGGAAGGGGTGCTCCGGCGCAGCGATGCGTGGCTTTCGGGTGAACGGCACCGAAAGCGAGGCCAGCGTCAGCTCGAGGCGTCCATGGCGAACAAGCGAAGCCAGTCGGGCCAATTGCCGCTCAACTCGAAGAAGTCGTCGTAGTACACGAGCCCAGCCTCCTCGAGTCGGGCCAGGAGGTCGGTCAGGGTGTCTTCACCCACGAGCGGTCCGATGGCGATCAGGGCGCCTTCCACGCGGAACTCTTCGGGGGTGAGCCCCAGCGCTTCGTCCACCTGGGCACGGGTCATGCCGACACGTTCGAAGGCCGACTTGCGGATCAGCAGGGTGGGCGCGGTGTTCGGAAGGGTCAGCGGCATGAGGCAGCGGTCGGGAGACGTGACGCGGGGTGTGAGGGATATACTCACGGGACCGGCCGCGGCGGAACTGTCTTGCTGCGCTGTCTAGGTTAGAGCGTCATGAGTGCGCATCCCGCGGTGTTTTCGCCCCGCCATTCCGATCGTATCGCGTCGTCCGACAGCGCCTCGCTCGAGGCCTCATTTGATGTGCTCGTTATCGGCGGCGGGCACGCCGGTACCGAGGCGGCGGTGGCGGCGGCGCGCGCCGGCGGATCGGTCGCGCTGATCACGGGGGCCCTCGAACAAATCGGCCAGCTGTCGTGCAACCCGGCGATCGGCGGCATCGCCAAGGGGACCGTGGTGCGGGAGGTCGATGCGCTCGGTGGGATCATGGCGCGCGCCACCGATCTGGCTTCGGTGCAGTTCCGCATGCTGAATCGTGGCAAGGGGCCAGCCGTCTGGGCGCCCCGGGCGCAGTGTGACCGGGGACTGTACCGCCGGGCCGTGCGACAGCTGCTCGAGGCGCAGCCGAATCTGCTCACCATTCAGGGCATGGTGGCGCGGCTGTTGTTCGATACGAGCGGCGAGCGGGTGGCCGGCATCGAGACGGTCGAAGGGCGTCGCTTCGGCGCGCGCGCCGTAGTGCTCACCACGGGGACGTTCGGCCGCGGCACGATGCACATCGGCACCGGCACGCGTATCGGCGGTGGTCGCGCCGGCGAAGCACCGTCCGTGCTGTTGGGCGAGCAACTCGATGCGCTGGGGCTGGTGACCGAGCGGTTCAAGACCGGGACACCGCCACGCATTGATGGACGTAGCGTGCGCACGGGCGACCTCACGCTCCAGCACAGCGAGATCGAGGCGTTCGACTATTCCTGGTCGCACTTCTGGACCACGCCGCGCGCGCGCAGTGTCGATGGCACGTGGCAGACACGTCACCCGGCGCAGATGCCCTGCTGGCTCACGATGCTGGACGAGGCGGGCACATCCATCATCGCCGAGCATCTGGCGGAATCGGCGATGTACGGTGGGGCGATCGCATCGCGTGGGCCGCGTTATTGCCCGAGCGTGGAAGACAAGGTCGTGAAGTTCCCGGACAAGCGGGAGCACCAGATTTTTCTGGAACCCGAGGGACACGACACCCACGAGCTGTACGTCAACGGCTTGTCGACGTCCTTGCCAGCACCGGTGCAGCTGGCGGTGCTGCGCAGCATCCGCGGGCTGGAAGACGTGCGCATGACACGCGCCGGCTACGCGATCGAGTACGACTACTACCCGCCCACGCAGCTGTCCGCCACGCTCGCGTCGCGCGCGGTGCACGGCCTCTATTTCGCGGGACAGGTGAACGGCACGACCGGCTACGAAGAAGCGGCGGGGCAGGGGGTGATCGCCGGGCTCAATGCGGCGCGCTGGGTGCAGGGGCAGGAGCCGGTGATGCTGGGGCGCGAGACCAGTTACGTGGGTGTGCTGGTGGATGATCTGGTCACCCGCGGGGTAGATGAGCCGTATCGCCTGTTCACCTCCCGCAGTGAATTCCGGCTCACTGTGCGTCAGGACAATGCGCTGGCCCGGCTTGGGGAGATCGGGGACGGCTTGGGTTTGTTCACGCCCCCCGAGCAAGCGCAGCTAGCGGTCCGCCTCGGCGCGGTGCGCGAGGCGTATGCGCTGGCCGAACGCACGAGCATGGCGCCGGCGGTGGCGGATCCATTGCTGCTGGCGGTCGGTTCGGCACCGCTGCTGCATGCGGTGCGCGCGATTGAGCTCACGCGCCGGCAGGATGTGTCACTGGCCACCCTGTTCGCGGCCGCGGGCGTCGGTAGCGACTTGCCGGTAGATGCGGTGGTGGGGGCCGAGTTGGAGATCAAGTACGAGCGGTATTTCGACAAGGAGCGCAACCGGGCGAACCGGCTCAAGGCGCAGGGCTCGGTGACGCTCCACGCATCGCTCGACTACGCGTCGATGCACACGATCTCAATCGAAGCGCGCCAGAAGCTCACGCGACTCCGTCCGTCCACACTGGCGCAGGCGGGTCAGATCCCGGGGATCAGCCCGGCCGATCTCCAAAATCTGCTGATGGAGTTGCGTCGCGGTTCGTGAGCGAATCGACCGCTCTTATATAGAAGTGGATGACGGGACGTGAGGCGACGGTCTGCGCGGTCTGTCTTGTGCGTGATCGCGACGATGTGCATAACTGTTCTGTATATCTCTGTATGATGTCGCTGTTATGGCGCTTGTAAAAGATCGCAGATAAATCAAGTCAGACCGCAAAACAGACGGTTCGCCACCAAACAACAACGACCGATGATCGAAACGGTGCGGCAGGGGTATACATTGCCCGCGCCTCGACCTCATCCATCGGTTTCCACGGAGCTCACATGATCGCACCCGTGTCACGCTATTCCACGCGCTCATTCGCCGGCACCGCCGCCTTTGTCGTTGCCACACTCGGTGCCACAGGGGTCGGCGCCACGGCCTTCGCCGCCACGGCTTCCGCACAAACGCCCACGCCACCCCCGATACCACAGATCATCGTGAGCGCGCGGGGTGAAGTGCAGGTCGCTCCCGATCGGGCGCGCGTACAGGTCGGTGTCGAAACGCAAGCCAAGACCGCCCTGCTGGCCTCCCAGGAAAACAACCGAAAGCAGGCGGCGATTCTCACCGCCGTCCGCGCACTCGGGATTCCTGCCGCGCAGATCCAGACGCTCAACTACAGCGTGATGCCGATCCAGCGGTACGACGAGAAGACGCAGCGCACCCTGATCGACGGATACCGGGTGAGCAACATCGTCCAGATCGAGACCGACAAGATCGAGCAGGCCGGACCAATCATCGATGCCGGACTCACCAGCGGCGCCAATCGTGTGGCCGGACTCGACTTTCTGGTGAAGGACCGCACCAAAGCGCAGGAACTCGCGCTCACCAAAGCCGTGGAGCAGGCACGCCGTCAGGCAGAGGTCGCCGCGCGGGCGGCGGGAGGACAGGTGGTCGAACTCCTTGAGTTGACCATCAATGACTTCGAGCGCCAAGAACCCCGCATGGTGATGGCGATGGCGAAGATGGACATGGCCGACGCCTCCACACCGACACCCGTCAGTGAAGGGATGAGCACGGTCGCCGTCAGTATCTCAACCCGCTGGCGCTTCTCGAAGTAGCCACCGCAGAATCGGCACGAACCAGAGCGGGCGTCCTCACATGAGGGCTCCCGCTTTTTGTTGCACGAAAGGGCCACACACAGGGTATCTGGGAAACTGTTCCACGTGAAACGGCGTGATCCCCGCACTCGGCGAGCGCCCACACCCGATCACGTTGCTGGCTCAGGCCATCGCTCCACACACGTTTCACGTGAAACGCGCCACCAGCGGCGCCACCAGCGGCACATTCACTCGGCGATCACCCGGCACTCCCGCCAGGATCCGCCCGCCATTCCTCAGAATCCGCGCATTTCCCCGGGATTGGTCTGCTCCCACAATAGTCCGCGACGAAGCCGCCACCTATACTACCGCTCCCCGCGCACCCTTCTCGAAGACGACCTTTGGCACGCATCCTCGCTATCGCCAACCAAAAAGGTGGAGTCGGTAAGACCACCACCGCGGTCAATCTCGCCGCCTCCCTCGCCGTCGCCGAACAGCGCACGCTGCTCATCGATGCCGACCCGCAAGGCAATGCCACCAGCGGTTGTGGCATCTCCCGCGATGATTTCACCGTGCACTGCTATGATGTCCTCCTCGGCGAAGCCTCTGTCGATCAGGCCCTCATTCGCGGCGTCCAGTTCCGGCACCTCGACGTCCTCCCAACCACCCCGGACCTCGCCGGCGCCGAAGTCGAACTGGTGGATGCAGAAGATCGCGGTGTCCGGATGCGTAATGCATTGGCGCCGATTCGCGACCGCTACGATTTCATCCTGATCGATTGCCCCCCCTCCCTCGGGCTGATCACGCTGAACATGCTCGCCGCCGCCGATGCGATCCTCATCCCGCTCCAGTGCGAGTACTACGCACTGGAAGGACTCTCACAACTGCTCGGCACCGTCCAACGCGTCCAGGACACGCTCAACCCGACGCTCGACGTCGATAGCGTCCTCCTCACCATGTACGACGCCAGACTCAATCTCTCCCGACAAGTCGCCGCCGATGCGCGCGCCCACTTTGGAGATAAAGTCTTTGAGACGGTCGTTCCCAGAAACATCCGGCTCGCTGAAGCGCCGAGCTTCGGAAAACCGATCGTCGTGTACGACGTGGCATCCGTTGGAGCACAAGCCTACATGGCGGTCGCACGAGAATTGATCGACCGCACGGCACGTGCGGCAGATAGCACGCAACCGTAATACCCCCAAGTACTTATGACGCCAGAACCACCGCGCCGACTCGGCCGAGGCCTCGACGCCCTGCTCGCGCGTAAAGACGCGAGCAAGAGCGTCCCCGCCGCCGACAGCAGCGCAGCGCAGGCAGCCGGCACCGCCTCCACGCGTGATGGCACCGAACCCGCGCGCGAGGAGTCCCCGCTGCGCACGATTCGCCTCTCGCAGATCCGCGCCAATCCATACCAGCCGCGTCAGGAGTTCCGGCCGGAGGATCTGGCCGATCTCGAGGCGAGTCTCCGGGTCAGCGGGCTGCTCCAACCCATCACCGTTCGGCCCGCACCAAACGGCACCGGTTATGAGCTCATCGCGGGAGAGCGCCGCTTCCGAGCCGCCTCACGCCTCGGATGGACCGAGATCCCCGCGCTCGTCAAACCGGTCGACGATAAAACGCTGCTCGTCCTCGCCATGATCGAGAACCTGCAACGCGCCGACCTCGATCCGATTGAAGAAGCCGACGGCTACCAGCGCCTCGTTGACGAGTTCCAGCTCTCCAACCAGGAAGTCGCCGACGTCGTGGGCAAGGACCGATCGACTGTCGCCAACGCCCTCCGACTGCGCCAACTCCCGGCCTCCGTGCGACGCATGCTGCAGGACAAGCAGCTCACCGCCGGCCACGCCCGCGCCATTCTTCCGCTGGCCACCGAACGTGCCATCGTCGACATGGCCCGCGACATCGTGAGCGGTGGTCTCTCGGTGCGAGAGGTCGAACGGCGCGTGCAAGCGGGACGCACCAAGCCACCGGCCGCCGGAAAGAAGCAAGCCGGCACAAGCGATGCCGTGCCCCACGGCGCATCGGCCGCCACCGTCCGACAGATCGAAGAACGCCTCCGCCGGAAACTCCAGACGGGCGTGTCCATTCACCTCACAGAGAAGGACAAAGGCGAACTGCGCATCGCCTTCTTTTCCAACGATGATCTGGAACGCGTGCTCAACATGATCGGCGTCACGCTCGACTAAGCACCGTGAGTGTCGACGATCAGAATAGCGCCACATTGACGCCAGCATTAAACCACCAACATTTACGATTCCTGACCCTATGACCAGCAGCCGAATACTCGCCACCGTCGCCGCTGTATCGGCCCTCGCATGGACCGCAGCCTGCGGCGGCGACAAGAGCCGCACCGCCGCGGACAGCACTGGTGTCAAGACACTCCGGGTGGCGCTGCTCACACCGGGACCGATCTCGGACAAGTCCTTTAACGGCATCGCCCACGAAGGGCTGCTCGCCATCCGCGATTCACTGGGCGCCGAAACGTCGCACATCCAGACCAAGACGCCCGCGGAGTTCGAGGAGAACTTCCGACAGTACGGGGCGCAGGGGTATGACCTCGTGATCGGCAACGGCTTCGAATATCAGGAAGCCGCCCTTCGCGTGGCACCGAGCTATCCGAACACCAGCTATGCGATCACATCCGGACGGGCGACCGCGCCGAACGTCGCCGGCCTCGCCTTCCCGTTCGAAGAAGGGTCGTATCAGGCGGGCATGATTGCCGGCGCGATGACCAAAACCAACAAGATCGGGCTGATCGCCGGAACCGAGTTACCGCCCGTAAAGACCAGCTTCCTCGCCTTCGAGCGTGGGGCCAAATCGATCAACCCGAAAGTCAGCGTGCTCACGTCCTACATCGGTAACTGGGAAGACGTGAGCGCCGGCAAAGAACAGGCACTGGCCCAGATCGCGCAGGGAGCCGATATCATTTTTCAGAACGCCGATGCCGCCGGACTGGGCGTGTTTCAGGCCGCGCGCGAAAAGAAGATTCTGGCCTTCGGCACCAACGCCGACCAGAACAACGTGGCGCCCGATGTGATCATCGGCAGCGTGGTCATCGACTTGCCCAAAGCATTTCTCAAGATCGCCCGCGAAGTGCAGGCCGGCACCTTCCGGGGGCGTGTAATCGACCTCGGCGTCAAGGACGACGTCGTGCGGCTCGTGCTGAATCCCACCATGCGTGATCGCATCCCAACGGCGGTAGTCGCGGCGAGTGATTCCGTGGGCGCCCAACTCAAAGCCGGGACGTTCACCGGCCTCGTCGACTTGCTGCGCGGCTCGGACAGCGCGACCGTCATACCGCCCGCGACGAAGTAACGACCGCATGAAACCTCCATCGAGCGACCGCATCCTCACCGCCGCCAGCGGCAACGGCACATCGCTGCCACCGGTCGCCCTCGGCGACATCGTCGCCATGCTCGACGGAGAACTGCGCACCACTGAGATCCCCGACTACCCGGGCGCCGTGAACGGGCTGCAGGTGGCCAACGGCGGCAAAGTGCATCGCGTGGCGGTCGCCGTTGACGCATCGCACGCCGCCATCGGGGAGGCCGTGATCTCGGGCGCGGACCTGCTCATCGTTCACCACGGACTATTCTGGGGTGGGGCGCAGCCCATCGTCGGCGTGACCTACGACAAGTACCGGTCGCTGCTTGCCAACAACGTGGCCGTGTACGCATCACACCTGCCGCTCGATCTGCACGCCGTGCACGGCAACAACGTGCGCCTGGCCGAATCCGTGGGGCTCACCCCCGACGGTGGATTCGCGCGATTCAAAACGGTGGACATCGGTGTCACCGGTGCGGCCGACGAACCGACCGACGACCTCGTGCGCCGAGTGCAGGGATTGGTCGCACGCTACGGCGGCTCGGTGCGCACGTCGGTGCCGGCGGCCGGCCGACGGACACGCCGTTGGGCGATCTGCACCGGTGGTGGTGCCTCGTCGGAGACGCTGCGCGAAGCGCGGGAGAACGGTGTGGACACCTTGATCGTGGGCGAGGGACCGCACCACACGACCGTCGAAGCGATCGAGCACAATCTGTGCGTCGTGTATGCCGGGCACTACGCCACGGAAACGCTTGGCGTACAGGCGCTGGGTGCCTTGCTCGAATCGCGCTTCGGATTGCCGTGGACCTTCCTGCACCTGCCGACCGGATCGTGAGCACCCCGGGAGCGCCACTGCTCTCGCTGGACGGCATCACCCACGCGTTCGGTCGGGTCGTGGCGCTGGACCGTGCATCACTGCATGTGCGGGCGGGGACCGTACACGCGCTGTTGGGGGAAAACGGCGCCGGCAAAACCACCCTGATGCGAGTGGTGTTCGGACTGCTCCGTCCCGACAGCGGCACGATGCTGCTGCGCGGTGTACCCACCACGCTCCGCTCGCCTGGCGACGCCCTCGCGCGTGGCATCGGCATGGTGCACCAGCATTTTTCGCTGGTTCCGTCGATGACCGTGGCCGAAAATGTGGCGCTGGGCGGTCGTGGCCGGTTTGATCCGCACGGGGCGGCGGACCGGGTGCGCGACGTGGCAACCCGGGCAGGACTCTCGCTCGATCCTGACGCGCGGGTAGAGGATCTGCCGGTGGGTGCGCAACAGCGATGCGAAATCGTCAAAGCGCTCGCGCGCAATGTGCAGCTGCTCATTCTCGACGAGCCCACCGCCGTGCTGGCCCCGTCGGAAGCAACCGAGCTGTTACGCTGGATGCGTGGCTACGCCGATGCCGGCCACGCCGTGGTGTTGATCACCCACAAGCTCCGTGATGCGCTGGCCATAGCCGACGACATCACCGTGTTGCATCGGGGCCGCACGGTGCTGGCCACTGCCGCCGCCAACACCACCGAGTCGGACATTGCCACCGCCATGCTGAACGGCGGCCTGACCGTGCCGGACGGACCGGACCTCGACCACCACGCCACCGTGACGGCGCAGGACACCGTGCGCGCATCCGGCGCCATCGTCATGCAACTCGATCAGGCATCGGTCCGTGACGCCGACGGCGTGTTGCGACTGCGATCGGCATCGATGCAGGTACGTGCCGGAGAAATCGTCGGTGTGGCCGGCGTGGAAGGGGCAGGGCAGCATCACTTGCTGCGCCTCTTGGCCGGCCGGATGACGCCGACCGCCGGACGCGTGTCGATCCCGACCCAGGTGGGATTCGTACCGGAAGACCGGCACCGCGATGCGTTGCTGCTGGATGCCCCACTCTTTGAAAACATCGCGCTGCAAGGCGTCGGCGTACGGGATGGCGTGGTGAACTGGACGGCCTTCCGACAACGCACCGGCACACTGCTGCAGCACTATGACGTGCGCGCCTCGGGGCCCGACGCCCTCGCGCGGACGCTCTCTGGGGGCAATCAGCAGAAGCTCGTCGTTGGACGCGAGCTCGAGGCCTCGCGGCAGGCGCTCGTCGTGGAGAATCCATCACGCGGGCTCGACTTCGTGGCCACCGCCGCCGTTCACCGGGCGCTACGTGCGGCACGTGATGCGGGAACGGCGGTGGTCGTGTACAGCAGCGATCTCGACGAAGTCCTGCAGTTGGCGGACACCGTGTACGCCATGCACGACGGCGCGCTGATCCCCGTGGCGCGGGATCGTGATGCGGTGGGACGTGCCATGCTGCAGGGAGCACCGGTATGAGTGGCGCGCGGGCAATGCTCGCCACCGCCCTCACTTGGGCGGTACAGTCCGCCGTCCTGCGCGTGGCGCTGCTGCTGGGGGTCGCCCTTGGGGTGCTCGCGTTGCTGCTCATCGCCACCGGCCATGACGTAGCACCGGCGTTGCTCGCGTTGGTGCGCGGCGCCTTCGGGTCATGGTATGCCATCACATCGGCGACGATGGTGCGCATGGTACCGCTGGCCCTGGCCGGGCTGGCCGTGTCCGTGGCGTTCCGCGCCGGCATTCTGAACATCGGTGCGGAAGGACAGCTGCTGGTGGGCGCCGCCGCCGCGACGGCGCTCGGTGCCGCTCTCGCGCCGATGCCGAGCATCGTCGCCATCCCCGTGATGCTGGTGGGAGGTGCCGTGGCCGGCGGCCTGTGGGCGGCGGCGGCCGGCGCGCTACGCCTGCGCTTCGGTGTGCTGGAAGTGATCAGCACTATCATGCTGAACTTCATTGCCGAATACCTCACCGGTTGGCTGGTCCGCGGACCGCTGCAGGAACCCACGCGCATCAATCCGCAGTCGGTCACCCTGCCGCCGGCGCTGCAACTGCCGGTGCTGTTCGATGGCACGCGACTGCACGCGGGAGTCATCATCGCGCTGTTGGCTGCGATCGCACTCTCGTGGTGGTTGCGCCATACCGCCGCCGGCTTCCGTGTCCGGGCGGTCGGCGCGAGCCCAACCGCTTCCGCCAGCGCCGGGACGATCGACGTCCCGCGCACGCTATTCGGCGCGTTCCTGCTCAGCGGCCTGCTGGCCGGACTGGCCGGTGCGGTGGAATACACCGGCGTCACTTTTGCGTTATACGAAAACTTCTCCCCGGGGTACGGCTACACCGCGATCGCCGTGGCGCTGCTGGCACGGCTCCACCCCCTCGGCGTGCTGGGCACCGCGCTGCTGTTCGGCGCGCTCGAGGCGGGCGCCAACGCGATGCAGCGTGACGCCGGAGTGCCGAGCGTGGTGGTGTCGGTGGTGGAGGCACTCCTGATTCTGCTGGTTGTGGCGGCCGATCGCTGGCGGGTGTCGCGCACGCCGGCGGCGACGAGCCTGGAGGCGGGCACATGAGCGACGCGCTGGGCACCAGTGTCGGCGCGCTGGCCGTGGGGGCGGGATTGCTCGAAGCCACCGTGCGCACCGCGACCCCGTTGGCGTGGGCCGCGCTTGGCGAGACCGTGAGCGAACGAGCGGGCGTGATCAACATCGGCCTGGAAGGGTCGATCATCGCCGGCGCCTTGGGCGCGACCATCGCCGCCGGCGCGATCGGCGCCGGGGCCTTGGGTGTGGCGGGCGGGTTCGCCGCGGGCGCGCTGGCGGGGCTGGTGGTCGCGGCGCTGTTCGCGCTGTTCACCGTAGGACTGCGCGCCGACCAGATCATCAGCGGCACCGCCATGACGCTGTTGGCGCTGGGCCTGACCGGCACGCTGTACCGCACGGTATACGGCGCTGGGGGCGTGGCACTCACCACCCCGACGGCCGAGATCTACGCGGTACCCTGGCTGTCCGAACTGCCGCTCATCGGCCACGCCTTGTTCGCACAGCCGCTGGTAACGTACGCCCTGTACGTGATCGCCCCCCTGCTGGCGTGGTGGATGCAGCGCACCCACGCCGGGCTGTCCTTGCGAGCGGCGGGGGAATACCCCGAGGCGGCGATCGCGGCCGGCGTCTCCCCCCGCCGTATTCAAGCGGTCGCGGTACTCTTCGCCGGCGCGATGGCCGGAGTGGCCGGCGCCACGCTGGTACTCGCCCAGGCCGGCACCTTCGCAGAAGAGATGTCTGCCGGCCGAGGCTTTATCGCCATCGCCATCGTGGTGCTCGGGCGATGGCGCCCGCTCGGGGTCGCCGCAGCGGCGCTGCTGTTCGGCGCGGCCACCTCGTTGCAGACGCTGTTTCAGGCCATGGGATGGAGCGGCATTCCGTACCAGCTGTTTCTGGCGGTGCCGTATCTGCTCACCCTGATCGTGCTGGCCATGACCGGCCGGCGCGCCCGCCCGCGTGCCGGGTAACGGGCACCCGCCAGACTCCGACGGGTTCCGGCGTCGCACACCAGCACCCATCGGGGAATCAGCGTAATCTCCCCAGTGGTCCCTGACGATCCACCTCCCGCGCGACCGCGGCCCCCTCAGCTCCGCCTCCTCATGCTCCTGTCGCACACCCTGCGCGCCGCCACCCTCACGCTCGTGTCGGTCCCGGCGCTACTGCATGCGCAGTCGCGCAAGCCTATTACCAACGAAGCCGCCGTGATGGCGAGCGCCAAGGCGGTGCACGCAGCCGTGCTCTCCATCGATACGCACGTCGACATCGCGCCGAACAACTTCACGGCGGCGGGCCCGAACTACACGCAGAAACTGCCGCGGACGCAGGTTGATCTCGCCAAGATGGAGGAAGGCGGACTGGGTGGCGCCTTCCTGGTGGTGTATGTGGGTCAGTCGCCGAAACTCGACGCCGAAGGATTCGCCAGCGCCAACGCACAGGCCCTCGAGAAATTCGACGCGATCCATCGCCTCACTGAACAGCTGGCGCCGGCGCGCGCGGAAATCGCCTACACCGCCGCCGATGCGCGCCGCATTCATGCGGCGGGGAAACGCGTGATCTTCATCGGGGTCGAGAACGGCTTTCCGATCGGCGCCGACCTCACGAACGTGCAGCGCTTCTTCGAGCGCGGCGGTCGCTACATGTCGCTGGCGCACAACGGCCACAGCCAGCTCTCCGATTCGAACACGGGTGAGCGGGACGGGGTGTGGCTACACAACGGCCTCAGTGCGTTGGGCCGGCAAGTGATCGCCGAGATGAACCGGCTGGGCATGATGATCGACGTGTCACATCCGTCCAAGCAGTCGATGCTGCAGACGATCGCCCTCTCGAAGGCGCCGATCATCGCCTCGCATTCCGGCGTACGCGCGATCTGCAATCACAGCCGCAACATGGACGACGAGCAGCTGCAGGCGCTGAAGAAGAACGGCGGCGTGATTCAGCTCGTGGCGTTCAACAGCTACGTGAAGTGCGATCCCACGCGCGACGTACCGCGCGAACAGGCGCGCGCCGCCGCGATGACCGATCTGCGCACCGAGTTCGGCATCACGGCCACCGATCGTCGGGAGCAGCAAGCACAAATTCAGGCGCTCGCCGACGAGAAGCGCAACGCGTATCTCGCGAAGCAGGAAGACATCACGGCGCGCCGCTACCCGTCGGATCCACCGGCGAATGTGGCGGACTTCGTGAATCACATCGACTACGTGGTGAAACTGATCGGGATCGACCACGTGGGGATCAGCTCCGACTTCGACGGCGGCGGCGGCGTGGACGGCTGGCGCAATGCAACGGAGTCTTTGAACGTCACGGCGGAACTCGTGCGCCGCGGCTACTCGAAGGGCGAGATCGAGCAGATCTGGGGCGGTAACCTGTTGCGGGTGATGGAGCGCGTGGAGAAGGCGGCGGCGGGATCGCAGCGCTAAACTGGCCCCGCGCCGCTCTTACCCCAACAGCAGCTGCAGCTCCGCTTTTCCGACACCCGCCAGTCCGCCCTGGTCCTCGCTGAGAATGGCGTCGGCGAGCGCCCGCTTGCTGGCCTGCAGCTCGAGGATCTTCGATTCGATCGTGTCCCGCGCCACCACGCGGGTCGCGATCACCTGACTGGTCTGGCCGATGCGATGCGCCCGGTCGATCGCCTGCGCTTCCACGGCCGGATTCCACCATGGGTCGAGCAGATACACGTACTCGGCCGCGGTCAGATTCAATCCGTGTCCGCCAGCCTTGAGACTGATCAGGAACAACGGCGGACCCTCGGCCGACTGAAAACGGTCCACGCGCGCCTGCCGGTCGCGCGTGCGCCCGTCGAGATATTCGTACGGCACCCCAAGCGCATCGAGCCGCGCCCGCAACAGTGACAGGAAACTCGTAAACTGTGAGAACACGAGCACCTTGTTGCCCTCGGCGGCGATCTCCTGCAACGCCGGTACGACTGCGTCGAGCTTCGCCGATGGCAGCGACGCCTTAGCCGGATCGACCAGCGCCGGATGGCACGCCGCCTGACGCAACCGCAGCAAGGCCTCGAGTATGTGCATGCGTGCCTTGCCGATGCCATCGCGTTCGACACGCTCGAGCAAACTACCGGCGTACTCACTACGCAACTGCTCGTAAAACGCACGTTGCCCGGGCTCCAGCTCGACTTCGATCGTCTGCTCGATTCGCGCCGGCAGTTCTTTCGCCACCATCGCCTTGGTTCGGCGCAACACCACCGGACGCAGGGCGCGCGACAGCAGTTCCTGCGCCGACACACCACCGCCGCCCGGCAAGCCGGGACGCATAGCCGCCAGTGTCCGCGTGGCCGCACTGAAGGTGGTGGCGGCGCCGAGCATGCCGGGGTTGAGGAACTCGAACAGACTCCAGAGCTCTTCGATGCGGTTTTCGATCGGGGTCCCGCTCAACGCGAGCCGATGATCGGCCTGCAGCAAGCGACACGCCTTCGCCGTGGCGGTACCGGCATTCTTGATGGCCTGGGCTTCATCGAGAATCACATAATCGAAGCGACGTGCGCCAAGCCGCGCGATATCGCGACGCAGAGTGCCGTACGTGGTGATCGCCAGATGCGCGTCGACCGTATCGAGATCCTCGACTGAGCGTTCGGCGTGGCTGAGATCGTGCACCTTGAGCTGCGGCGTGAATCGTGCCGCTTCACGGATCCAGTTGAACACGAGCGAGCGCGGCACCACCAGCAACGACATGGCGGCGCCTTCGTCTCGTCGCGCTTCAAGCATCGCAAGCACCTGAATCGTCTTGCCCAAGCCCATGTCGTCGGCCAGACAACCACCGAGCGCAAAGCGACGCAGGAAGCCGAACCACGACAGTCCTTCCTCCTGATAACCGCGCAACGTGCCCACGAAGCCGCGCGGCACCGGGATGACATTGATGCCCTGAAACTTCGTCAGCTCCGCGCGGCCTGCGGCCAGCGTGTCATCGACGTCGACGTCCGGCAGCGCTGCCAGCAGCACATCGAGCAACGCGAGCTGCGACGAGCGGAACCGGAGGCCGGCACCGCGACGCACCCCGATCGCAAGCAATGCGCGCAACTCGGCCAGTGATTCCTCAGGGAGCAACCCCACCACCCCGTCGCCAAGCTCGATCAGCTCGCTCCCCTCATCCATCGCGGCGAGGAGCTGCGGCAGCGAGATCTCGTAGTCGCCGTAGCGCACCGTCCCGGTGAGATCGAACCAGTCGATCCCCGAGCTCACGCGCACCTGCAACGGGCTCGGTGCCACGAACGTCGCACCGTCGGACTCGATCAGCCATCCCTCGCGTACCAGCGTCGCGATCAGCCGCGGCAGTGTGTGCGGCTGCACCACGAGCGACATGCGGCTCTCGGCATACGAGTACATCTCCTGCGCACCAAGCGCTCGCAGCCGCGTCATCGCATTGCGCTCGGCGGCCGCGCGACGACGGTATAACGTGCGGGTCTTCTTATCGAAACAGGTGGACGCCGCAGACGCGGCGTCCACAAACGCCGTGCCGTACCGGAACCGCAACGCGAGCCACGACGGCGAGGTCCGCCACGAATCCCCACCGCCCGTCACGCGCACCATCGGCACTGGCGCCGCGTCGCTCTCGAGATGCATCTCGCCGGCCGGCAACGACAAGCGGGGCATGTTCGGCAGCGCATGGTACTCGGCCAGAAACGCCGACGGATCATCACCCAGTTCGAACTCGCCGGCCGTCCACAGCTTTTGCACCAGCGGCCAGACCTGATCGCTGTCGAGACGCGCGAGCGTCTCGCCAAAGAGCACCAGCCCGGATTCGTGCACCCAGTGTGCCTCGCTCAACAGGCGCGTCGTCTCTCCACGCAGCAGCTCACCGACCAACTGATACTGCTCGGGTGCGGGACGCTCGAGCCGCATCGCCACCTGCCAAGGCGGGCCGTCGTCCCATGCGATCGTGCGCGAATCGAGCGACGGGCGATTGCTGCGCAGGCGCGCGCGACCCGTCTCGCAGATCATGCGCAACGTGGTGCGATAGGCCCGCGGGCGCACGATGAATCCGCCCGCAGGCATGGTTGCGATGCCCTGCGGATCGGAGCTCCCCAACAGCATCTCGGCGAGCTGCCGGTCCACCGGGTCGGGGGCGTTGCACCAGGCGTCGAGCGAATGCTGAAAGAGCTGCGGGGCTTCCCAGACACTATCGCGGTCACGGCGCTGCGTCGCGATCTCCACGCGCACCCCGCGCTGCTGCGCCTTCTCGGTGAGGTGCACCAGATACACAATCCGCCGGTCCGCCAGCACCGCCGTGACGGGGTTGGTGGTACGCGTGTCGGCGATGACGGAGCGCTGCCGGCCGCCGGTATCACGCAGCGCGACCTGCCACTCGGGCGCCGAGGCGGCCTTCGGCTCGATCACGCGCGCCTGGGGCTTCATGACCGCCAGCGGATGGCGTTCAAAGGCCACCTGCGGTTCCCCGTTAGACGAGGCAGCGGTCTGCATCAGCGGTGCCAGGGTGCCCTGCGCATCCAGCACCCGCAGCAGCGCCCACAGATGCTTGCAGGCGCCATACTCCTGCCCGTGCGGGCAGGTACAGCCGAGGTGGAGGCGCCCCGCGCGCGCGCGCAGGAACACCCCGTACGTCCGGGTGCCCCGCACGGAGGCGGTCGCCGCCGCGACATCGACGTGCTCGAGGGTGAACACGAAGGGATCGGTATACGACTCCCCGAGCTCGCGCACATCGGGCGGAAAACACTGCTCCAGCAAGACAGGAATCATAGCATACGTAGTCTAACCATGACCTGTCCAACGGCTGCTACTTAAATCGAATCCCGTTAGGGGCAACGGCGCCCTTGGTTGGCACGAAGGGCTTGGCGGCCGGCTTGCTCGTGGGCGCGGGGCGTGCCGGACCGCGGGTGTTGGACGTCACATCACGCCGCGTCCCTCCCTCCGCCTGGGCCGCACGATCACCACCCTGCGGCCGTACCCCCGTCCCACCGTCGGTCCGCATGCTGAGGGCAATGCGCCCACGGACGAGATCGATGGACTGCACGGTGACCTTCACCTTCTGACCCACCTTCACCGCATCGTTCGGATCCTTGATATACCGATCAGCCAGCTGACTCACGTGGACGAGTCCATCCTGGTGCACGCCGATATCCACGAAGGCGCCGAACGCCACGATGTTCGTGACCACACCCTCAAGGATCATGCCGGGGAGCAGATCCGACGGCTTCTGGATGTCCTCGCGGAATGCGGGGGGCTCGAAGGCCGCACGGGGATCACGGCCGGGCTTCTTGAGCTCGGCCACGATGTCCCGCAGCGTGGGCATCCCGACATCGTCGCTCACGTACGTGCTGAGCTCGATCGAGTCCACTAGCGCGTCGTTGCCCACCAGCGAGCTCACGTCGGCCTTGAGATCCTTGGCCATGCGCTCCACCAGGGCATAGCGCTCGGGGTGCACCGCGCTGGAATCCAACGGATGCCCGCCGCCCCGCACCCGCAGAAAGCCCGCCGCCTGTTCAAAGGCCTTGGCACCAAGCCGCGGCACATCCTTGAGATCGGCGCGCGACGTGAGACGGCCCCGCTGGTCGCGCAACGTCACGATCGCCTGCGCGAGTCCGGGGCCGATGCCGGCGACGTACCCCAACAGGGCGGCCGAGGCCGTGTTCACTTCGACACCCACACGGTTCACGCAGCTTTCCACGATATCATCGAGACGCTGCTTGAGGCGGGACTGGTTGACATCGTGCTGATACTGGCCGACTCCGATGCTCTTTGGATCGATCTTCACCAGTTCGGCGAGGGGATCCTGCAGGCGACGCGCGATCGACACCGCGCCACGCAGCGACACATCCAACTCGGGAAATTCGGCACGCGCCAGATCGGAGGCCGAATACACCGACGCTCCGGCTTCGTTGACGACCACCACCTGCGGACGCTCACCGCCAACCGGCGGATCGAGTTCACGCATCGCGGCCTTGGTGAGATTCTCCGTTTCCCGGCTGGCCGTCCCGTTGCCGATGGCGATGAGTTCCGGCGTAAAACGCAGCAGCATCGCGCGGATGGCACCCGCAAACCGGTCTTCCTGGTGCAGATACAACGTGTCGGTGTGCACCAGCGCACCGGTCGCACTGACCACGGCCACTTTCACGCCCGTGCGGAAACCGGGGTCGAGACCGATCACCCGCTTCTCGCCCGCCGGAGACGACAACAGCAACTGCTCGAGATTCCGACCGAAAATCGTGATCGCTTCGTCATCCGCGCGCGTCTTGAGCTCCACACGCAACTCCACTTCGATCGCGGGCGACAACAGGCGCTTGTACGCGTCGGCGGCCACCAGTGTGAGCTGCTGTGACGCCGTGCGGCTGCCGGTGACTTCACGCGCCATGCGCGCGTTGATCTCTTCGAGCGGCGCTTCCACCCGCCACATCAACTCGCCTTCGGTCTCACCGCGACGGATGGCCAGCATGCGATGGCTGGGAATCGTGCCCAGCGATTCCGAATAGTCGAAGTAGTCCTTGAACTTCG
The DNA here is from genome assembly GCA_031127225.1 of Gemmatimonadota bacterium. Lineage (GTDB taxonomy): Bacteria > Gemmatimonadota > Gemmatimonadetes > Gemmatimonadales > Gemmatimonadaceae > Gemmatimonas. The sequence continues at coordinate 6,668 of JARIEV010000011.1, read as the reverse complement.
ATTCGTCACTCGCCTTGCCGGTCATCACGCTGCTCTTGACGACACCCTTGGCGCGGGTGATTTCGCGCACCCAGCCACGGATGAGCGCATCTTCCGCGACCTGTTCCGACAGGATGTCGCGCGCGCCCTGCAGGGCTGCCTCGACGGTGGGGACTTCCGACGGCTTGCCATCGACTTCCGGCAACAGATATCCCGCCGCAGCGGCCAGTGCGGCGCCATCATCGAGCGAGCCGTTCCACAGTCCCTCCGCCAAGGGCCCAAGTCCGCGTTCGCGCGCGATCATAGCGCGCGTGCGACGCTTGGGCTTGAATGGCAAATACAGGTCTTCGAGCGCCTGCTTGGTGTCCGCGGCAAGAATCGACGCCTTCAGTCTGTCATCGAGCTTGCCCTGCTCATCAATACTCTTGAGCACGGCGCTGCGGCGATCCTCGAGTTCGTTCAGGTACTCGGCGCGCTCGCGCACGTCGCGCAGTTGCACCTCGTCAAGGCCGCCCGTCATTTCCTTTCGGTAACGTGCGACGAACGGCAGGGTCGCTCCCTCGGCGAAGAGGGCGAGCGTGCGCTGAACCTGTTGTGGATTCAGCGAGAGTTCCGTCGCGACGCGTGCGACGATGGCGGGTGCGATCGTATCAGTCATGTGCGCGGATTCTATGCGGCCACCGACACGAATTCCACGCCTTGCATTTTTCGCCCGACGCGATGGCTATTTCGCCGTGAGCGCCGCCGCGCGGCGTGCCTCAACCACGCGATAGGCCGGACCGTACGCACGTTCGTATGCATCAGCATGGTGCACGGCGGGAAATCCGGCGCGTCGTCGGTCGGCGATGAACGCGCGCGACGCCGCGCTGATCGCCACGTCCGGCAACGCGCGCAACGCCTGCTCGGCGCAGGCAAACTGTGCGGTATCACCGCGTGCTTCGTTCGCCGTGGCCACGAACGCCCGCAGCAGCGCCTCCGTGTCACCGCGGCGCGCCACGAAGGGACGCAGATGCACGCGCGTAAATCGGCCGTCGGGAGGGAGGATCTCCACCAGTGGATCATCCACGGGATTCGTGCGCGTGATCGTCCCGGCGGCAAGCTGCGCCAGTTCACGCGTCATCCACGCGCGGACCGGCACCGTGTCACGCACCGCATGCTCGCTGCCCATGATGCCATGGTGTGCAAGCTTGTAAAGATCGGCGGCGCCGGCCGCCGGATAGCGCGCCACGTACTGCCGGAAGGCGCGCTGCCACACGGAGGCATCGCACGCGGGCGCTACCGCGACCGCAGGCGCGACCGCGGACGCGGACGCGTACACCCGCGACATCGCAGACAGCACCAGCCCGAATACCAACAGCGACGAGCGGGTCAATTGCAACCGACCACCGCGCTCTCCCAGAGCACACGCCATCCACCGGTTTCGCGCGACAGTACGGCCGCACTGAACGCGACACCATCATCACGTCCGAAGAGCAGACGCGGATCACGGGCGCCGATGGCATGAAAGGCCAGCAAGGGTTCGGCGACGACCAGTTCGTCCTCGCTCCCCGATGCGCGCTCGTGCCACGCCACCGTCCAGCGTTTGGGATCGTCGCCGATCGCGTCGACCACCAGCACCAGTCGCTCTTCCTTTGGCGCGTCTTCCTGATTTACCCGCCTGGCCAACGTGGCCACCACGAACGCGGTATCAAGACCACGCGATCGCCAGGCACGCAGCACCACGAACGGCAGCCCACGGAACGTGCGGCTCGTATCATCCGGCAGCGCCGACGCGAGCCGGGTGAGCTGCGTGGCCAGTCGCGTGGAATCCCGCGGCATGAACCCCTCGATGGAATCGAGCGGAATCGACTCAACCCGGCCCGCCGCGAACGCCGCCGTCCACGGTGCCACCGCGACACCCGCATCGACCGTCAGCCGAGCCACCGGCCAGGCGGTGCATCCGGCATCGACCCGCGCTGCCGGCTCGACGGAGAGGCGCGCCCACCCGACCGGGCCACTGCGCGAAAACAGGTCGATCCGGCCATCAGCCGTGGCGACGCCAACCCCGACCGTGTCCCCCACCGTCAACTCCGTAGCCTCCGGGCGCAGCAACGAGCCCGCCATCAGGCCGTCGTCGACGATCGGCAGTACCAGAAACGGTCCCAACCCGTCATCCCACCCGGACCCGGCAACGGGCACCAGCTCCCGGGCGGCCGCACGTGACGAATCGGCGGTCGTCGTCGAATCCCCCGAGGGCGTCGGGGGCTGGCGATCACAGCCGGCAGCCAGCCACACGGTCATCGCCATGGCGATCACCCGGCGGCCAAACGGTGCGCGGGACAGCAGGAGAATGTGCACAGTGTTAAATCTGCCGCATGACGACGCCCAAAACGAGACACCTGCCGGAGCCGACGCATGGCTAATGCCACCCCGGCACGCGGACATCGATGGCTGAACGCCCTGGGGCTGCATCGTCCCGAGTTGCGTGCGTGGGCGATGTACGACTGGGCCGTCTCCGCTATGCAGACCGTCATTACCACCGCCGTGTTCCCGATTTACTACCTGCAGGTCGCGGGGGCTGGGCGCACCCCTGAGGCGGCGGCGCAATCGTTGGGGTATGCCAATACGGTGGCGGCTATCGTCATCGCCGTGCTCGCCCCGATTCTCGGTGCCGTCGCCGACTTCAAGGCCGCCAAGAAGCGATTTCTCGTGGCCTTCATGTTAATCGGAGTGGTGGCCACGTCGGCCATGTTTTTCATCGACCACGGTGAGTTGGTCTTTGCCTCAGCGCTCTTTGTGCTCTCGATTGCCGGCGCAACCGGCAGCATGACGTTCTACGAAGCGCTCCTGCCGCACATCGCGAGCGATGAGGAAATCGACCGCGTCTCGACGGCCGCGTATGCCATCGGCTACATCGGCGGCGGTGTCCTCCTGGCGATCAACCTTGCCTGGATCAGCAGCCCCGGACTGATTGGCTTGCCCAGTGGGGAGGGACTCACCCCCCAGCAGGCCACGCTGCCCGTCCGGCTGGCCTTTATCTCCGTTGGCGTGTGGTGGTTGCTGTTCTCCATCCCGGTGCTGCGCACGGTGCCCGAACCGCCGCGCACGGTGGAATCCGATGAAGGCTCCACCGCCAATCCGTTCGCCGTCGCCTTCACACGGCTTGGGGAAACACTGCGCGAAATGCGCGTCTACAAGCAGGCGTTTCTCGCGATGATCGCGTTCACCATCTACAACGACGGCATTCAAACCATCATCAAGATGGCGACGGCGTTCGGCACCGAAATCGGCATCGAGCGCCCGGCGCTGATCAAGGCGATTCTGCTCGTACAGTTCGTCGGCATCCCGTGCGCGTTCGCCTTCGGCACGCTGGCCGGAAAACTCGGCGCCAAACTGTCGATCTTCATTGGGCTCGTGGCCTATACCGGCATTTGCATTTATGCGTACGGCATCCACACGGAAGCCGAGTTCTACGGACTGGCAGTGATGGTTGGGCTGGTGCAGGGCGGCACGCAGGCGTTGAGCCGGTCACTCTTCGCAAGCATGGTGCCGAAACACAAGAGCGGCGAGTTCTTCGGTTTCTACTCCGTATTCGAGAAGTTCGGCGGGATTTTCGGTCCGCTCCTGTTCGCCATCGCGATCGGAGAAACCGGGAGCAGCCGCGGTGCCATTCTGTGGGTCATCGGCTTCTTCGTCGTCGGTGGTGCGCTGCTCGCTGCGGTGAACGTCAAGGAAGGCGAGCGCGCAGCACGCGAAGCAGACCAGCAGCTGCGCGTCGTGTGATGCGGCGGATGGTGCAGCGCTGATGCTCTACGACACGCTGAAGCCCGTCGTCGGCATCGCGCTGCGCTGGTACTATCGCTCGATCATCGCCGACGGCGTCGCGCGGATCCCGGCGCGCGGTCCGGTGTTTCTCGCCGTCAACCACCCCAACGCGCTGGTGGATGCCCTGATCGTGGGCACGGTGGTGCCACGGCGAGTGCGCTTCACGGCCAAGGCGACGATCTTCGCCAACCCGCTGGCGGCGGCGTTCCTGCGCACCGTCGGTGTCGTGCCACTGCGGCGCGCGAGTGATGAATCGCCGGCACCATCCGGCACCCCGTCCGGCATCGACCGCAACGTGGCCGCCTTCGAAGCGGTCGCTCAGGCCCTCGCCGACGAGGCGGCGATCGTCATCTTCCCCGAGGGGAAGAGCCATGACCTGCCGCATCTTGCCCCCCTGCGCACGGGACTCGCCCGGATGACCCTGCAGGCGTATCAGCAGCACGGGGTGCGCGGCGTCCGTATCGTCCCCATCGGCCTACTGTTCGAGCGGAAAGAATCCCCTCGCTCGCGGGTGCTGCTGCAGGTGGGGGAGCCGATCGATGTCGATCCGCTCGTCGATGCCGGTATCTCGGTAGCCACCCTGACCCAGCTCGTGGCCGATCGACTCGCCGGGGTCACGCTCAACTTCGAATCGGCCGAGGATGCCGCACGACTCCAGCAGTTGGGGAGCACACTGGTGGCGCTGCTCGAACCGACGCCGTCGATTTCCGAAGGGACGGCATCCCTCGGACGAAGCCTTGCCCTCGTCCGCCGACTGGACCGCGTGCATGCCGCCCTGCGACGCCAGGATGATCAGGGGATCGACCGGCGCATCGCGGCCTTCGAAGCGCGTGTGCGCACCTTCCGCACCGATCTCGATGCGCGGGACATCGACCCGCACGATCTCGCGATCGGTGCCCGAGCCGGCGACGGCATCCGCTTCGCCACCCGGGAAGCCATGCTGGCCCTGCTCATCGCCCCGATCGGCCTGTGGGGACGGATCACCCATTTCGTCCCGATCCAACTGGCGCGCCGCCTGGCCACACACAACGTGCATGCGCTCGATGAACCGGCCATGCGGACGATGGTGCTCGGATTCCTGCTGGTGCTGATCACCTACGCGGTCGAAACGACGATGGTCGCTTCAATCGCCGGCTGGCGGTGGGCACTGGCCTTCTTGCTCACCCTCGTCCCTTCGGCCGGCAGTGATCTTCGCTATGGCGACCGGACGCGGCGGGCGCGCAGCCGGGCGCGCGCGTATTTCACCTTCCGGCGCACCCCGGCGTTGCAGGGAGCGCTGCTGGCCGAGGCCGATGCCATCCGTCAGGAAGCGTTTGCCTTGGACCGACTCGCCGCAGACCGCGCCGCCAGCTGATCGCCGCTGGCTGATCCCGCATCAGTCGGCGAGCAACCGCTCGTCGAACGGGGGATACACGGGGCCGCCAAGGTCCCAGTGCCACGCCTCCCGGCGCACCGCGGTCCGCGGGTCACGAAGCGGTTTGTACTGGAGACGATGCGCCGGAATGCCCAGGGCGTCTCCGTATTCAAGCAGCCGAGCGCGATCAGTACTCACAAAGTGGACCATGGGCTGACCGAGCCAGACGTGCCGGTGCAACCAGAGCCCACCATCCATGGCGTGAATCATGCCGGCCTTCCGTTGCCGGAATTCGCGGGCGCCAAAAGCAAAGGTGACAGCACGAAGCCGCTCGGCCCGACGGTGTGGATCCGGGTCAGCGGCGATGGTCAATGCGAAATCGTGCAAATGCGTCAGATGTCGCGATGGTGGTTTGTTGAGGTCCGCACACTGCTTTTACTCGCAGTGAATAACACCTTCTGCAGTAGCGGATGCGACCGGGGCCGCCTGACCGTAGAACACCGCGCACGTCAGCGGATACGCCGCCGGGTGGGTCGAGGTGGCGGACCATCCGCGCCCGTCGGCTTCCATGATGGTGATGGTCACGCCGTCGGTGCCAGCGAAACTCAGCAGCGAGGTGGAGTTCGCGTACGTCTCGTTGTAGTAGAAGTAGTCTTCCTGCATGGACGCCAGATTCTTCAGGTCGCTTTTCAGCGTCCCAGCGTACGCCTTGCCTTTCGTTTCCCGGAACTTGGGAATGGCCAACGCCGCAAGAATACCGATCACGACCACGACAATCAGCAGTTCGATCAGCGTGAATCCGCGGCGCGCACGAAATGTCGTCATATGGTTTCCTCGAGGATCCGCTTCGGACATCGTCGCTCACAGCATCAGCATGGAAGAGCGGGGCATTCCCCCCGCAACGCCAGATGCTAATGCAACCTCGATGCCGTTGTTTTCCTCAAAGCGTAAAACCTTGCAGGAAATAGTCTTACAACAACTTTCCGGGGATCTCCCCAGAGAATAACTCTCGCAGCGCCCCCGTCTTCGTGCACAATGCAACGAGACCGGCACGCGATTCGAAGCAAGGACCGCCCATGTCAGGACTTGGCGGCCACCCAATCGTCACCGATTCCCATCTCGACCAGGAGGGGAACGTGCAGGGTGGCGGCCGCCTCCATTTCCCGCTTCACCAGCGCGGCCAACGGTCCCTGCTCCTCCACCGGCAGCTCGAACACCAGTTCATCGTGCACCTGCAGGAGCATCCGCGAGGCGAGCCCCTCGCCGGCCAGCGCCCGGTGCACACGGATCATCGCGATCTTGATCAGGTCGGCCGCGGACCCCTGGATGGGCGCGTTCGCCGCCACACGCTCACCGAAGGCGCGCATGTTGTGGTTCCGCTCGCGCAGCTCCGGGATGTACCGCCGGCGGTTGAACAGCGTCTCCGCGTACCCCTTCTCACGCGCCTCCACCACACACCGGTCGAGAAACGCCTTCACGCCGGCGAACCGCTCGAAATAGATGTCGATGAACCGCTTGGCCTCGCTATTGG
>JARIEV010000166.1 GCA_031127225.1 Gemmatimonadota bacterium | reverse complement strand
GGCCGTCGCATCGAGTACTACGATCATCCTGCGGTGCGGAAGATCGAAGCGCAGGTGAAGGCCGGGAATTACCGCATGCAGGACTTCATCGTGGGCGTCGTGAAGAGCGACGCGTTCCGCTCACGGAAAGTGATGGAGCAGGCTGACTCGGGGACCCGCGCGCCGTCGGTGCGCGGGGGCCGCTGATACTCATTTCGTTCACGACCGCACACGAGGCCGGAGTCACACCATGTATTTTCTGAGCGGCAAGGCGATGCCCCGCCGGCAGTTCCTGCAGAACCTCAGCGCCACGATCGCGCTGCCCTATCTCGACGCCATGATCCCCACGGGTCGTGGCTCGCGCCTCCTCGCGAACAAGGCACCTCGCCTCGTGGCCATTGAAATGGTGCACGGCGCGGCCGGCTGCAACGAACTCGGCTCGAAGCTCAACCTCTGGTCGCCAGCGGCGGCCGGCAAGCAGTTCGATCTCTCGCCGACGGCCATGTCGTCGCTCGAGGCGTACCGCGACTACCTCACGATCATCAGCAACACCGACGTCCGTGAGGCGGAGCCGTCGTCGCCCAACGAGATCGGCGGCGATCACTTCCGCTCCAGCGCGACGTTCCTGACGCAGGCGCACGCGAAGCAGACCGAGGGCTCCGACGTGCGCGTCGGCACGTCGCTCGATCAGTTGTACGCGAAGCGCTTCGGGCAGGACACGCCCATCCCTTCCATGCAGCTGTGCATCGAGAATGTGGACCAGGCGGGTGGCTGCGCGTACGGTTATGCCTGCGTGTACACCGACTCCATCAGCTGGTCGTCGCCCTCGGAGCCGCTGCCGGTGATCCGCGATCCGCGCGTGGCGTTCGAGAAGCTGTTCGGCGTGGGTGGCAGCAGCGCCGAGCGCGCCGAGCGCCGTCGCACGCGGCGCAGCATCCTCGACTTCGTGTCGGGTGAGATGTCGTCGCTCAAGGTCAACCTCGGTCCCGACGACCGCCATCGCCTCGACAAGTACCTCGAGGACATCCGCGAAGTCGAGCGTCGCATCCAGATGGTGGAAGCGCGCAACTCCAGCGGTGACCCGCGCCAGCTCCCCGAAGCGCCGGCCGGTGTGCCCGATTCGTTTGCCGAGCATGTGAAGCTGATGTTCGACATCCAGGCGCTGGCGTTCGCCGCCGACATTACGCGCGTGTTCTCGTTCAAGATGGGACGCGACGGATCCAGCCGGACGTATCCGGAGAGTGGCACGGACAAGCCGTTCCACCCGGCGTCGCACCATGGCGGTACCGAGCGCGGCGTGAAGGACTTCAACATGATCAACAAGTACCACGTGTCGATGCTGCCGTACTTCCTGGACAAGCTGAAGGGCATCCAGGAGAGCGACGGCAACATGCTCGACAAGACGATGATCATCTACGGCTCGCCGATGGGCGATTCCAACCTGCACAACCATCGCCGCTGCCCGCTCATCCTGCTGGGCAAGGCCGAAGGGCAGCTGGCCGGCAACCTGCACATCAAGGCGCCGGACGGCACGCCGATGGCGAACGCGATGCTCAGCATGATGCACACGCTCGGCCTGAACGATCAGACCAAGTTCGGCGACGCCACGGGTGCCCTCAACCTGAACTCCTATGCCTGAGACCGGATCACGGGTGCTGTCGCGAACGCCGTCGCAGACGCAGGTGCGTCGGGTTGCACGCCGGGCCGGCTACCGCTTGGCGGTGATTGCGTCGCTGGTGGGCGCCTCGCTCACGCTGGGTGCGGCCCGCACACCGGCGAACGAATCGCCGGTGGCCGACGCGGTGATGCGCGGCGACAGTTCGCGGGTGCGCCTGCTGATCAAGCAGGGGCTCGATGTGAACGCCGCGCAGCCTGACGGGATGACGGCGCTGCATTGGGCCGCGCAGCGCGGTGACGTGAGCGGCGCGCAGATGCTCGTGTACGCCGGCGCGCGCGTCGATGCTGTTACCCGGAACGGCAATTACACGCCGTTGCATCTGGCGGCCCGCAACGGGCGGTCGGCCGTAGTGAAGGCGCTGCTCGCCGCCGGGGCCGACGTGAATGCCGTGACCACGACCGGCGCGGTCAGCGCGCTGCATTTCGCCTCATCGAACGGTGATGCCCTCACGGTGGCGGCCCTGTTGGACAAGGGCGCGCCGGTGGACGTGCGCGAAGGGGCGTGGGGCCAGACGCCGCTGATGTGGGCGGCGTCGGCGAACCGGCTCGCGGCGCTCGATCTGCTGATCGCGCGCGGGGCGAATCTGGAGTTGGCGTCGAAGATCGAAGATATCTCCGCCAAGGAGAAGGCGGAGCGGGCCATGCTGGTGCAGCGTGGACGCCGCGTGGCTGCGATGAAGGCGGCCGATGCGGCGCCTACTGCTGCTGCGGCGGCGGCTCCCGCCGTGCCTACGGCGCCGCGGGTTGCGGTAGCTGCGGCCCCGGCGGCGGCTCCGGCCGCGGCTCCGGCGGTGGCGGCTCCGGCGGCCGCTCCCGCCGCCCCCGAGCGCGCGCGTGTGGCCGTGACGCCGGCTGGTGCGCCGGCTGGTGCATCCGCCGGTTCACCCGCCGCCGCACCGGGGGCGAAGCGCGACTCCGCCCCCACGCCGCCGCCGCAGACGGGCTTCAACAGCCGCGGCCCCACCTACGGCGATCTGATCGGCAACAAGGGCGGTCTCACGGCGCTCCTGTTCGCGGTGCGTGACGGATCGGATGCGTGCGTGGCGCGGCTGCTCGCCGCCGGTGCCCGCATCAATCACGTGAGCGAGGGCGATCACACCAGCCCGCTGCTCATGGCGACCATCAACGGCCGCTTCGACATGGCGAAGATGCTGCTGGAGAAGGGCGCCGATGCCAAGCTGCAGAGCGATGCCGGCGCCACGCCGCTGTACGCGACGATCAACGTGCAGTGGGCCGCCAAGTCGCTCTACCCGCAGCCCACCGCGCAGCTGCAGCAGACCACGTCGCACCTGGAGTTGATGGAATCGCTCCTCAAGGCCGGCGCCGACGTGAACGTGCGGCTCAAGAAGCACCTGTGGTTCATGTCGTACAACTTCGACCTGCTGGGCGTGAACACCGTGGGGGCCACCGCCTTCTGGCGCGCGGCCTACGGCACCGACGTGCCGGCCATGAAGCTGCTGGTGAAGTACGGTGCGGACATCACGATCCCGACGATCAAGCCTACGGGGCGACTGCCGGGCGATGACTCGGGTGGCGACGACGCAGCCGCCGGCGGGAAGGATCCGTCTGGGTTGCCGCCGGTGCCCGATGGCGGACCTGGCGTGTACCCGATTCACGCCGCGACCGGCGTGGGCTACGGTGAGGGCTTCGCCGCCAACGCGCACCGGCACGCGCCGGATGCGTGGATGTCGTCGGCCAGGTACCTGATCGAAGAGCTCAAGGTTGACGTGAACATGCGCGACTTCAACGGCTACAACGCCCTGCACCATGCCGCCGCGCGTGGCGACAACGAGTTGATCAAGTACCTCGCCAGCAAGGGGGGCGACCTCATGGCCGTCAGCCGCCGGGGGCAGACCACCGCCGACATGGCGAACGGACCGGTGCAGCGCATTGTCCCGTTCCTCGAGACCGTCGACCTGCTGGTCAAGATGGGCGCGAAGAACAGCAACAAGTGCAAGTCTTGCTGACCCTGCGCACCACGGGCCCGTCCGGCGTCTCGCGCTGAACTGGCCCGTGTGATGCCGGTGCAACCCCTGAGCCACGCCGACCGGGCCTTCGCCCTCAGTCGTCGTGGCTCAGTTCGTACTTCCGCTGCTCGTGCATGCGGTCCTTGCCCTGTGCTGCGTCGCGACGCTTAGCGGCCTGCATGGCCTGTCCGTGCGTGGATGAGGTCTTAATGGAGGGCAGGGCGACCTGACGTTCCAGCGCTGTACTGCCACAGGCGGGGCAGGCTGGGGCCGTGCTGCCGCGGACCAGCGCCTCGAAACCGTGTTGACAGGCCGTGCACACAAAGTCGAACATGGGCATATGATTCCCGCTCCCGCTTCCTTGGAGGATTGCTGATGCGTCGTTCGTTCGTTTTCGCTGCGGTTGCTGCTGTGGTATCCACGCTGTCCCTTACGCTGGGTGCCCGCGCGGCGCTGGCACAAGGGGCCGCCCGCCAGCAGGTCATTCCTGAAGGGCAGAGTGCCTCGCCTACCCTGACCCCGGGGATTCGCGTGGGGAACATGATCTACGCGTCGGGGCAGCTTGGTATGAGCCGCACCGCCCCCGACACCACGATTCAGGGGCAGACCCGCGTGGCGCTGGAGAGCACGAAGAAAGTGTTCGAGGCCGCCGGGACCACGATGGCCAACGCGGTGAAGTGTACCGTGTTCCTGATCGACGTGAAGGACTTCGCCGGTATGAATTCGGTGTACCGGGAGTTCTTCCCGGTGGCGCCACCGGCCCGCTCCACGGTGGTCGTGGCCGCGCTGGTGTCGCAGGGCGCCAAGGTGGAGATCGAGTGCTTCGCCGCCATTCCATAACCGCGATGGCCGTGTGAACGAGACGAGGGCCCGTCAGCAGTCGCTGACGGGCCCTCGTGTCACTCACGTGCCGGTGTCACGCCGGGGTTGCGCGCCCTACTTGGCCGGTGTGGGCCAGACCACACCCTGATTGCCGCGCTTCACGGCACCGACGCCCTTGTAGCGGAACTTCTGGAGCCGCTTCCCCTCGTACGTTTCGGTGGTGTAGATGTTGCCCTTGGAGTCGGTCGCGATGCTGTGCACCGCGAAGAACTGCCCGGGCTGACGGCCGCCGTCGCCGAAGCTGGTGAGAATCTCGAGCGACTGCCGGTCCATCACGTACACGCGCTCGTTCTTGCCGTCGGCAAGGTACAAGTACTTCTGCGCGGCATCCTTCGAGAACGCGATGTCCCACACCGAGCCGTCGCCGCGCGTGGCGGGGGCGACGCGCACTTCCTTCACGAACTTGCCGTCCTTCTGGAACACCTGGATGCGGTCGTTCGGGCGGTCACACACGTACACCAGTCCGTCCACACTGGGCTCGGCGCAGTGCACCGGATTGCGGAACTGCTGGGCGAGTGGCGCCGAGGGATCGTACGGCGGCATACGCGCGTCGTCGGGCTTGTTCCCGTAGGCGCCCCAGAAGCGCTTGATCTTGCCCGAGCCCATGTCGAGCACGGCAATGCGCTTGTTGCCATAACCGTCGGCCACGTAGGCCTCGCCGGCCTTGTTGTCGAAGGTGATCTTGGCCACGCGTCCGAAGTGCGTGCTGTCGTTGCTGGCCGAGCCCTGGCCCGGCGTGCCGTACTGCGCCAGGAACTTGCCGTCGTGCGTGAACTTCAGGATGTGCGAGTCGGTGGGGCCGTTGCCGCCGATCCAGATGTTGTCCTTGTCGTCCACGGCCACGCCGTGGTTGGAGCCGGGCCAGACGTACCCCTCGCCCGGTCCGCCCCATCCCTTCACGAGGTTGCCGTCGGGATCGAACTCGAGGATCGGCGGAGCGGCGGCACAGCACTCGGCGATGGGCGGCTTGGCGTTCATGCCCGCTTCGGTGCGCTGGTTCAGCGTGGAGTCGCCGCGGTGGATGATGAACACATGGTCGCGGCTATCGATGCCGACACCGATGACGGAGCCGAGGATCCAATGGTTGGGCATCGGCTTGGGCCATACCGGGTCAACTTCGAACCGGGGGGCCTGCACCATCTGGCGATCGGTGGCGCGGAGCGATGCCTGCCCCACGCCAAGCGCGCCGATGGTCAGGGTCAGGAGTGTCCAGCGCACGGTGTGGCGCGACCTCGTCATCAGCGTCTCCATCAGAAGTGTGACCCCGTGTGGATTACGGAGCGGGATGGTATGTTCGGGCGGTTCCTGCGTGCATCTTTAGTAACCCGCCTCCTCCCGCCTGTCCAGAGAATCGCTGCCCTGTTCGCGATGCCACCCGTCGTTCGCCTGTTGCTGGTAGTGCTGCTGCTGTGGCCCGGTCACCGTGCGTGGGCGCACGAGATCCCGGGGCGCGTGGTGGTGCGCACCTTCGTGAAGCCTGACGGCGCGCGGGTGCGCGTTGTGGTGCGGGTGCCGATGGAGAGCCTGCGGGATGTGTCGTTCCCCCTGCGTGGCGCCGGGCTGCTGGATGTGGCCAGCGCCGGCGCGACGCTGCGTGACGCGGCGCAGCTGTGGGTGGCCGACGGGCTGCGGCTGCGGATCGGCGACCGCGTGCTGCCGACCGCGCAGATCGTGGCGGTGCGCGCGGCACTGCCCAGCGATCGCGCCTTCGACGCGTACGACACCGCCGTGCGCGCGGTGCAGGACGCCCCGCTCCCCGTCGGCACGGACATTCCCGTGGGACAGGCCATGCTGGACGTGCTGCTGGACGTGCCGGTGACCGGTACCCCGGCGGGGGACGGCAGCGATCTCGTGCTGGAGCCCGGGTGGGCGCATTTGGGCGTCCGGACCACCACCGTGGTCACGCTGGTGCCGCAGCGCGGCGCGGCGCGGGTGATCACCTTCGATGGTGATCCCGGTGCCGTGCGTCTTGATCCCCGCTGGTGGCATGCGGCGTGGCGGTTTGTGCGGACCGGCATGACGCACCTGTTCAGCGGTATCGATCATCTGTTGTTCGTCCTCTGTCTGGTGCTGCCCATCCGCGCCGTGCGCCCGCTAGTGGGGGTGATCACGGCCTTCACGGTGGCCCATTCGGTCACACTGGTGGCGTCGGCACTGGGCTTTGCCCCCACGGCGCTCTGGTTTCCGCCGCTGGTGGAAGTGCTGATCGCGGGCTCCATTGTGTATATGGCGCTCGAGAACATCGTGGGCGCGCGGGTAGAGCAGCGCTGGCGGGTGGCGTTTGTCTTTGGCCTGGTGCACGGCTTCGGGTTTTCGGCGGCGCTGCGCGACCAGTTGCAGTTTGCCGGTACGCATTTGCTGACGTCGCTGGCCGCGTTCAACATCGGCGTGGAGCTGGCGCAGCTGGTGGTGCTGGCGGTGGCGGTACCAGCGTTGCGGTGGTTGTTCGCGCACGTGGTGCCGGCGCGGATGGGGGTGCTGATCGCGTCGGCGTTCATCACGCACGAGGCATGGCACTGGCTGCTCGAGCGCGCGCAGACGTTGCGCGCCTACCGGTTTACGCCGCCGGTGCTCGACGCCCTGTTTCTGGCGGATCTGATGCGTGGGACGATGGGGATCTTGATCGTGACGGGAATCGCATGGGGATTGTCCGGAGTGATGCGTCGCCTCGCCGGGACGCGCACCGTGACCACGACGGTTGGTTCGGCGGTGGCGCTGTGCCTGCTGCTCGCGGCGAGCACCGTGCCACGCGCGGCCGGGGCGCAGGCGGCCAAGTCCACGACGCAGGGCGTGTACACGCTCGCGCAGGCGACGAAAGGGCGGAACGTGTTCAACGGCGCGTGCCTGGGGTGCCACACCACCGCCACGCACATGGGCCCTGCGTTCGAACTGCGCTGGTTCGGCCGTCCGCTGGCGGAGTTGTACGGCTACCTCAGCAACCTGATGCCCAAGTCGGCACCGGGTACGCTCACGGAAGACGAATACATCTGGGTCACCGCGTACATCCTCAAGCTCAACGGCATGCCGGCCGGCAAGGTCGAACTGTCGTCGGAGCCGTCGTGGTTGAAAGGGGTGCGCATCGAGGCCGTGGATGGCGGCGATCTCTCGCCCGCCGTGGCCGCGTTGTCATCCGACGACCGGCGGCGCACGGGCCGTGCGTCCGTGCGGTTTCACTAGTCCGGCGTTACTGAAGGTGCAGGTTGTTCGAAGGCAGGATCAGACTCGTCC
>JARIEV010000010.1 GCA_031127225.1 Gemmatimonadota bacterium | reverse complement strand
TGCAGGAAGGTCGCGGCCACCGCGCGATCGATCTCGCCTTCAACTGCGCGGCGCACGATGCCGGACTTGTGTTCGCCCGTGGCCAGAATCGCGATCTCACGCGCCTGCAGGATGGTGGCGATACCCATCGTGATCGCTTCGCGCGGTACGTTCTCTTCGCCGAAAAAATCGGCGGCGGCATCGCGACGCGTCACGGAGTCGAGATGGACCACCCGCGTGCGGCTCTGCTCGCCGGATCCCGGCTCGTTGAAGCCGATGTGCCCCGTCTTACCGATGCCGAGCAGCTGGAAGTCGACACCGCCGGCCGCCACGATGGCGGCTTCGTACTGGGTGCACGCGGCGTCGATCTCGGCGCGCTCCAGGGCCCCGTCCGGGATGTGGACGTTCGCCGCATCGATATCCACGTGGGAGAACAGGTTCTCCCACATGAAACGGTGATACGAATGAATGCTGTCCGGGGGCATCGGGTAGTACTCGTCCAGATTGAACGAGATCACGTGCCGGAAGCTCAGCCCCTCCTCGCGGTGCAGGCGGATGAGTTCGCGGTACACGCCGATCGGGGTCGAGCCCGTGGCCAAGCCGAGCACGATCGGGCGTCCCGCCGCCGCACGCTCGCGCATCAAGGTCGCGATGCGGCCGGCGACGACGCGCGCCATGTCGGCATGCTCGTCGATGATGATCGTGCGGATCCGCTCGCGCACGGTGCCGGACACATCGGCGTGGACGAAGAGGGAGGCACCGACGCGCACAGGCCCGCCGCTCATGTCGAGCGCGCGGGCCTGTGTTCCATCAGTGGCCTCCGGGAAACCGGGGGCCATGGTCATGACGAGGAGTGTCGGGGTGTTGGATCAGGCCGAGAAAGAACTGCCGCAACCGCAACCGCCGGTTGAGTTCGGATTCTTGAAGGTGAAGCCGGATCCCTGCATCGACGTGACGTAGTCGATCGTCGTGCCGCTCAGGTACTGCGCCGAGAACGGATCGACAAACAGCTTGATCCCCTCGAGTTCGAAGACGGTGTCGTCCTCCGCGTGCTTGTCCTCGATCACCAGCCCGTACTTGAAGCCGCTGCATCCCCCCGGCATCACGGACACGCGCAGGCCGCCCTGCTCGGGCGTCACGCCTTCCGCTTCCATGAACTTGCGGACTTCCGTCGCGGCCGTGGACGTGAGAACCACCATGACATCCGGCTGCTGCATCGTGCTCATTGCTGTCCTCCGAAGCGGCCGGCTGACACCCCGGCCTGATGGAGCGCGCCGCCCGCACCCGATCGCACCCGCGATCGGCAACCGGGACAGCGTCGCGTCTAGCTGTAAGGAAAATAGCGAGTAGATCGCTCCCCTTCAAGAAACTCGTGCACAAACCACCGGTCATCGCCCGGTGTCACCCCGCAGCGCGCCGACCGCCGCATCGGCCAGCGCCGTGCGCACCCCCCCGATCTTCCGGTTCTCGCGGGTGGGGTTCACGCGGTTCGTGAGCAGAAGCACGAACACACCTTGCCGCGGGTCCATCCAGAGGGAGGTGCCGGTGAATCCGGTATGACCGAACGCCATCGGCGACAGGCGCCCGCCGGCGGAGTTCCCGCCGGTGGGCGTCTCCCACCCCAAGGCGCGCCGCGAGATCGTGGTGTCCTGCGCCCGCGTGAAGGTCGCCACCGTCGCCGAGTCGAATACCCGCACACCGTCCAGCGTTCCGTGGCGGAGGTACATCTGCGCAAACCGGGCGAGATCGCGCCCACTGGAAAAGAGTCCCGCGTGCCCCGAAACGCCCCCCAGACGCGAGGCATTCTCGTCGTGCACCTCACCACGGATCTTCCGCTGCCGCCACGGATCGATCTCTGTGGGGGCGATCCGGGCCATCCACGAGGCCGGCGGGAGATAGCGGGTGTCGCCCATCCCGAGCGGACCGAAGACGTGCGCACTGTCGTAGCGGGCCAAGGGCTCGCCGCTCACGCGTTCCACCAGCTTGCCCAGCAGGATGAATCCGAGGTCGCTATACAGGTAGCGTACCGCCGGGAGCGTATCCGGCGAGGTCGCGAACAGCTGCTGCTCCGCCTCCTCCGGTGTGGCCGCCTCCTTGTACAAGGCCCGCCACGCCGGCAATCCTGACGAATGGGTCAGCAGATGACGCACCGTGATCCGCTCCGCCCCCGGTGCGGTCCAGCCGGGCAGATAGCGCACCACCGGCGTGTCGAGTGCCACCCGGCCGGTACCCACCAACTGCAGCACCGCACTGGTGGTCCCGATCACTTTGGTCAGCGAGGCGAGGTCCCACACGGTGCGCGATGAGGGGCGTGTGGCGTCATCCGCGTCGAGCCGACCGACACCGTATTCTGCGACGACGCCGTCGGCCGTCCCCACGGCGGCATACGCCCCTGGAAATGCGCTGTCCGCCATCGCCCGCTGCAGCACCGCCCTGACACTGTCGCGGAGCCGGGTCGCCTGAGCCGCCGCGATCCCGGGGACCGCCACCGGACGACTGGTGCGCGGCGCGCACGCCCCCAGCCACACCGCGCCCGGCCCGGCGATCACCGCCGCGAGCGCGAACATCGTGACCCCGCGCCGCTTGAGAAAGGCGGGTTTCGGTGCGTTCATGCAGTGAAGGCGGTACCGCGAGGCGACCGCAGGCGAGTCGGTGGTGTAGGGATCCGGACGGGTCATGTGTTGGCAGGGGGCAGGGCGTTGCGCGACTCGTGCGCAACGCGATCGCGCAGGTTCTTCGGGAGGGAACGCATGAAGGCGATGAAGACGCTGGTGCTGCTGGCGCTGGTCGGTGCCGCAACGATCGTCGCGGGATGCTCGCGTGGCGCACGCCCCGAGAACGAGCCCACGCCCGATGACAGTATGGACGGGATGCTCGCCGGCACCCGGAACCGCAAGGTGCGCCCCGGGATTTCCGTGCTGTTGGACGATAGCATCAAGCTCATCGCCGGCAAGCGGGTGGCCTTGGTCACCAACCAGACCGGCGTTGATGAAAAAGGGCGGCGCTCGATCGACCTGCTCTTTGCCGACCCTCGCTCGATGCGGGCCGGCGTGAAGCTGGTCCGCCTGTTCGCCCCGGAGCATGGGGCTACGGGAACGGCTGATCGTCCCAACCTCGAGGATGAGCGGGACGTGAAAACCGGTCTCACCATCCACTCCCTCTATCAGCGCGGCACGATTCCGCCCCCCGATAGTCTGCTCACCGACGTTGACGTGCTGGTCGTGGACCTGCAGGACATCGGCACCCGCACCTGGACGTACGTCGGTGTCATGCTCTACAGCATGCACGCCGGTGCCAAGCGCGGCATCCCGGTCCTCGTGCTCGATCGGCCCAACCCGCTCACCGGCGCGCGGGCCGAAGGTGCCCTCCTCGACTCCGCACTCGCAAACGGAGCGGTTCCTAGCGCCACCAACCGGCCGAACGGCTTCGCCTTGTACCCGATGCCGCTGCGGCACGGGCTTACGATGGGGGAAATGGCCCGGCTCTTTCAGGCGCAGTTCAAGCTGACCACCCGCCTGACCGTCGTCCCGATGCGGAACTGGCGGCGTGCCATGTGGTTCGACGAGACGTCGCTGCCGTGGATACGCCCCTCGCCGAACATGCCGAACGGGACCAGCGCGCTCCTCTACCCGGCGCTCGTGCCCTTCGAGGCCAGTAATGTTTCGGTCGGACGCGGAACCGACGAACCGTTTCAGCGCGTCGGCGCCTCTTGGCTGAACGCCGACTCGGTCGCGCGGGCGCTCGAGGACCTATCCCTCACCGGTGTCCGGTTCAAGGCCGAACGGTTTACCCCAGATAAGCCGGGGGACGGCAAGTTCGCCGGACGGTCCATTCCCGGGGTCCGGATCGAGGTTGTCGACCGGGAGCGGGTACAGCCGGCGCGTATCGGAGCCGCCCTCCTCTGGGCGCTCAACCGGATCCACCACGATTCCCTCAAGGTCACCGCCACGGGCTTCGACCAGCGCATGGGGGCGGTTCGGGTCCGCGAGGCCCTCCTTGGCGGCGCCGATCCCGATGCGGTCATGGACCGGCAGCTTCCCGCGGTGATCGCCTTCGAAAAGGACGCCAGACGCTTTTATCTCTACCGTTGACGGGAAGGGAGTTCTAGCTTTCCACGGCTAGATACTCTTCCGTTACTTCAGCGCGATCGAGATGCAATCACTGTGGAGCGCGATTCAGCGCGGATACATGCGAGTCATAGCCCCAGTGGCAGACTGGCTGGTAGCGCGTCGCGTGCGCCCCAACACGATCACGACCATCGGGACCATCTGTACCTGCACAGCCGGCGTGATCTTCGCCACGGGGCACATCAGCGCCGGCGGCTGGTTCCTTGGCCTCACGGCGCTCTTTGACGTCCTCGACGGAAACGTCGCGCGCCGCACCGGACAGAGCACCGTCTTTGGGGCGTTTTACGACTCCACGCTCGATCGCGTGGCCGACGGATTCTTACTCGGTGGACTGTTGGTGTTCTACGCCACCAATCCGGTGCATGCCAGTCAGCCCATGGTCATGGTCACGCTGGCCGCACTCATCGCCACCTTCCTCACCTCGTACGCCCGAGCGCGTGCCGAAGGACTCGGTGTCGACGCGAAGGTGGGCATGCTGCAGCGCGCTGAGCGCATCACGCTGCTCTCCGCACCCCAGGCGTTCTTCGGCCTGGCGCTCGACGGCTGGATTCTCGCCGGTATCGTCAGCCTCTTGGCTGTGACGGCCTGGATCACCGTGTTTCAGCGCATTTCGTTCGTGTATCGTACGACCACTTCCCCTGGAGAATAAACGCAGTGTCCGACTCGACTCGCGGTAATGCCGCGTCCCCAGCCCCGGCGACGGGGAAGCTCGCCATCTTCACGCCGGGTCTCGGCGCCGTGGCGACCACGTTCATCGCCGGCGTCGAGCGCGTGCGCCGCGGACTCTCGGTACCCATCGGGTCGCTCTCCCAGATGGCGACGATCCGCCTCGGCAAGCGCACCGACGGCCGCAGCCCGCTGATCAAGGATTTCGTGTCGCTCGCCAAGCTCGACGACATCGTATTCGGCGCCTGGGATCCCATTCCTGACACGGCGTACGAGTCGGCCATGAATGCGGGCGTGCTCGACAAGTCGGATATCGAACCGATCGCTGACTTCCTCAAGAGCATCAAGCCGATGCCGGCCGTCTTCGAGAGCCGCTACGTCACGCGCATCACGCGTGCGACCAACGTGAAGACGGGTAAGAACAAGCGCGACCTCGCCGAGCAGATCCGCGCCGACATCCGCCACGTCATGCAGAGCAACGGCGCCACGCGCGGCGTGATGGTCTGGACCGGTTCGACCGAGACGTTCATCAGCCCCGGCCCGCAGCATCAGACGATCGAAGCGTTTGAAAAGGCGATGGAAGAGAACGATGACTCGATCGCGCCCAGCATGCTCTACGCCTACGCCGCCATCATGGAAGGCATCCCGTACTGCAACGGTGCGCCGAATCTCTCCGCCGATTTTCCGGCGCTGCTCGACCTCGCGATCGAGAAGGGCGTGCCCGTCTCCGGTAAGGACTTCAAGACCGGCCAGACGTGGATGAAGACCATCATCGCACCGGGCCTCAAGGCGCGTATGCTCGGCCTTGAAGGGTGGTACTCCACGAACATCCTCGGCAATCGCGATGGCGAAGTGCTCGATGATCCGGCGTCGTTCAAGACCAAGGAAGCGTCGAAGCTCTCCGTGTTGCACACGATCCTGCAGCCTGAAGTCTACCCGGAGCTGTACAAGGACTTCTCGCACGTCGTGCGCATCAACTACTATCCGCCGCGCGGCGACAACAAGGAAGGCTGGGACAACATCGACATCAAGGGGTGGCTGGGCTACCCGATGCAGATCAAGGTCAACTTCCTCTGCCGCGATTCCATCCTCGCGGCACCGATGGTCCTCGACCTGGCGCTCTTCTCGGACTTCGCCATGCGCGCCGGCATGAAGGGCATCCAGGAGTGGCTGAGCTTCTACTACAAGGCGCCGCAGACCGCGCCGGGGCTCCAGCCGGAACACGATCTGTTCATCCAGCAGACGAAGCTCAAGAACACGCTCCGTCATCTCATGGGTGAGGAGCAGATCACCCACCTCGGACTGGAATACTATCAATGATCGCTGAGCGCACGCGTCGGATCCGTCGCGTGGTGGCAGTCGCCGCAGTCGGCCTTGCGATGGTCGGCTGCGGGGGCAGGGAAGGCCAACCACCGAAGGGTGAACTTCGGTTCAAAACCGAAGACTTCGTCATCCGGGTTGAACCGGAAACCAAGCCGACGCGCGCGCTCGAGCCGACCTATTGGCGTGTCACCGTGCACGACGTGAAGACCGGTCTTCCCATGCAGGGCGGGGAGGGCCGGGTCTTCGCCACCAATCGCGATCGGAAGACGGTCTCCAATGGGCTCGGCGAAACCGAGCAACTGGGGACCTATCGCACCAATCTCATGTTCGTCACGGCCGGGATGTGGGCCATGGCCATCCAGTTCCGGCGCGATTCGACCAAAGTGCTGCAGAAGACGCAGGATTGGACGCAGGACATCCTCGCAGCCGAGGAGCCGGGCGACTTCACGCCTCCGGCCACCTCCCGTCCGCCCGAACCGCCACCGCGTGCGTCGATCGACAGTACGCGCAAGGGACCCTGAGTATGAGGCACTTTCATCGGACCTCCGTGACGCCCGATGTGGTGCTCGCAACGGCCGACGCGTTCTTCTCGGCCCTCCGGCTCAACCGAGGGAGTGCTGATGCCCGTACCCGTGCGTTCGCCGGGGTGCTTGGTTCGCTCACACTCTCCGTCCGGATGGAAGGCGGCCACTACACGTTCGTTGAAGTCCACACCGACCAGGTCGGTGAGAGCCGCCTCGACAAAAACGTGAAGAAGTTCTTCAATGCCCTCCATCGCACCGCCGACCCACGGCACACCATCGAGGCAGGATACTGATGGCCGCGGCGCGAACCAATCGCGCGGCGGCGACCGCGCCGGCGCGCCCTAGCGACGCCCTCTCGCGTGTGCAGAAGCTCGAGCTGTACTACTGGATGAAGCTCACCAGACAGCTCGAAGAACGACTGGTCAACCTGTATCGGCAGACCAAAGTCGTCGGCGGGCTCTTTCGCTCGCTGGGTCAGGAGGCCGACGCAGTCGGCAGCTGCTTTGCGCTCGAGCAGCGTGACGTCATGTCGCCGCTGATCCGCAACCTCGGGGCGATGCTCGTCAAGGGCGCGACCCCCGTGGAAGTGCTCAAGCAGTACATGGCCAAAGCCGACTCACCCACACGCGGCCGCGAGCTCAACATCCATTTCGGCGACATCGGCGAAGCTGGCGTCACGCGTGGGTTCCTCGGGCAGATCTCGCCGTTGGGCGACATGGTACCGGTCATGACGGGTGTCACCATGTCCTTTAAGATGCGGGGAGAGGATCGCGTCGGCCTGGTCTATGTCGGCGACGGGGCCACGAGCACGGGCGCTTTTCACGAGGGCATCAACTTCGCCGCCGTGCAGAAATGCCCGCTGGTCGTGATCGTCGAAAACAACGGGTATGCCTATTCCACCCCTACGTCGAAACAGTCGGCCGCCCGCTTTTTCGTCGATAAGGCTATCGGCTACGGCGTGCTGGGACTGCAGGCGGACGGCAATGACGTGCTGGCCACCTACGATGTGACCCGGCAGGCGGTCGATCACGCGCGCGCGGGTCATGGCGTGGCCTTGGTTGAACTGATCACGTACCGCCGCAAGGGACACGCCGAGCACGACAATCAGTCGTACGTCCCGCCAGGCGAAATCGAGCAGTGGGCCGCGGAGAACGATCCCATCGACCGGTACCTGCACGTCATGCGGACGGTGCTCGGTGCCACCGAGGACGAAATCGCGGCCATCGATGCGCGCATTACGCGCGAGATCGATGAGGCCACCGATCTCGCGGAAGCCTCGGGCACGCCGGACGCGAGCGAGGCGCTTCTGGGTGTGTACGCCAATCCACCGGCCGAGCAGCCGCTCTGGTTCCGGCGCGACGCCGGTGCGGAGTCGTACGGCCAGGAACGCCCCGAAAGCTGGGGCACCTGGAACGCGGGTGATGGCACACGCTGATGGCCGAGATTACGTACCTCGAAGCCATCCGCGAGGCGCTGTTCGAGGAAATGGCGCGCGACCCGAACGTGTTCTGCATGGGCGAGGACATTGGCGCCTTCGGCGGTGCGTTCAAGGTCACCGAAGGCTTGCTGGCAAAGTTCGGCGAACAGCGAGTGATCGATTCGCCGATCAGTGAGATCGCGCTGGTGGGCGCGGCGGCCGGTGCCGCCCACATGGGGTTGCGGCCGGTGGTCGAGATGCTGTTCATCGACTTCATCGCCAACGCCTACGACATGCTCACCAACTACGTCGCGACGGCGCGCTATCGCGCGTCCCTGCCGTGCCCGATGGTGGTGCGCGGGCCCAGCGGCGGCTATGTGCGCGGCGGCCCGTTCCACTCGCAGAACCCGGAAGCCGGTTTCCTGCATACGCCGGGGCTCAAAATCGTGTATCCGTCCACGGCGGCGGATGCGAAGGGCCTCATGAAGTCCGCCATCCGCGACGACGATTGCGTGCTCTTCTTCGAGCACAAGTATCTGTACCGTCGCGTGAAGGACGTCATGCCCGCGGGCGATCACGTCGTGCCGATCGGCAAGGCGCGGGTGGCGCGCGAAGGTAGCGATGTGTCGATCGTGACCTACGCGTCCACGGTGTGGAAGGCGCTCGAAGCGGCCGACCTCCTTGCGGCCGAGGGGATCTCCGTTGAGGTCATCGATTTGCGGTCGCTTGCGCCGATGGACGATGAGGCGATCTTCCGCACCGTGAAGAAGACCAATCGGCTCTTGATCGTGCACGAGGATACGCGCACCGGTGGGATGGCGGGTGAGATCACCGCGCGCGTGAACGAAACCTGCTTCGAGTGGCTCGACGCGCCCGTGTTGCGCGTCACGGCGGCGGATATCCCGCTGCCGTACGCGCCAGCCCTCGAGGATTACGTGTTGCCGCAGACCGCCGATATCGTTCGAGCGGTCCGGCGCCTGACTGCGTATTAATGACGACGACCTCTGCTGGCGGTGCGCAGACACCCCTTCCCGAAGACCGTGTGGGTCGGAACATCGGGGTGGGATGTTTTTCGGTGTTTGTCGGTGCCGTAAGCGGCGCGATGGTTGGTGTCGGTATCGGCAAGTTGCTGGGGTTTTTCGCACGGTGTACACCGATGGCGGGCCTGCCCGCATGTGACTGGTGGGTGTACGCTGGGTATGGTGGTGCCATCGGCGCGATTTCGCTGCCGATTCTCGCTTTGTGGCGTTTGCGTCGCGCGGATCGCGCGGCCGATGCTGCTTCTTCAGATCGGGGATGATCGAGTGGCTCGCATAGATGTCATCATGCCGCAGATGGGTGAATCCATCGCGGAAGGAACCGTTTCGCGGTGGCTCAAGAAGGTCGGCGACAGCGTTAAGCGCGACGAGCCGCTCTTCGAAATTTCCACCGACAAGGTGGACGCCGAGATCCCCTCGCCGTCAGCCGGCATTCTCGTCGAGATTCTGACGGGGGAAGGCCAGACGGTCGCCATCCAGACCGTTGTGGCGCGGCTCGAGACCGACGCAGCGGCCGCGCTCGCGCCGGTGGCCGCGCCCAGCGCCCCAGTCGCGGCAGCGACCACGCCAGACGTCGCGCCGGCACCCGCTGCCGCGCCGGCCTCGACGTCCGCCGCACCGCCCGTGTCGTCCGCGCCCGCGGGGTCCTTCGAAGAGCGCGTCCGCACGAAGTCGTCGCCGCTGGTGCGGAAAATGGCCGCGGAACATGGTGTGGAGTTGGCTGGACTGAGCGGCAGCGGCATTGCCGGTCGGGTCACGCGCCGGGATCTCGACGCGTTCCTCGCGGCAAAACCGGCGGCCGCCGTCGCCCCAGCGCCCGCGCCTTCGATGTATGTGCCCGCCCCGGTGGAGCACCACGGTCCGCAGCCCACACCGTGGCCGGGTGATGCGGTCGAACCAATGTCCAAGATCCGGCGACTCACCTCGGACCACATGGCGCTCGCCATCAAGGTCGCCACGCACGTGACGTCGTTCTTCGAAATCGACCTCACCCGCGTCGCGCGCATCCGTGCCGCAATGCGCAAAGACTTCGAAGCGCAGTCTGGGCAGAAGCTCACCTACCTGCCGTTCATCCTGCAGGCGGTGTGCATGCAGCTCAAACGGCACCCCACGCTGAATGCCGCCGTGGCCGGGACCGACATCATCCTCCGCAAGCAGATCAATCTCGGTATCGCCGTCGCACTCGAGCCGACGGGACTCATCGTTCCGGTGCTCAAGCGCGCGGACGAGTTGTCGCTCACCGGACTCACGCGTGGCACCAACGATCTCGCGGCCCGGGCTCGCAGCAAGAAGCTCAGTCCCACTGACGTTCAGGAGTCCACGTTTACGATCACCAATCCCGGCGTGTTCGGGTCGTTGTTCGGCACCCCCATCATCCCGGTCGGCACCACCGCCATCCTCGGCCTCGGTGCCATTGAAAAGCGCGCCAAGGTGGTCACGGGGCGCGATGGCGAGGACACCATCGCCATCCGCACCTGCGCCTATTTTTCGCTGTCGTTCGATCATCGGGTGATCGACGGTGCCGATGCGGATCGCTTCATGGGCGATCTCAAGAAGACACTCGAGACCATCCCCGACGCCGGGTTCTGATCTCGTCATGGCACGCGTGCTGACGATGCAGGAGCGTGTCGTTGCCCCCGCCGAGCGAGGCGCCTATCTGGCCGCCCTCGCCGAGCGTCGGCAGCGCGCCGCTGCGGTCCCGGCACATTTTTGGGTCTTTGAACACGCCACGCAGTCGGGCCGATTCGTCGAGTTCACGGAGGCCGCCGGCGAAGCACAACTCGCGGCGCTCCACGACGACGGCTGCCCGCCTGACCGGTGGCGCGAAGTACAGGGAGGCTGATATGCCCGCACGACGGATCGTGGTCGACGGATGCGAATGGCAGGTGTACCCGTCCGGATTCCTCACCCAGTCGGTCGGTGATGAGTTCGGCGTGATCTTCGTGAGCGGCGCCGGTGATGACCGCGTTGTCCGCGTCACGCGCTATTCCCCCACGGGATCGCGGGCCCGTGAACAGTCGCTCGCCGAGCTCGACGAGCGGCAGCTGGCCGACCTCTTCCGCACGTCCCAGCCGGGCGCTCGGTCTCCCGAGGCCGGCTACCGGTCGTGACCGCTGCCCCTGGTACCTCAGGCCCGGATGCGATCTCTGGGCGTGGTGAGTCGGCGTTGTTCGTCGATCTGCAAGTGCACACCACGGCGTCCGACGGCGCCCTGGCGCCGACGAAAGTCGTGGAGGCTGCGCGCGATGCCAACCTCTACGCCATCGCCATCACCGACCACGACACGGTCGATGGGCTGCCCGAAGCCACGGCGGCGGGTGAGCTGCTTGGCGTTCGTATCGTGGCCGGCGTCGAGCTGAGTTCGCACTTCGACGACGACGAGCTACACCTGCTCGGATTGCATCTGTCCAATCAGGACGCCATGCGAAGCGCGCTGCGTGAACTCCAAGCTGGTCGTGTCGAGCGCGCGGAGCGCATTGTGGCGGTGCTCAACAAGCACAGCATTCCGGTGACCATGGACGCGGTGCTCGCTGAGGCCGCCGACGGCGCCGTCGGTCGGCCGCATATCGCCCGCGCGATGGTCGCCGGCGGTTGGGTCCGCGACTTCCGGGATGCCTTCGATCGATGGCTCGGCTTCGGCCGCCCGGCGTATATGGCCAAAGAGCGATTCGATGTTGCCGACGCGATCGCCCTCGTGCATCAGGCCGGTGGACTGGCGGTGTGGGCGCATCCCGGTGACTCCGCGACGCCCACGCGGATCCAGCGCCTCGCGGATGTCGGTCTCGATTCGGTGGAGGTCCTGCACCCCAGTCATCCGCCGGCGCTCTCGCAACGGCTGTTTGACAACACCGAGCGGGCAGGTCTGCTCCCCAGTGGTGGCTCCGACTGGCACGGCACCCATGATGGACCGCGCCGACTGGGTGGGCAGCTGGTGCCGAAGATTTGGCTCGACTGGCAGGAGGCCCGCGTCGCGGAGCGTGCCGCGATGCGTGCCGCGGTGCGCGCGGCGGCCGGGACCGCCTGATGCCGAATCGCGTCGCGCTCGTGACCGGCGGCGCGCGGCGCGTGGGGGCGGAGATCGTACGCAGCTTCGCGGCACGCGGCTACGATGTCCTGCTGCATCATGGCCGTTCGCCGGAGGCCGCCGCCGATCTGGCTGCGGAACTGCGTGAGCAATGTGGCGTGCGGATCGAAGTGGTGCAGGACGACCTCGTCGATGCCGACGCACCCGGGCGGGTCGTGGCGGCCGCCATGCGCACATTCGGTGCACTCCACGTCGTCGTCAGTTCGGCCTCCATCATGACCGCGCGTCCCTTCGAGGCGGTTACCGTCGAGGAGTGGGAGCACACCGCCGCCGTGAATCTGCGCGCCCCTTTCTTCCTCGTGCAGGCCGCCGCGCGTGTGATGCCGGAGGGCGGGGCCATCGTCCAGCTGTCTGATCATCTGGCGTTCGAAGCGGTGTTCCCCAACCTCATTCCGCATCAGGTCACGAAAGGCGCCCTCACACAACTTGTGCGCACCACCGCGTCAGCGTTGGCGCCCCGCATCCGTGTGAACGCTGTGGCGCCGGGGCTCGTGCTCGCGCCGGACGATCTCTCGGACGACATGATCGAACGGTTCCTGCGCGATGTGCCGCTGGGGCGCAGCGGCACACCGCGTGACGTCGCGGAGGCCATTCACTTTCTCGTCGATGCGCCCTACATCACAGGGGTCGTGCTCCCGGTTGATGGCGGCCGTCATCTTCGCCGATGAGGCATCATGACGTGCAGCGATGAGCCGCGAGCGCCTCTGCGCTTCGGACGCATCGTGGTCATGGGCGGTGGATGCTATGGCAGCTGGTACGCCCAACAGATCACACGGGCCGTCCAACGCGGCGCCCTGCAGGCGGAGGAGGTGGTGGTCGTGGATCGCGACCCCGCCTGTCGCGTGGTCACCTTGCAGGCGTCCGGTGCTTACGACGGGCTGCCGCTCCGGGTCGCATGCGCCGAGTGGGACCCGTACGTGGCCGAGTGGTTGGGGCAGGGGGCGGCCGCTCTCGCCAACGATGCCATGGTGCCGTCTCCCCTCATGCCGCACGTCTGCCTTGACTGGCTGATGGCACGCGCTCGGGCGCGGTGGCCGGAACGGTCCATTCGTGTCGCCCCGCTCGAGCGTACGCCGCCTACCCCATGGGAGCGGGCATCACCCGACGGGCGACACTATGTCAGCTTTGCGACATGGATGTGCCCGGTGAATTGCATTGAACCGGCGCGCTGCCCCCACACCCGCGGTGTCCGCGATTGGAGCATGCCGCCGATGATGCGCCAATATGTCGAGGACAACCCGTCGCTCCGCGGTCCCGTTATCTTTCACTGTGTTCACCGCACGTACGGCGTCGGGATGATCGACGCCGCCGCGATCGCGGATGCTGATCGGCAACTCGCCGGCTGGGGTGATTCCGGCCCCTGTGCTGTGCTCGTCGGAACAGTCTCGCACTGTCACGGCGCGCTCGGCGTACTGGCGATCGATTGAGTTCTCTTTCTCTCCCCGACGACATGTCCGACGCCCGCCCCGAAAGCATCGTGATCATCGGCTCCGGTCCGGCCGCATGGACCGCCGCCATTTACGCCGCACGCGCCAACCTCAATCCGCTCGTGTTCGAAGGGGAGCCGGTGGGCACCGAACTGCCAGGCGGGCAGCTCATGCTGACCACCGACATCGAAAACTTCCCGGGCTTCCCCGAAGCCATCAGCGGCCCCGACCTCATGGATCGCATGCGGGCGCAAGCCGTGCATCACGGCGCGCGCGTGGTGTCCGAACTGGTCAAGCAGGTGGACTTGTCCGCCAAGCCGTTCGGCATCGTGCCGAACTACTCCGCGCCGGTCACCGCCCACACCGTGATCATCGCGACGGGCGCCGCCGCGCGGTGGATCGGCCTCGACAACGAACTGCGGCTGGCCACCACAGGCGGTGGCGTCTCGGCCTGTGCGGTGTGCGACGGGGCTATGCCCTTTTACCGCAACAAGGCGCTGGCCGTCGTCGGTGGGGGCGACACGGCGATGGAAGAGGCCATGTACCTCACTAAGTTCGCCAGCGAAGTCGTCGTCATCCATCGGCGCGACAGCTTCCGCGCGTCGAAGGTCATGGCCAATCGCGTGCTCGAACATCCCAAAGTGCGCGTCATCTGGAACGCTCAGGTCAGCGACGTCCTCGGCGATGACTTCATCACCGGCTTGCAGCTCACCGACACCGCGACGGGCGCCGTGAGCACGATCGACGTCGGCGGGCTGTTCGTCGCGATCGGTCATACGCCGAATACGAAGTTCCTGCAGGGACAGCTCGACACCACGGAACACGGCTACATCAAGGTGTCGTCGTGGCGCACCGAAACGAACGTGCCCGGCGTCTTTGCCGCCGGCGATGTGATCGACGACTACTACCGGCAGGCCATTACCTCTGCGGGGACGGGATGTATGGCGGCGCTCGAAGCGGAACGGTGGCTCGCCCATCATGGCATCGGGGAATCGCCCGTGCTGGAAACGGCGGAAGCGCCCGTTCCGGTCACGCCGGACGCCACGTCTCCGTGAGCGCGCTCACGCTGCAGCAACTGACCGTCGGTCCGCTGCAGGAGAACTGCTGGCTGCTGGCCGATCCCGCCAGCGGGCAGGCCGTGCTGATCGATCCGGGCGACGAGGCCGAGCGTCTGCTGGCGGCCGTCGACGCCACCGGCTGCACGCTGACGGCGATCTGGCTCACGCACGCGCACTTCGATCATGTCGGCGGTGTCGCCGGCATCGTGGCCGCTCGCCCGGTGCCGGTCTGGTTGCACCCGGCGGATACCGTTCTGTATGAAAATGCCGCGGCGAGTGCAGCCCGATGGGGCGTCGTGGTCGATAACCCGCCGCCCGCCGATCATCCCCTCGCCGAGGGGGATCGTGTGCAGCTCGGCGAGTACACCTTTCTCGTCTGGCACCTGCCGGGACATGCGCCTGGGCACGTGGCCTTCATCGGTCACGAGCTCTGCTTTTCGGGCGATGTCCTCTTCGCCGGCTCGATCGGCCGCACCGACCTCCCGTTGTGCGATCCCACCGCCATGCTGCAGTCATTGCAGAGACTGGCGACACTTGCGGCCGGGACTCGGGTATTTCCGGGGCACGGTGTTTCCACCACCATCGGGCACGAACTCACCGTCAATCCGTTCCTGCGCGGTGCTGCCCGTCCGTTGGGTGCCTGATCTGCACGTCGGCGGTCGTCCTTCCTTTTCCTCTGGTGTTCGCATGACTCCGTTCAGCCTCCTGCCGCGCTACCGCCACGTCGCCCTCCTGAGCAGCGTGTGCGTGCTGTCGGCGTGCTCCAGTCTTACCGAGAGCAACGTCACGCTGAATCGCTACGGTGCCATCACGATCACGGCGAAGAACGCAGCGGCTGGCCGCGCGACGGCGTCCATCAATGCGGTCTTTTTCGAAGGGTTGTCAGCGGCGGCACCCAGCAGTGCGGCGCAACAGGGGGACCAGTGCGCGTATGCGTTGGTCGACACCGCGGCGACGGGCGCCACCGGATCGTTGAAAGTCGGCGAGAGTCTCGCGCTCACCTTCGCGGGCACCAGCGTGGCGATGCCCTACTCCACGTCGCTGCTGCGGTACCAGCCAGCCGTTGGGACGCTGCTGAGCTACGGGGTCGGCGACGCCGCCACCGTGAGTATCCCGGGTGCTGCGGCTGTTTTCCCGGCCGCCGCCGTCTCCGTCAAGCTCGCCGAGCCCATTGTCCCCAGCCCAGTTGCAACGCCGGCCGCAGGATCCCCGCTCGTCGTCAACTGGAACGGGACGAACGACGCGTCGGCGGCCATCATCCTGTCCGTGCGGTACGGCGCCACGCCCGCGGCGACGACCGCCAACGAGCAGATCTACTGCGCCCTGAAGGACGATGGTGCCTTTGAGATTCCCGCAACCGGCTTGAACGCGTTCCAAGCGTCACCCTCCGCACTACGGTCGCTCGCGTTGATCCGTTGGCGCACCAATGAAGTGCGCCCCGATGCCTCCACGCTGCTGCACATCGTCTCGACCGTCGACACGATCGTCCGTCTTCCCTGACGCCCGGTCTGGGTCCTCCCCGTGCCCGATCGGATCGAGCAGGATTCCCTCGGTGAACTGCCGGTGCCGGCGGATGCGCTGTACGGCATCCAGACGCTGCGCGCCGCGCGGAACTTCGCGATCAGCGGGCTGCGTCCCCTCGAGCCGTTCGTCGTCGCGCAGGTGTGGATCAAGAAAGCCGCCGCCCTGACGCACCGCGAGACCGGGCGGCTCGATCCGCGGCGTGCCGATGCCATCGTGGCGGCGGCTGACGAAGTGCTGGCCGGACAGCATCGTGAGCAGTTCATCGTCGATCCGTATCAGGCGGGTGCTGGCACCTCGCACAACATGAACGTGAACGAGGTGCTCGCGAATCGCGCCAACGAGTTGCTCGGCGCCGCGCGCGGCAGTTACGCGCCGGTGCATCCGAATGACCACGTGAACATGGCGCAGAGCACCAATGACACCATCCCGACCAACATCCGGCTGGCCGTGCTCCGGCAACTGCCGTCCCTCCTCGCGGCCGTTGATGCGCTGAGCGCCGCGCTGGCGCAGAAGGGCAGGGACTTTGATGGTATCGTCAAGGCGGGCCGTACCCACCTGCAAGACGCCATGCCCATTCGGCTCGGCCAGGAGTTTTCGGCGTACGCCGGCACACTGCGTCGCTGCCGGCGCCGCATCGTCGAAGCCGCCGATTATCTTAATGATCTGGGCATCGGTGGCTCGGCCGTCGGCACCGGCGTCACTGTCCAGCCGGAATACCCGAGCCGCATGGTCGCGCATCTCGCGATGGTGTCGGGCATCTCCTCGCTGCGCGTCGGCGAGGACCGCATCCAGCTCATGCAGAGCATGGGCGATGCCGCTGCCTTCTCAGGGGCGCTGCGGGGGCTCGCCATCGATTTATCCAAGATCGTCAGTGATCTGCGCCTGATGGTGTCGGGCCCACGGACTGGGCTCGATGAAATCGTACTCCCGGCGGTGCAGCCCGGATCGTCGATCATGCCGGGCAAGATCAACCCCTCCATCCCGGAGATGGTGAATCAGGTCTGTTTCCAAGTGATCGGGTGCGACACGACGGTAGCGATTGCCGCGGAGCACGGGCAGCTCGAACTCAACGTCATGATGCCGGTGATTGCGCACAATGTGTTGCTCTCCGTGCAGCTCCTCACGAACGCGATCACGGCACTCACCGAGCGCTGCGTCACGGGCATCGAAGCCAATGCGGCCATGTGCGCGTATTGGGTCGAGCGCTCGGCCGCGCTCGCTACGGCATTGATGCCGCAGATCGGCTACGCCGCAGCGGCGGAAATTGCAAAGCGGTCGGTACACGAGGGGATCCTGATCCGCGAGCTCGTCCGGCGCGATGGGGTGTTGCCGGCGCAGGACATCGACACCGTGCTGGACCTGTACCGCCTGACGGAGATCGGTGTACCCACCGGAGACCGCCCGTCGTCCGCCGGCGGCTGAGACCCCGGGTTCGGTGGCTCATCCGGCTTTTCCCCGTGGGGAACTTGTCCGCGCGACCCGGGAGCCGTAGACTCGAAGGATGCGCATCACCACGTGGGCTGAATACGGACTGATCTGTGCCCTGCATCTCGCGCGGCGCGCGGGGGCGGGACCGGTCACGGGGCGCGACGTCGCCGCACGTGAGCGTCTGCCCGGCGACTATGTCGAGCAGATCCTGCTACGCATGCGTCGCGCGGGCATCGTGGACAGTACCCGTGGCGCGCGTGGGGGCTACGCGCTCTCACGACCGGCCAGCGAGATCTCCGTGCGCGACGTCATTCAGGCGTCTGAACTCACCACGTTCGATCTGCATTGCGTCAGTCATCCGGTCGATGCGGAGCGCTGCGCCGCAGCCGAAAACTGCAGCATCCGACCGGTGTGGTTGCTCCTGCAGCAGCGCATCGACGAGGTGCTCGAGGGTGTGAAGCTCAGCGATCTGCTGACCGACGAAGCGAGCGTGCGCGACCGCGTTGGACTCCCTCCCTTCGCGGCCACACCCGCTGTCCCCGGCGCCCTGCCGATCCTCCAGTCCTGACGCCGATGGGCATGTGGGCACGGTGGCGCGCCGGACGCGACCGGCGGCGGTTGGCATCGCGGTACCTCGACGCGCTACCGCGTGCCGTTGCGCCCTCGGATGCGGTGTGGCTGTGCGACATGGGAGTCGGTGAAGAGATCGCACGGCGGGAATTGGCGTTTGCGCTGCGCGCGGTCGCCTTGATCGTTGCGGAGCGTGACGCGCTCGATGACCGGACCGCCTCGGACGTGGCCCATCGACTGGCACCCGAAATCCAGCGGGAGTTCCACGCGAACGCCGGTACGGGGCGCGCGTGGGATCAGCGCTGGCGTGCCTACACCGGTGCACTCGCGGTGCGTGGGGATGCGCATCCCCCCGCCGTACGGCTGGCTCGGGTGCTCCTCGGCGGGGCCGGTCTTACTGCCCCGGGACCGGAGCAGGTGGCGCGTGCGTCCGTGTTTGTCACCGACGCGCGGACCCGTGCCAACGAGTCACTCCGGCATGTGTTCGGTGTGGCGAGTCTCCCCGACGATATTCCTCCTTCAGCCCTCGGTCGTTAGCCGAATCAGCCGGCACGACCGTCCGATATGGCTAATCGACATCACAGGTACGAGAAAGGGGGAAGGCGGCAGATGCCACCTTCCCCCTCTTTCATCGAGGTACTCGAGTGCCGAAGGCCGGACTCGAACCGGCACGTCCTTGCGGACACTGCGCCCTGAACGCAGCGCGTCTACCAATTCCACCACTCCGGCAGATCCCGTCCTCGTGTCCGAACACACTGTTTCGTACACGATTCCGTCAGGGCCGTATAGAATGGTCGCACGTGCCCCCGATGTCAACGCCATCGGCGACACTTCGTGCGCCCCGATCCCGCCGCGGTATTACTTTCTCTGCAGCATGGCAAACAAGGACACCGAAGAACCGACCGAAATGATCGCCCGCAACAAGCGCGCGCGACACGACTACGAAATCCTGGATACCTGGGAGACCGGGGTCGTGCTGACTGGCACGGAGGTCAAGGCGTTGCGCGAAGGCCGCGCCAACCTCACGGATGCCTTCGGGGTGATCAAGGACAATGAAGTCTTCCTCCTGAACTGCTACATCGGGGCGTATGGGCAGGGGAATGTGTTCAACCACGAGCCGACCCGCACCCGGAAATTGCTTATGCATCGGCGTGAGATCCGGCGCCTCATCGGCGCCGTGGAGCGACAAGGGCTCACGCTGGTTCCGCTCGACCTGTATTTCAAAAACGGGCGCGTCAAGGCACGTCTCGCGCTCGTGCGGGGTAAGCAGCAGCATGACAAGCGTGAGGATCTCAAGAAGCGTGACGCGGAACGAGAGATGGCGCGTGCCCTCAGCCGGCACTGACGAACGCCGGTGACCATCGTCGGATCCGTCGCACTCATCCTGCAGCTCGCGCAGACAACGCCGGTCCTGCCGCCGCTGTCGGTGCGCGCCGGCGACCGCGCGCGCGCGGTGCCCACGCTCGCGCACCCGGATGGCGGCATCGCGCTGCGGGCCGACGCGCTGGCTGAGGCCTTGGGCGGGCAACTCGTCGCGCAAACCGCGCTGGCAGGACGCTACCGATTCGAAGTGGGCACCACCGGTGTGGATCTGCAGGCCGGCAGCGCGCTCGCGATGGTGGCTGGCGATACGATCCCATTGCGCGCTGGCGTGTTCAGACGTGGCGGTCTGCTCTTCGTTCCGTTCGCGCTCGCCACCGAGCTGCTGCCGCGCCTTGGCGCCGGTGTCCTCTTCGATACGGAGAATGCAGAACTGCGACGCTTCGCGACCGTCACGGCCTCCCGTCGCACACCACCGCCTCGCGCCGTGCGTGCCCGTCCGACCGCCGTCGCGGCGCCGGCCGATATCGCGCGCAGCGCCGCCGCGCGCAGCGCCGCCGCGCGCAGCGCGGCGCTGCGCCGACGCGTGGTCGTCGTCGATGCCGGTCATGGGGGGCCGGACAACGGGATGAGCGGGCCGATCGGCTCGCCCCGGAAGGTGTTCGAGAAGAACATCACATTGGCGTTTGCGCAGATCCTGCAGCGCACCCTGCAGGCGCGTGATGTGCAGGTGGTGATGACCCGCACCACCGACACCCTGATCGCCCTCTCGGACCGGGGGCGCATCGCCAATCAGGCCAAGGCCGACCTATTTCTTTCGGTGCACGTCAACGCGGCGAATCCACGCTGGAGCAACCCCGGCGCCGCACGGGGGTTCGAAACGTTCTTTCTGGCCGAGGCCAAGACCGAGGACGAGCGTCGGGTCGAAGCAATGGAAAATGAGGCCGTTCGCTTCGAAACTAGCGAGGATGTGTCACGCGACGACCCCTTGGGATTCATCATGCGTGACATGGCGCAGAATGAGCATCTGCGCGAATCCGGACGTTTAGCCGAGATGGTGCAGGCGGGCATGCGACAGGTGCATCCCGGGCCCAATCGCGGGGTCAAGCAGGCTGGATTCCGAGTGCTTGTGACGGCCTTCATGCCGGCCGTGCTGGTGGAAATCGGCTTTGGCACCAACAAGCGCGAAGCTGAGTACATGACGGATCCGGTGCGCCAACAGGAATTGGCGGATACCCTCGCGGACGCCGTCGTGCGCTATCTGGAGCAGTACGAACGCAAGGTGGGAGGCGGCGGGTGAGGCGCGCCCCCCGGCGGCTGGCGCTGGTGCTGGCAACCTGGCTGGTCGGCGGGGGATGCGTGTACTACAACGGCATCTATAACGCCCAGGCCGAGGCGAGGCAGGGTGACGAGCGCCTGCGGCGCGACGACGAGGGAGGGGCCACCACCCGCTACCAGCGGTCGGCCGCGATTGCCGAAAGCGTCCTCGTTCGGCATCCCACATCGAAGTGGCGCGACCGGGCGCTGTACCTCGCGGCACGGAGCGGGGCGATGGCGGCGCAATGTGAGCGGGCCATGCCACGGCTGCTGGAACTGCTGGGTGGCACCTCCCTCGCGCCGGCAGATCGGGATCGAACGCGCCTCGCGCTCGCTTCGTGCGAGATCCGCACGGGACGGAGCGCGACCGCGCGGCCGCGACTGGATTCGCTCATCGGGTCTGACCGTCCTGAGCTCGCCCGGCAAGCGCGAATCTGGGGCGCGCGGGCTGCCCTCAGTATGGGCGACCGTGATGCTGTTCCGGCGTACCTCGGCGGTCTCGGCGCGGCGGTCTTGCAATGGGAGCTCATCGCCGCGTCGCTGTCCGCGCGTGAATACGCCCGGGTTGAGTCGCTGCTCGTCGCGCGGGCTCGCGTCGGTGACTACCGAGACGACGTCGCGCGCGCGCTGCGCGAGCTAGTCGCCGACGGACGGTTCGACGGAGCGGAGCGCATCGTCGGGCAGTACGATGCGGCCGGGATCGGCGACGAAAGCCGCGCGCGTCTCCATTTCGTCCTCGGCGACCTGACGCTGCGTCTCGGTCGCGATTCCCTCGCCCTTCGCCACCTCATCTCCGCGCGCACCCTGTCGCGCCGTGACACGCTCACCGCGCGCGAAGCGAACGCGCGGCTTTCCCTGCTGACGCTGTCTCAGGTCTCCTCCGTCCGCGAGCTCGATACGCTCGTCGCGCGCCAGGACAGCGTCGTCTGGGGCACGGCCTATGCCGCGGTGGTGGCCGAGCGCCTGCTCCTGTTCCGGTTGCTCGCGTCGCCGACCACGGACGACGACCTGAGTGGCGCCTCGTCATTTCTGGCCGCCGAGATTGCGCGGGATTCCTTGCGTGCCCCGCGCTTGGCGCGCGCGCTGTTTATCGACATCGCGCGGGAACGGCCTGCGTCGCCGCTCGTGCCACAGGCGTGGTACGCGGCGGCGCTGCTCGAGCCCGACAGCGCCGACGCGTGGCACCGACGTATCCTCGTCGATCACGCGCAGTCCGCCGTGGCGGCGCGATTGCGCGGGGAGGAACCATCTGCCCGCGCGGACTTTGTTCGCGCACCGGAATTGTTGAGATTGCAGTGGAGCGAGACGCTGCGCCGGTGGACGGACAGTGTACGGACGCTTCGACTTCCTCCTAAATCCTCTGCTCGGTGACCTCGTGACAACGACTGCGGCGACGGCCGGCATGACGCCCGCATCTGTAGCGCCGGCCGCGCGAGGGCCCGGTGTTCACGTGGCTGGCCTCGTCTTCCGGAACCCCGTGGTGCTGGCGGCCGGTACGGCGGGCTTCGGGCAGGAGGTGGATGACGTCCTCGATCTTTCCGCGCTCGGCGGCATCGCCACCAAGGCCGTCAGTGTCGCGCCGCGTCACGGTGCCCCGCCGCTTCGGGTCAGTGAATTCGCCGGCGGCATGATTAACGCCATCGGGTTGGCCAACCCCGGGCTTGAGGCCGTGCGCGCTGACTGCCTGCCGTGGTTGCACCGGACGCACCCCGGTACCCGGGTGATCGTCAACGTCGTGGGCAACAGCGTTGAGGAGTTTGAGCGGGTCGTCGGAGGCTTGGAAGGCTTGCCCGGCATTGATGCGTTCGAGCTGAACGTGAGTTGCCCGAACGTCAAAGCCGGCGGCATGGAGTTCGGCGCCGATCCGGTGGCGCTGGCCGCGCTTGTGGTCGCCTCCCGTGCCGTCACCTCGCGGCCCATCTTCGTCAAGCTTTCGCCAACCCTCGGCGCCGGTGTGGTAGATGCCGCTCGGGTATCCGTCGAGTACGGCGCCACCGGCCTGACGTTGATCAACACCATGCCTGGGCTCGTCATCGATCCCGCACGCCGCAAGCCGAAAATCGGCTTTGGCAGTGGGGGCGTGAGTGGCCCAGCGCTGCTGCCGTTGGGGCTCCTCGCCACGTGGCGGGTGAGTCGTGCACTTCCCGGGGTGCCTATCATCGGCCTGGGTGGCATCAGCACGGGGGGCGATGCGGCGCAGTATCTGCTGGCCGGCGCCTCGCTGGTTGGCGTCGGCACCGCCGCGCTGCGCGATCCGCGTGCGCCCGTACGGATTGCACGCGAACTGGCGGCTTGGGCCGACCGGGAAGGCGTGCGTGACCTCAGCACCGTCATCGGCACCTTGGAGTGGCCCGCATGAACCCCGTGTCCCACGGCAACCTACCTGAGACCTCCGCCGTCACCCCCATTGTGGCCCTCGACGTCCCCGACCGGGCCGGGGCGCAGCGGATTGTCGATGAGCTCGGCGTAGCGTGCGACTATTACAAGGTCGGCCTTGAGTTATTCGCGGCCGAAGGCCCCTCGATCGTGGCGTGGCTGCGGGACGCTGGGAAGTCGGTGTTCGTGGACCTCAAGCTGCACGACATCCCGAACACCGTGCGCGGTGCCGCGCGGAGCGTGGCCCGGCACGGCGCGTCATTGCTCACCGTGCATGCGTCCGGTGGGACTGAGATGGTCCGCGCCGCGGTGGAAGGCGCAGCTGAGGGTGCAGGGGCTGGATCGGCAGGATGCGGCATCCTCGGGGTCACTATCCTGACCAGTATGGACGCGGCGGGCATCGGCGCCGCCTGGGGGCGCGATCATCTCGACGTTACCCACGAGGTCGTACGGCTGGCCGGCCTCGTGGCGGCCGGGGGAGGGACCGGGGTCGTCTGTTCGGGGCACGAGGCCGCGGCGGTGCGCGCGGCCTACGCGGGCGCCCTGGGATTGCTCATCCCCGGCATTCGGCTCGATGGCGGCGAGGCGCACGACCAGCGCCGGGTGATGACCCCCCGCGCCGCCGCCGACGCGGGGGCCCGCTGGCTCATCCTCGGGCGGGCCGTGACCGGAGCGCCCGACCCGGTGGCCGCGATGGCAGCGGTCCGTGCGTCCCTTGCGGGGTTGGCCTAAGTCCGCTAGGATGAGGGTCTTGCCTGTTTTCGGGTGAGATTCTAGGCCAATCCGCTGGCCACATTTGCTTCGCTCGTGCGCGGAATCGGTGTCATGTCCCGGATGTTGGGGCGGAAGACACGATGCTTCATGAGCGATGAACGCATGGGGAGTCCGGCCGGCCGACGCAAGTCGGTGCGGGAGACTCCGTTGGCGCGAGAGCGCCAAGGTGACCCGTGAAAGTTCGCAGCAGCGTAAAGCCGATCTGTGAGCACTGCAAAGTCGTGAAGCGACAGGGCGTGACTCGCATCATCTGCAAGCGCAACCCCAAGCACAAGCAGCGTCAGGGCTGAGGGGAAGCGTAAAACATGGCACGTATCGCTGGCGTCGATCTCCCTCGTGAGAAGAAGGTTGAGATCGGCCTGACCTACATCTTCGGAATCGGTCGTGCGACCGCCCAGAAGATCCTCGCCGCATCGGGCGTCTCGCCCGATCAGCGTGTCCGCGATCTCAATGACGCGGACGTCAACAAGCTCCGTCAGGAAATCGAGCGCAATCTTCGCGTCGAAGGTGCCCTGCGCACCGAGATCGCGATGAACATCAAGCGCCTGATGGACATCGGCTCGTACCGTGGCACGCGCCATCGTCGCGGGCTTCCCGTGCGCGGGCAGCGCACGCACACGAACGCGCGCACCAAGAAGGGGCCGCGCCGCGCCATCGCGGGCAAGAAGAAGGTGACCAAGTAAGCCATGGCTACCGCAAAGAAGACCAAGCGCGTCGTCGAGGCCGAAGGCATCGCCCACGTCAGCGCCACGTTCAACAACACGACCATCACGATCACCGATATGCACGGCAACACGGTGTCGTGGGGCTCCGCCGGCAAGGCGGGCTTCAAGGGGTCGAAGAAGTCCACGCCGTTCGCCGCCACGGTGGCGTCCGAGCAGTGCGCGCGCGAAGCGCTCACGCTCGGCGTGCGCCGCGTGCACGTGCGGGTGCAGGGTCCGGGCAGTGGTCGTGAGTCCGCCATTCAGGCGCTCGCCGCGGCTGGCCTCCAGGTGAAGTCCATCCGCGACGTCACTCCGATCCCGCACAACGGCTGCCGTCCCCCCAAGCGTCGGAGGGTCTAAGACATGGCCCGTTATACTGGTCCCAGCTGCCGTCAGTGCCGTCGCGAGGGCGCCAAGCTCTTTCTGAAGGGCACCAAGTGCTTCACCGAAAAGTGCCCCGTGGAGCGTCGTCCGTACGCCCCGGGTCAGCACGGTCAGGCCACGGCGCGTCGCAAGAAGGCGTCCGAGTTCTCCAAGCAGTTGCGCGAGAAGCAGAAGATCAAGCGCATCTACGGCATCAGCGAGAAGCAGTTCCGCAACACATTTGAGCGTGTGGCGTCCGCGCCGGGCATCGCCGGTCACAACCTGTTGGCCGCGCTCGAAACGCGTCTGGACAACATCGTGTATCGCATGGGTTTCGCGCCCAGCCGCAAGGCCGCGCGTCAGCTCATCCGTCACCGTCACATTGAGGTGAAGGGTCGCCTGCTCGACATCCCGTCGTATCAGGTGCGCCCGGGTGAAGAAGTCCGTGTCAAGCAGTCGTCGCGCGAGCTGGTGCTCGTGATGTCCGCCATGGAACAGGCGGCCCGTGGCGCGTCGCTGGCGTGGATCGCGGTCGACAAGGAATCGTTTAGCGGTCGCGTGCTCGAGAAGCCGCAGCGCCAGGCCATTCCGCTCGCCGCGCAGGAACAGCTCGTCGTCGAACTGTACTCCAAGTAAGACATCGTTTACAGCCGGTGGAGCACTGCTCCACCGGCGGTCGGGGCCCGAACCCCTCTACGGGGCTACCGCGCGTTCGGGGCGGGGTAGCGCGTCACCGGCGAACATCGCCGGTGTGACCACTTCACTATTTCGAACCTCATGGCAACGATCGATCTTTCAGGGCTGGTTCGCCCGCAGCTTGTTGAAGCCACCAAGCGCGAGGACACGCCCAATCTGGCCGAATTCCGTCTGCAGCCGCTCGAACGCGGTTTCGGGCACACGCTGGGCAACGCGATGCGCCGACTGCTCCTGTCGTCGCTCCGTGGCTCCGCCGTGTGGGCGTTCCGTATCGAAGGGGTGGTGCATGAGCACCAGACCATCGGCGGGGTCGTGGAAGACGTGCACCAGATCATCGGGAATCTCAAGACTCTCACGCTCGCCCTTCCCGACGATGTCGAGCAGACCGTGCTCCGCATCGCCAAGTCGGGCCCGGGTACCGTGACGGCCGCCGATATCCAGGTCAGCGGTGGCGCCCGGGTCATCGACCCGACGCATCACCTCTTCACCATCACCGACGAGCGCGATTTCAACCTCGAGCTCTACGTGAACAAGGGTCGCGGTTACATCGAGAGCGATCAGCATCCCGCCGACAAGAATCTCTCCGTCGACGTGGTGCGGATCGATGCCATCTACAGCCCGGTACGTCGCGTCAACTTCGCCGTCTCTGAGACGCGCGTCGGACAGCGTACCGACTATGACCGTCTCACGCTGACCGTCGAAACCAACGGCACGATGTCGCCCGAGGAAGCGGTGAGCTACGCTGCGGCGCTGGCCCAGACCCACTTCCAGTACTTTGTGGGCTTCGGGTCCTCAGCCTCGGCACAGCCCGGCGCGGGTGGCGACGGCTCCAACAGCGACGCGCTCCGTCTGGCCGAACTGTTCCGCACTCCGATCGACGATCTCGAACTCTCGGTTCGCTCGGTCAATTCACTCAAGAACTCGAACATCCGCTCGCTCGGCGATCTGGTCCGCCAGACTGAGGCGCAGATTCTGCAGGTCAAGAACTTCGGCAAGAAGTCTCTGCAGGAAATCGCCGCGCTGCTCGAGAAGGAAGGGCTCAATTTCGGCATGCGTTACGAGGAAAGCACCGACGGTGTGCGCATCCTCGATATGGGCACCCCGCCCAGCCGCGCGGCCGAGAACGCGCCCGACGACGAAGACGACGAGGAGTAATTCCCATGCGCCATCGCAAGGCAAACCGCCAACTTCGGCGGACGAGTGAGCAGCGCCTCGCGCTGCTTCGCAACCTCGCAACCTCGCTCATTGAGCAGGGTGCGATCGAAACGACTGAGGCGAAGGCGAAAGAACTCCGCCCCTTCGTTGAGAAGCTGATCACCAAGGCCCGGACCGGCACGCTCCACGCGCGCCGCCTGGCCGGCAAGCACGTCCACAAGCGTGAGGCGGCCGACAAGCTGTTCCAGGAAATCGGCCCCATGTTTGCCACGCGGCCGGGCGGCTATACGCGCATTCTCAAAACCGGCCACCGCAAGGGTGACGGTGCGGAGATGGCGCGGATCGAATTGGTCCAGAGCTGAGGATATCGGACATGGCTATCGATAGACACCGCTGCTACGTCTGCGACAAGGGCGTTGCCTTTGGAAACAGCGTCTCGCACGCAAACAACAAGACGCGTCGCACCTGGAAGCCCAATCTTCAGGTGGTGCGCACCCTCAGCGAAGGGAAGGTCATCAAGGTCAAGGCCTGCACGCGGTGCATCGCGGCCGGTAAGATCAGCCGCG
This sequence comes from Gemmatimonadota bacterium, assembly GCA_031127225.1. Lineage (GTDB taxonomy): Bacteria > Gemmatimonadota > Gemmatimonadetes > Gemmatimonadales > Gemmatimonadaceae > Gemmatimonas. Next base: position 16,903 of record JARIEV010000010.1, on the reverse strand, counting down.
CGCCGCGCGGTCAGGTCGCTGTCGCGTAATCCGCGATCATGATCGTCTCAGCGGGGAGCTCGCAGTTGACGGGCTCCCCGCTTTGTACATGTGCCATTCGTCGCCACGGCGCGTGACTCCTGACTCTTGCCTGGGTTCTCCGTTGAAGACTGCACTCATTACCGGCATCACCGGGCAGGACGGCTCCTACCTCGCCGAACTGCTGCTCGCCAAGGGCTATCGAGTGGTTGGTGTCGTACGCCGGTCCTCCACGACGCCGTACGAGCGCATCGCGCATCTCGTCGATCGCGTCGAGCTGGTCTCCGCCGACTTGCTCGATCAGACGTCGCTGACCGATGTCGTCCACGAAACCCAACCCGATGAGATCTACAATCTCGCGGCGCAGAGTTTCGTGCAGACCTCGTGGGCGCAGCCGGTCCTCACGGGGGAGTTCACCGCGCTGGGCGTCACCCGGATGCTCGAGGCGATGCGGAAGGCCGCGCCCAAGGCGCGCTTCTATCAGGCCAGTTCCAGCGAGCAGTTCGGCAAGGTGGTCGAAGTCCCGCAGCGTGAGTCCACGCCGTTCTACCCGCGGTCGCCGTACGGGGTGGCCAAGCTCTACGGCCACTGGATTACCGTCAACTATCGCGAAAGCTTTAACCTCTTTGCTGTCTCGGGCGTGCTCTTCAATCACGAGTCGCCGCGACGTGGCCTCGAGTTCGTGACGCGCAAGATCACCGATGCCGTCGCACGCATCAAACTTGGCCTGCAGCACGAGGTCCGGCTGGGGAATCTCGATGCACGCCGTGACTGGGGCTTCGCCGGCGACTATGTCGATGCCATGTGGCGCATGCTCCAGCTTGACGAGCCCGAAGACTTCGTGATCGGCACCGGCGAGACCTACTCCGTGCGGGAGTTTTGCAGCGCCGCCTTTGGCGCCGCCGACCTCGATTACCGCGACTTCGTTGTGCAGGACGAAAAGTTCTTTCGGCCGGCCGAGGTCGACCTCCTCGTCGCCGATCCGTCGCGCGCCGCCGAGCGGCTCGGGTGGGCACCGCAGGTCTCGTTCACAGAGCTCGTACGCATGATGGTGACCGCTGACCTTGAACGGTACGCGCGCGCGCGGTGACCACGCCGTGAAGCGGGTGCTCGTGACCGGTGCGGCCGGTTTCGTCGGCACGCATCTCCTCGAGGCGTTGAGCGGCCAGGGGCTCCACGTGACCGCGCTGGCCACTGATGACGCCCCCGGAGACGGGCGCGCCCTCGCGTCGTGGATCTATGGGGACCTGCGTGATCCCGGCTATGTCGAGGCGGCGGTGGCCGCGGCGCGTCCGGATACGGTGGTTCACCTCGCGGCGATCTCGCATCTGCCGACCGCCGCCGCCGATCCCGCCCTCGCGTGGGACGTCAATGTCACGGCCACCGTGCGGCTCCTCCACGAGCTTGGCCGGGCCCGGGATGCGCAGCTCATCGACCCCACCGTGTTGATCGTCGGTAGCGCCGAACAGTACGGCCGTCACGATTCGCACCAGATCCCGCTCACCGAAGACGCGGTGCAGGCGCCACGCACCGTCTATGCCGCTACCAAAGCAGCGCAGGAGGTCGCGGCCCTGCAGTACTGGCGGGCATCGGGTCTCAAAGTGCTCGTCGCGCGCAGCTTCAACCACAGCGGTCGCGGGCAGCCGTCCCGGTTTCTCCTGCCGGCGCTGGTCCAGCGCGCAGTGACCCTGCGTGACGCACCGGCCGGTACCCTGATGCCGGTCGGAAATCGTACGCCGATACGCGATTTTCTCCATGTGAGCGACGTCGTTGCGGCATATATTTCACTCTGCCGACGGGGGACGCCTGGCGAGGCGTACAACGTGGCCAGCGGCACCGGATGGTCGGTGCAGCAGATCCTCGAGCGGGTACTGGCGCGTGCCGCGGTGCAGGCGACGCCCGTCGAAGATCCTGCGCTGGTGCGCCCGGTCGACGTCCCCGTGCTGGTTGGGGATTCGCACAAATTGCAGCGCGCCACCGGATGGTCCGCCACGCGCTCCTTCGACGACATCATCGACGACCTTCTTCATGCCGCGACGCTCTGACCTGCACCGGATTCTCGTGATCGGCTCTGGGCCGATTGTGATCGGACAGGCTGCTGAATTTGACTACTCCGGAACGCAGGCCATTAAGGCCCTGCGCGAAGAGGGGTACGAGGTGATCCTCGTGAATTCCAATCCGGCCACGATCATGACGGACCCGGAGTTCGCCGATCGGACGTACGTTGAGCCGGTGACCGCCGAGTTCGTCGAAAAGATCATCGCGAAGGAACGCCCGGACGCCGTGCTCCCCACGATGGGTGGCCAGACCGCGCTCAACGTCGCGCTCTCGCTCTCCGATAGCGGTGTGCTGGAGAAGTACGGGTGCGAACTCATCGGGGCCAACGCGCGCGCCATTCGCGTTGCGGAGGATCGCAAGCTCTTCGCCGAAGCCATGGCGAAGATCGGACTGAAGTGTCCGACGGGTCGCACCGTCACGTCGCTCGACGAGGCGCTCGCCGGCGTCGCCGAAACCGGATTCCCCGCGATCATCCGCCCGTCGTTCACGTTGGGTGGCACGGGCGGCGGCATCGCGTATAACCGCGAAGAGTTCGAGACGATGGTGCATCGGGGGCTCGACCTCTCCCCGGTCGGCTCCGTGCTCATCGAGCGCTCGCTGCTGGGGTGGAAGGAGTACGAACTCGAAGTCATGCGCGACTGCGCCGACAACGTGGTCATCGTCTGCTCCATCGAAAATCTCGATCCCATGGGCGTGCACACCGGGGACTCGATCACGGTCGCGCCAGCGATGACGCTCACGGATCGTGAGTATCAGGTGATGCGCGATGCGGCCGTCGCCATCATTCGCGAAATCGGCGTTGATGCCGGCGGTTGCAATATCCAGTTTGCCGTCAATCCGGCCGACGGCGAGTTGATCGTCATCGAGATGAATCCGCGCGTGTCTCGGTCATCGGCCCTCGCGTCCAAGGCGACCGGCTTTCCCATTGCGCGCATTGGCGCGAAGCTCGCCGTCGGCTACACGCTCGACGAAGTGCCGAACGACATCACGAAGACCACACCGGCCAGTTTTGAACCGGTCCTCGACTATGTCATCGTCAAGTGCCCGCGCTTTGCCTTCGAGAAGTTCACCACCTCGGATCCGGGACTGACCACGCAGATGAAGTCGGTCGGTGAGTCCATGGCAATCGGACGCACGTTCAAGGAGGCCTTCCAGAAGGCGCTCCGGGCGCTTGAAACCGGACGCAGCGGCTGGACGGTCGGCGAACGGCTTGTCGATGACCGGCTCACTGACGGGTCGCGCGAGGAGCTATGTGCTGCGCTCCGCCGCCCCACCCCCGAGCGCATTTATCAGCTCAAGCGGGCCATGCTCATGGGCATGGGCACCGTTGAGCTCCACGAGATCACGGGGATCGACCCGTGGTTCCTCGACCAGTTGCACGAGCTCATCGTCGCGGAAGCCGAGTACCGGCACGAAGCATCCATCGATGCCGAGCGCATGCGTCGCATGAAGCGCCTCGGTTTCTCCGACCGCCAGCTCGGCGCTCTGCGGGGCGTCACGGAGCATGAGGCCCGCGCGCTGCGGTGGTCCCTCGGCATCCGGCCGTCGTACAAGATGATCGACACCTGTGCCGGCGAGTTTCCCTCGAGCACGCCGTACCTGTACGGCTGCTATGACGAGGAGAGCGAAGCGGCGACCGAAGGACGCCAGAAGGTGGTCATTCTCGGCTCGGGTCCGAATCGCATCGGGCAGGGCGTTGAATTCGACTACTGCTGCGTGCGCGCGGTGCTGGCGCTGCGTGAACGTGGCTACGAAGTCATCATGGTGAACTCCAATCCGGAAACCGTCTCCACGGATTTCGACATCTCTGACAAGCTGTACTTCGAGCCGCTGACGCTCGAGGATGTGCTGGAGATCGTCCATCGCGAGAACCCACTCGGTGTGATCGTGCAGTTGGGCGGACAGACGCCGCTCAAACTCACGCGTCCGCTCGAGGCCGCGGGGGTGCGCATTCTCGGCACCTCTCCCGACGCCATCGACATCGCCGAGGACCGACGCCGCTTTGAGGCGATCGTGCGCGAACTCGGGATCGCCCAGCCCGCGAACGGCACGGCGACCAGTGTCGACGAGGCCGTGGAAATCGCCGACCGGATCGGGTACCCGGTCCTAGTGCGCCCGTCGTATGTGCTCGGTGGGCGTGCCATGGAGATCGTGCACGACGCAGCGTCGCTGCGCGGCTATTTCGAACGTGCCGCACGCGTCAGTGAAGATCGGCCGGTGCTGGTGGACAAGTTCCTCGAGGATGCGTTCGAGGCCGATGTGGATGCCCTCTCCGATGGCACGAACGTCGTCATCGGCTCGGTGATGGAGCACATCGAAAGTGCCGGGATTCACTCCGGTGACTCGGCGTGCGTGCTGCCGCCGTACTTGATTCCGAAGGAAGCCGCCGATCAGATGCGCGCGCACACCGTGGCGTTTGCCATGAAGCTTGGCGTCGTGGGTCTGATCAACGTGCAGTATGCCTACAAGGACGGCGTCGTCTACGTGATCGAGGTGAATCCGCGCGCGTCACGGACGGTGCCCTTTGTGTCCAAGGCCATCGGCGTCTCGCTCGCCTCAGTGGCGGCGCGTCTGATGCTCGGCGAGACGCTGGCCGAGATCGGCTTCACCACCGAAATCATACCGCCGTTCTATAGCGTCAAGGAAGCCGTCTTCCCGTTCAACAAGTTCCGCGAGTTCGATCCGGTGCTTGGCCCCGAAATGCGTTCCACCGGCGAAGTCATGGGGATCGATGAAGACTTCGGGACCGCGTTCATGAAGTCGCAGCTGGCCGCCGATAACGCGTTGCCTCGCACAGGAGCCGTGTTCATCACGGTGAACGATGCCGATAAGCCCAGCGCCGCAACGCTGGCGGCCCGCTTCCACGAGCTGGGCTTCACCCTCTATTCCACCAGCGGGACGGCCGCCTACCTCCGCGCGCGCGACATCCCCGTGCAGAAGGTGCTGAAAGTCAGCGAAGGACGTCCGCACGGCGTCGACATGATTCTGAACGGCGAGATCCAGCTTCTGGTCAATACGCCGCTCGGCAAACATGCCCAGGTGGATGATGAGCGGTTGCGGCAGGCCGCGATCAGCAACCGGGTGCCCTATACCACGACGCTGTCTGCGGCGAGCGCGGCGGCCGAAGCCATCGCGGCGCGGCAGTCGAGGGAGCCGGGCGTGCGCTCGTTGCAGGAATGGCATGTGATCCTCGACGCGGCACGGGCCGCGTCAGCGGGCGCGGCCCCCGCAGGCGCGTCGTGAGCATCCCCGGCATGGTTGGCGTAGCCGGTGCCGGACGCGTGGCCCTCGGGGTCGTACTCGGCGAGGGCGCGCTCGTCCATGAATCCGCCTACGTCGATGCCGGCGCGATCATCGGTGCCGGTACACGGGTCTGGCATTTCTGCCACGTGCTCGGCGGTGCCGAGATCGGAGCGCGCTGCTCGCTCGGACAGAACGTGGTGGTGATGAACGGCGTCGTCGTGGGCGAGAATGCCAAGATCCAGAACAACGTCTCGCTGTACGAAGGCGTGGAGCTTGAGGCCGATGTGTTTTGTGGACCGTCGATGGTCTTTACCAACGTCTACAATCCGCGTAGCGCGGTGTCCCGGAAAAACGAGTATCGCCGCACGCTCGTGCGGCGCGGAGCTACCATCGGGGCGAATGCCACCGTGGTCTGCGGCGTTACGATCGGGCGCTTTGCGTTCATTGGGGCAGGTGCTGTGATCAACCGCGACATCCCTGACTACGCTCTCGTGGTGGGGGTACCGGCACAGCGCATCGGCTGGATGTCTGAAGACGGACACAAGCTCGAGTCGCTCAGTATCGCCGGGGCTGAAGGCCATCACGAAATCCTGCGTTGTCCTGGCACCGATATCCGCTACGAACGCCATGGTGACGTGGTGGTTCGCCTACAGGAGACGGCATGACCGAGAAAAGCATTCCGGCGGGCGAGCGCATTCGGGTCGCGCTGCTCGGATGCGGCCGCATCAGCAAGAACCACTTCGACGCACTTGCAAAGTTGTCCGGGTTCGAATTGGTGGCCGTTTGTGACATCGTGGCCGAGCGGGCGCAGGAGGCAGGCACCCGGTACGGCGTGCCCTGGTTCACGGCATTCGACCGCATGCTCGCCGAGGTGCCCAGCGATGCCGTGATCATTGCTACACCGTCGGGGCTACATCCGCAGCATGGGATCCAGGCCGCTCGGGCTGGCCGGCACGTCGTGTCCGAAAAGCCGATGGCGATTTCGCTGTCGGCGGCGGACGCCTTGGTGCAGGCGTGTGACGACCAGCAGGTCCATCTGTTCGTCGTCAAGCAAAACCGCCTCAATCCGCCCATTGTGCTGCTCAAGCGCGCGATCGATCGCGGTCGGTTTGGCCGGATCTACATGGCAAACTGCACCGTACGATGGACACGTCCGCAGGATTACTACGATCAGGCGCCGTGGCGTGGCACGTGGGAGTTCGACGGCGGTGCGTTCATGAATCAGGCGTCGCACTACGTCGATCTCATGCAGTGGCTGGTTGGCCCGGTGGAGAGCGTCATGGCGAAGACGGCAACGCTCGCCCGCCGGATCGAGGCCGAAGACAGCGGTGCTGCCGTGCTCAAGTTCCGGTCCGGTGCCATCGGCGTCATCGAAGTCACCATGCTCACCTTCCCGCGCAATCTGGAGGGATCCATCACCATCCTCGGCGAGAAGGGGAGCGTCAAGATCGGTGGGACGGCCGTGAACAAGGTCGAACACTGGACCTTCGCCGATTACGACGACGACGACAAGTTCGTCGAGCAGGCGAACACCAACCCCACGAGCGTGTACGGTTTCGGCCATGAGGGGTACTACCAGAACGTCGAGGCGGTGCTGCGCGGTAGCGCGCGCCCTGATACGGACGGCCGCGCCGGTCGGAAGTCGCTCGAACTGATTCTTGGCATCTACGAATCGGCAAAAACGGGGCGGGATGTGCCGCTTCCGCTCCGCGTTAACACCTGAACCAATCGGTCATGGCCGTTCCTCTTCTCGACCTCAAGGCCCAGCACGCCACCATCCGCGACGAAGTCGTCGCCGCGGTTATGGATGTCGTCGATCAGCAGGCATTTATCCTCGGTGATCCCGTCGCGCAGCTGGAATGCAGCGTCGCCGGCTTATCGCAGGTCAAGTACGCCGTTGGCTGCGCGAACGGCACCGACGCACTTCTGCTGGCGTTGCGCGCGCTGGACGTCGGGCATGGCGACGAGGTCGTTACGACCCCGTTCACGTTCTTTGCGACGGCTGGTGCGGTCCACAACGTCGGCGCCCGGCCGGTCTTCGTGGATATCGATCCTCGCACCTTCAACATCGCGCCCGACGCGGTGCACGCCGCGGTGCAGGGCAGCACGAAGGCGGTCATCGCCGTCGATCTCTTCGGGCAGATGGCGCCGATCGAACAGGTCATCGCCGCGGCCCAGGGTCGTCCGGTCATTGAAGACGCGGCGCAGTCCATCGGCGCCAGCCGCCTCATCGACGGACAGCGCGTGATGGCCGGTCAGGCCGCGGCAATCGGAACCTACAGCTTCTTCCCGTCCAAGAATCTCGGCGGGTATGGCGACGGCGGGATGATGGTCACGCAGGACGAGGCGCTGTTTGAGGCGCTGTTGAAGCTGCGCACGCATGGCAGCCGTCGCACCTATTTCCACGAGATCGTCGGATACAACAGTCGCCTTGATGCACTTCAGGCGGCTGTGCTGCGCGCGAAACTGCCGCACCTCGAATCGTGGAGCGCGGCGCGTCGTCGCAACGCCGCCTACTATGATGCCGCCTTCGCCGATCTTGGTGAACTCACCACGCCCTATATCGACCCGGCCAACACGTCGATCTACAACCAGTACACGGTCCGTGTGCCGGCGCGCGATGCACTTCAGGCGCACTTGAAAGAGAGAGGGATCGGGTGTTCGATCTACTATCCGCTCCCGCTGCATCTGCAGCCGTGCTTTGCCTATCTCGGGTACCGCGAAGGCCAGTGCCCCGAGTCGGAGCGCGCATCGCGTGAGGTCCTGTCTCTGCCGGTGTTTCCTGAGCTGTCCACCGCACAGCTCGATGAAGTGATCGATGCGGTACGCTCCTTCTTTGGACATTGAGGCACGACGAATGGCTGATTCCGCGTCCATGAAGGACCACCTGCTCACGAAAATCGAGGACCGGACGGCCGTGATCGGCGTGATCGGTCTGGGGTACGTTGGGTTGCCCCTCGCCCTCGAGTTCGTGCACGCCGGCTTCCGCGTGATCGGCTACGACATCAGCCAGCGCGTGATCGACCAGCTCATGGCCGGTCAGTCGCACATTCAGGATATTCCTGACGCGACGGTGCAGGCCGCGGTGGCCACCGGAAGCTTCGTGGCCACCAACGTCGAGGCCCGGATCGGCGAGTGCGACGCCCTCTCGATCGCTGTGCCCACGCCGCTGTCGAAGACGCGTGACCCCGATATGGCGTTTGTGCTCTCGGCCGCTGATGCGATCGCGCGCCAGGCGCATCCGGGATTGTGCGTGGTCCTCGAGAGCACCACCTACCCGGGGACTACGCGGGAGCTCCTCCAGCCCCGCCTGGAAGCCATGGGACTGACCGTCGGCAAGGACGTGTTTGTCGCCTTCAGCCCCGAGCGCGTTGATCCGGGCAATCCGGTCTACCAGACGAAGAACACGCCCAAGGTCGTCGGGGGCGTGACGCCGGCGTGCGTCGAGGTCGCCAGTGCATTGTACGCCAGCTGCATCGACGTCGTGGTCCCGGTGTCCTCGCCCGAAGCGGCGGAACTCGTGAAGCTGCTCGAAAATACCTTTCGCGCCGTCAATATCGGGCTCGTCAACGAAATCGCGATCGTCTGTGACAAGCTGGGCGTGGATGTTTGGGAAGTGATCGATGCGGCCGCGACCAAGCCGTTCGGGTTCATGAAGTTCACCCCGGGCCCGGGGATCGGCGGGCATTGTATCCCGCTCGACCCGCACTACCTCGCCTGGAAGATGCGGACGCTGAATTACAAGACGCGCTTCATCGATCTGGCCAGTGAGATCAACTCGCACATGCCAGAGTGGGTCGTGCAGAAAGTCGCCGACGCACTCAACGAGGTACGCAAGGCTGTGCGGGGGAGCCGGGTGCTCGTGCTCGGCGTCGCGTACAAGCGCGACATCGATGATGTGCGCGAGAGTCCCGCCCTCGACGTGATCCGCCTTCTCGAGGAGCGCGGGGCGCACGTGGAATTCCACGATCCGTTTGTGCTCGAATTCCGTGAGGATGGGCACGTGCGCAAGGGCGTCGAACTGAGCGACGATATCCTACGATGGGCCGACGCGGTCGTCGTGGTCACCGATCACACGGTGGTAGACTATCAGCGCGTCGTCGACCAGGCTGCCATGCTCGTCGACACGCGTAACGTCACGGCCCGCCTCAGGCCCGGACGTGCCCGCATCATCCCGCTGGCGTCCGGCTCTCGGACGGCGGGCCTTCCATCATGACCCACGCCCTTGCTCGCGGAATGGATCCGCGCATGACGCTTCGGGTATCAGAGTCCGCATGAGTCCACGACTGTCTCGCGTTGAATTCCGCCTGCTGCTGCTGCTCGGTGTCGCGGCCGCGCTCGCGGGTTGTTCCCGTGGCTTCCAGCCCCGCGACTACGCGAATCCGGAAGCACTGTTCCGTGCCACGTTGCTCGAGTTCCAGCGCGAGAAGTGGGACAATGCGAAGATCGGCTTCGAGCGCCTCACCAGCGATCTGTCCGCGCGTGACCCGTTGCTCGCCCCCGCCTACTTCTATCTCGCGCTCTCCCACGAGAAGCAGAGCGAGTATCTGCTGGCGGCCCAAGCGTTCGAGCGCATCACCGACGGTTTCCCCGACGACACTCTCGCCCCGACGGCGATGCTGGGTGTGGGGCGCAGCTATCAGAATCTGTGGCGGCGGCCCTCTCTCGATCCCGAGAATGGCCAGAAGGCCGTCTCGATTCTCCGGGCGCTGCTTTCCTCGTATCCGGACAGCAAGGAAACCGCCGACGCGAAGAAGCGTATCGTGCTGCTGGAAGAATGGTTTGCCCAGAAGGACTACGACACGGGCATTCACTACGTACGGGTCCGCCGCGCCATCGATCCGGCGATCATCTACTTCAAAGACGTCGTCACCACATATCCCAGCACCAAAGCCGCCCGCCTGTCGTGGCTCCGGCTGCATGAGCTGTACACCAAGATCCGCTGGAAGGAAGATGCCGCTGAGACGTGTACGGCGATGTGGCGCGCGTATCCGGGAGACCCACTGGTCGCGGCCGCCTGTGGGACCGCCCCCGCCGACTCGGCGGCCGCCGCGAAGGGGCCGTCCGTCGCCGTGCAGTCACCGGCGCTGTACGCGCGCCCAGGACCAGTTCTGGCGCGCTGACCCGGCGCCTGTCCTGACGTCCATGCGTATTGGCATCTTTGGCGGAAGTTTCGATCCGCCGCACGTGGGCCATCTGTTGGTCGCGCAGGACGCGCTGGACGCCGTGCCGCTCGATCGGCTGCTGGTCGTCCCGGCGGCGCAGCAGCCGCTCAAAGGGGACGGGCAGACCCCCGCGAGGCATCGCCTTGCCATGGTGCGCGCCTGCTTTGAGGGGGTCCCGCGGATCGAGGTGGACCCCATCGAAATCGACCGCGGCGGGTTATCTTTCATGGTTGATACGGTGGAGACCCTCCGCGGGCGCTTTCCGCAGGCGGCGCTGCACCTGCTGATCGGTGACGACGTGGTGTCCACGTTGCCACGTTGGCGGGATGTGCATCGGTTGATGTCGATGGTGCAGCTGGTGGTGCTGCATCGCGCCGACCGGGAGCAGGTCCCGTCGCCAGCCGCCAGTCGGTGGGAGGACGAACAGGGTGGGACGCCGCGCCGGATCGCGACGAGGCGGATCGACCTGTCGTCGACAGAAATCAGGGCACGGGTTCGGGATCGGCGCTCCATTCGGGGCTTCGTCCCCGATGCCGTGGCGGCATACATCGCGACAACCGGACTCTATCTCGAGAATTCCCGGGAGTCGTCGGCTGTGGAGGGCCCAGCGCGCGCCTGATGGCGCGGCGGGGCTCCACGGTCGCGGCGCCCTTGCCATGAGGTTCGTATGCTGAAGGGGTTGATTGGGCGCGTGTTCGGCACGCGCCACGAACGTGAACGGAAGCGAGTGCAGCCGGTACTCAACGACATCCACGAGATCGAGGCGCGCCTGGCCTCGCTTACGGACGATGAGATCCGCGCGCAGACGGCCAAGTTCCGGGGCGTGCTGGCCGAACGCACCGGCCCCATTGACGCGCGGATTGCCGAACTCAAGGCCGCCAAGCACGACTCCGCCGACGCCGCCGAGCGCGAGCGGATCGATCTGGAATTGCAGGGGGCGGATGGTCGCGGGGGCGTTGAGGGCGAATTGCGCGCAGCCATCGCGGAAGTCCTCGATGAACTGCTCCCGGAGGCGTTCGCCACAGTGCGCGAAGCGTGCCGGCGCCTGAAGGGCTCGCCCGTGATGGTCACCGGCAACGAGCTCACGTGGGACATGGTCCCCTACGACGTGCAGCTCATCGGCGGGATTCAGCTCCATCTGGGGCGAATTGCTGAAATGGCCACCGGTGAGGGCAAGACGCTCGTCGCGACGCTCCCGATGTATCTGAATGCGCTGCCGGCACGTGGCGCGCATCTGGTCACCGTGAACAACTACCTCGCGCGCCGCGACTCGCAGTGGATGGGACATCTCTACCGCTGGCTGGGGCTCACAGTGGGATGCCTCGACGACACCGAGCCCGGATCGTACGAGCGCCGCGCCGTCTACGGCTGCGACATCACGTACGGGACGAATAACGAGTTCGGGTTCGACTACCTGCGTGACAACATGGTGGTGTCACTCGAGCAGCGCGTCCAGCGCACGCACATCTTTGCCATCATCGACGAAGTCGACTCGATTTTGATCGACGAGGCGCGTACGCCCCTCATCATTTCCGGACCGGTCGGGAACGAGAGCGACGGGCGCTATGCGGAATTCAACACGTCAGTCGAGCGCCTCGTGCGCCGTCAGTCCGAGCTGGTGAACACACTCGTCGGGGAAGGCGAGCGCTCGCTCGAGTCGAAGGACGAACAGAGCGCGGCGCTGCAGTTGTATAAGGCACAGATGGGCGGCCCCAAGAACAAGCGTCTCGTCAAGGCAATGCAGGAGTCCGGCGTCAAGCAGCTGGTCCAGCGCATTGAACTCGAGATCATCGCCGACAAGAAGCTGCCGATGGGCAAGCGCTCCTTCCGGGAGATTGAGGACGACCTGCTGTACGTCCTCGACGAAAAGGGGCACACGGTCCATCTCACGGAACAGGGGCTTGACTACCTCTCGCCCGATGCGCACGACCAATTCGTCTTGCCCGACATTTCGCTCATGATCGGCACCCTCGATCGTGAACATGAGCTGTCCGCGGCCGATCGCCTCGAACGCCGCCAGACCATCGAGCGCGAATACGCACTCAAGAGCGAGCGCCTCAACATCATTCATCAGCTCCTGCGCGCGCATGCGCTGTACGAGCGGGATGTGAATTACGTCGTGCAGGAAGGGCAGGTGCTCATCGTCGATGAGTTCACCGGCCGTACCATGCCCGGCCGTCGGTGGAGCGAAGGGTTGCATCAGGCCGTCGAGGCCAAGGAACGCGTCCAGGTGAAAGGTGAGACGCAGACGCTCGCCACGATCACCATCCAGAATTATTTCCGCATGTACGAGAAGCTGGCTGGTATGACCGGCACGGCGGAAACGGAAGAAAACGAGTTCCACGAGATCTACGGCCTGTCCGTGTCGGTCATCCCCACCAACCGGCCCATCGCCCGTGACGATCGGCAGGATTACGTGTTCAAGACGCGGCGCGAGAAGTACAACGCGATCGTCGATGAAACGAAACGGCTCCACGAACTCGGGTTCCCGGTGCTCGTCGGTACCGCCAGCGTTGAGGCCTCGGAAACGCTCGCTCGGCTGTTTGCACGGGCGGGGCTTCGCCACAACGTACTGAACGCGAAGTACCATCAGCGGGAAGCCGAAATCGTCGCGGGTGCTGGACAGCCGGGGGCGATCACGATTGCCACGAACATGGCCGGACGCGGAACCGACATCAAACTCGGTGCCGGCATCACCACTGCCATGCCGTCCAAAGTCACCGACCCGGATGGTAAGGAAATCGAGGTCTCCGAGATTGGTGGATTGCACATCATCGGCTCAGAGCGGCACGAGTCACGCCGGATTGATCGCCAGCTGCGCGGTCGCGCCGGCCGTCAGGGAGATCCGGGCGCGTCCCAGTTCTTCCTGTCGCTCGAAGATGATCTTATGCGGCTCTTCGGCTCCGATCGGATCGCGAAGCTGATGGATCGCATGGGCGCGCAGGACGGTGAAGTGCTCACGCATCCGCTCATCACCCGCTCCATCGAGCAGGCGCAGAAGCGGGTCGAGCTCCAGAACTTCCAGTCGCGTAAGCGACTGCTCGAATACGACGATGTGATGAATCAGCAGCGCGAGGTGATCTACTCACTCCGTGCGTTCGCCCTGGAAGGCGGCGAAGAGCTCAAGGGCGAAGCGCTCAAGATGATCGACCGGGGCGTCGCCCGCCGGGTCGAACAGGCGCTCGCCACGTTCGACAAGCAGGACGACTGGGATGTCGAATACGTGCAGCAGGATCTCCTGATGCACTACATGCTGCCGGTCCCCGCCTTCGCTGATGGCGCCCGTCCGGCCTCTGTCGAAGAGGCGCAAGCGATCGCCGTCTCGGCGGGCCGTGTGGCGTTCGACCAGAAGCTGGAAAGCCTGAACGCCGTCACGGATGAGGCGGGCCAGGGGTTCGCCGATCGATTGTTGTCGCTGGTCACGCTGAACGTCATCGACGAGAAGTGGAAGGACCACCTCTACGACCTCGACCAGCTGCGTGCGTCGATTCACTATCGGTCGTGGGGGCAGAAGGATCCGCTCGTCGAGTACAAACAGGATGCGTACACGATGTTCGAGGATCTGATGCACGACCTGGCGAACACGTTCTCGGAGCGTTTTCTCAAGGCGCAACTCGTGTTCGAGCCCGCCCCCGAGCAAATCTTTGAGGCTCCGCCGATGGCGGAGGGCCCGCGCTCGGACAGCCGTCCGGCCAAGCGCTTCAACGCGCTGGGTATCCTCGAGGACATCCCCGCCGATGAATTCGTTGATGCGATCGACGATGATGCCGAAGGGAGCCCAGACGAACATCCCGGGGAGCCGGCGAGGCAGGTCGCTCGCGGCACGCCGGCGGTGGTCGGCGCCGGACCGGTTCGGTCAATGGGGGCTAGCGGCGGTGCGCTGCCGGCCGGCTGGGAGTCGACGCCCCGCAACGACGCCTGCCCATGCGGCTCGGGAAAGAAGTTCAAGAAATGCCACGGGGCAAATCTGTAGCGACAACGGGCGGGCGGGGTCGGGCCAACGCAGGCGCTGACGGGGCGCTGACGGTGCTATGGCATCGTACAGCCACCCACGAGCGGGCCCGACCCGGCGCGACAGAGCGGAGCGACACAGGGAAAGGTCGCGTCGGGTCAGCCCGTCGGGGACCGGAACACATGGCGTGGACAGACGGTATATTAGGAATTCCCTCTCTCCCGAGCGGCTTCCGATGTTTCTGAAGTTTCTCCGTGTTGCCATCGTGACGGCAGTGCCCGTGCTCCCGCTCTCCGCGCAATCCGGCGGCGGCGACGGGTACCTGTTCTCGGCCCCGCACGCCACGCTGTCCATCCGCGGGGGCGTCGCGCGCCCAAGCGCGTCCAGTGATGTCTTTTCGTTCGTCACCGAGCGCCTCACCGTCAATCGCGGTGATTTCGTGGGCGTGTCCTTCGCGAGCGACCTCGGCTTCCGCCTCACCCAGCGGATCGATCTCGTACTTGGCACGGGGATCAGTACCCGTGAGCGGCGCTCCGAGTACCGCGATCTGGTCGACATGGACGATCTCCCCATCGAGCAGCGCACCACATTCCGGCGCATACCGATGACGGCCGGGGTCAAGGTGCACCTGCGTCCGTCGGGCCGGTCTGTCGGCAAGCTCGCCTGGGTCCCCACCCGACTCGCGCCGTATGTGGCAGCGGGCGGCGGCATGATGTACTACGTGTTCAAGCAGGATGGCGACTTCGTCGACTATCAGACGTTCGACGTTTTCCGCACCTCGCTGCGCTCAACCGATGTCGCGGGCATGGCGTACGGCGCGCTGGGCGGCACGTACTCGCTGACGCCGCGTATCGGTATAAATGTCGAAGTACGTTACGATCGGGCGCGCGGTCCGCTCGATGCCGACTTCCGGGATTTCGATCCCATCGATCTGTCCGGTGCTGGGTTGACGGCCGGCTTTCTCTTCCGCTTCTGAGGATCTGTCGATGACATTGGCTCGCGCGTTCGTTGCCGCCAACGTGCTCGTCGCGTTCGCCGCGGCCGGCTCGGCCGCCGCACAGGCACCGGTCGATCCGCGGTTTCAACCGTGGCTCGGGTGCTGGACGCCCGCCGCGCCGGTCGCGGCGTCAGGTGCTACCGCGAAGCCACCGTCGCTCGCCTGTGTCGTACCATCCGATCGCATTCGGGGCAGTGTCGATCTCGTCGTGTACGACAGCGCCAACGTGGCCACTCGGTCGTCTGTCCCGCTGCCGGGGACACGGCTCGCCAAGTCGGTCGATGGGTGTGTCGGGACGGAGACCTCCACGTGGATGCCTGACGAGCGACGGTTGCTGATGTCGGCTGAATTGGCCTGCGGCCGTGGAGCCGTGAGGCGGGAGACTGGCCTGATGACGATGTCGGCCAGCGGCGATTGGATGCAGGTGCAGCACCTCGATGTCGGTGGGAATGCGGCAACGACGGTGATGACCTTGCGCTATGTCGCCGACTCGCTCGGCGAGTGGGCCCGTCTGGGGGCCAGCGCGGTGGCGTCTACGGCATCGCTTCGGTTGGCTGTTGGGGCACCAATATCGAGTCGCGACGTCCTGGCGGTCGCCCGTCTCGCCCCGGCACCGCTCACGGAGGCGTGGCTCACCGAAACCGGGCAGCGCTTTGGGTTGAATGGGACCGAGTTGCTCCACCTCGCCGACGGGGGTATGCCGCCCCGCGTGCTCGACCTGATGGTGGCCATGGATCACCCCGAGGTCTTTGCCGTTCGCACGGCAGGTGAGGATCGGCGTAGCGGCGCTCCGGACGTGCTGACTGGCGGCGTCGCCAGTGCAAGGATGCGTGGCGCGTGCGGGACGCTTGACGACTTTTGCTATGGCCCGGGTGGCATGGGAGCGTGGGGGCTCGGCTGGCAGTACGGGCTCAACGCGTACGATCCGTGGAGTCTGCGCTACGGGGTGGGTGGCATGTACAATGCCTACGGATACGGGTTCGGGAACGGATTCCGGAACGGCTACTACTTCGGCAACAGCCCGATCATCATCGTTAATCGTGGGGGGGCCGTTCCTGGGACCCCAGCTGTGACCTCCGGTCGAGCGGTACGCGGTGCTGGCTATACGCGCGGGTCGGCTGGGGGCTCCTCCTCCACGCGCGACGTGGCGCCGCTTCCCCCGCGCAATACCGGATCGTCCGGTTCCGGCACTGGCAGTTCCGCCGGGGTGGGATCGTCGAGTGCCTCGGGTTCCAGCTCCTCTGGTGCGGAAGGTGGAACGGGCCGCACTGCCAAGCCACGCGGGGGCGGTGCCCTGTAGCCGAGGGAGTGTCCAGACACGTGTTGAAATGCGTTTGCGTGACACGAGCGGCCCATCAATCGATGGGCCGCTCGTGCTTTCGGCATCTTCTCGGGCTGTCGTTATTGCGAATGCCCGAAATATCAGAAAGTGTCACAGAATGGTTGACACCCACCTTCCGAGTGGTTTAT
>JARIEV010000165.1 GCA_031127225.1 Gemmatimonadota bacterium | reverse complement strand
CGACTCGCATGTTCGATTCGACGACGCGCACGGTGGTGGTGGTGGGTGCGCAGTGGGGCGATGAAGGAAAGGGCAAGCTCGTGGATGTGCTTGCCGAGCGCGCCGACTGGGTGGTCCGCTATCAGGGCGGCGCCAACGCCGGCCATACGGTTCACATCGGCGATAAATCCTTCATTCTGCACCAGATCCCCAGCGGCATCCTGCACCCCGGCGTGCGGTGCGCGATCGGCAACGGCGTGGTGATGGATCCGGAGACGCTGTTCACGGAAGTGGACGAACTGATCGCCGACGGCATCGACGTGGAGGGGCGCCTCTACGTGAGCGAGCGGGCGCATCTGGTGATGCCGTATCACAAGCTGGTGGACAAGGCGAGCGCCGCGAGCAAGGCAATCGGCACGACCGGTCGCGGGATCGGTCCGGCGTACGAGGACAAGGTCGCGCGCCGTGGCGTGCGGGTGCTCGACCTGCGCAATCCGGAGCGGCTGCGGGCGCTCGTCACGGCGGGCGTGGAGCGGTCGAATGCCCAGCTCGAACGGTCGGGCTCTGACCTGCGCGCGTCGGTGGACGACACCATCGCCGTGCTCGATGCGCTGTCACCGCGCCTGCTCGGCCTGGCCGAGGATGTGGGGCTGTGCGTGCATCGCGCGATTAAGAACGGTGCCGCCGTGTTGCTGGAGGGGGCGCAGGGATCGATGCTCGATATCGATCATGGCACTTATCCGTTCGTGACGTCGAGCAACACGACCGTGGGCGGTGCGGCGACGGGCGTGGGTATTTCGCCGATGTCGCTCAAGTACGCCCTCGGTGTGGTGAAGGCGTACACCACGCGCGTGGGTAACGGGCCGTTGCCGACCGAACTGGACGAGCCGCTGCAGACGCAGGTGCGCTCGCTCGGGCACGAGTTCGGCGCGACGACCGGGCGCGCGCGCCGCTGTGGCTGGTTTGACGGCGTGGTGGTGCGGTACGCGGCGCGGGTGAACGGACTGACGGGGCTGGCGATCACGAAGCTCGACGTGCTGGATACGCTCGCCGAGTTGAAGGTGTGCACGGGTTACCGGATCAACGGCGAGGTGCACACGGAATTCCCGGCCGACCTGCAGCTGCTGGAACATGCGGAGCCGGTGTACGAGACGTTCCCCGGCTGGATGTCGTCCACGCAGGGTGCGCGGACGCTCGAGGAGCTGCCGCCGGCGGCCCGCGCGTATCTCGACCGGCTCGAGGAACTGTGTGAGACGCCCATCGCCTTCGTGAGCGTGGGGACGCGCCGGGACCAGATCATCGGAGTGCACGCGGTCGTCGAATGACGATGACCGTGGATGTGGCGGTCGTGGGGGCGGGGCCGTGTGGTCTGGCGGCCGCGATCGCCGCGATGCGCGCGGGGCTGTCGACGGCGGTATTCGATCGCGGGTGTCTGGTGAACGGCATCGCGAGCTACCCCACGTACATGACGTTTTTCAGTACGGCGGAGCGGATCGCTATCGGCGGCGTGCCCTTTCTCGTGGCGGCGGATAAGCCGACGCGGCGTGATGCGCTGGCGTACTACCGCGGCGTGGCGTCGCTGTATGACGTGCCGGTGCGGCAGTACGAGACGGTGGAGTCGATGCATCCCGTGGACGGGCCGGCAGAGGCGTCGGGTGAGCGGTCGCCCCGGTGGCTGCTGCGCAGTGTGAAGCGCAGCGGCGAGGTGATGGAGACGGCGGCGCACGCCGTGGTGATCGCCACGGGTTATTTCGGGCGGCCGAACCGGTTGCAGGTGCCCGGTGAATCCTTGCCCCACGTGCGCCATGGCTACGTGGAAGGACACGCCGCGTGGCGCGAGCCGGTCGTGATCGTGGGGGGCGGCAACTCGGCGGTGGATGCTGCGCTCGACATGTACCGGGCTGGTGCGCACGTGACGATGGTGCACCTGGCGCCCACGCTCGACAATGGCGTGAAGCCATGGGTGCGTCCCGAGATCGAGGCGCGGATCCACGAGGGGAGCATCACGGCGCACTACGACAGCCGCGTGGTAGCGATCGAGCCCGACGTGGTGGTGGTGCAGGGGCCGGAGGGGATGGTGCGGGTGCCGGCTACGCAGGTGTACACGATGACGGGGTATCTGCCGGAGACGGGGTTGCTGGCGGCGGTTGGCGTCCCGATCGATACCGTGAGCGGTATCCCCGCGCACGATCCCCTCTCGATGGCGACGCCTGTCGCGGGTGTCTACCTTGCGGGTGTGATCGCCTCGGGGCTACAGGCGAACCGCATTTTCATCGAGAACGGCCGCGATCATGGTGACGCGATCGTGCGGCATCTTCTTTCCTGACTTCAACTCTTCGTTTCCGATGGCTTCCCAACCCGACGTGATGGACAAGCTGGTGTCGCTGTGCAAGCGGCGTGGCTTCATCTTCCAGTCCTCCGAGATTTACGGCGGCACGGGCTCGGTGTGGGATTACGGTCCGCTCGGCGTGGAGCTGAAGAAGAACATCAAGGACCGCTGGTGGAACGCGATGGTGCGGTCGCGCGACGATATCGAGGGACTCGACGCGGCGATCCTGATGCATCCGCGCACGTGGGAAGCGAGCGGCCACGTGGCCGGGTTTGTGGATCCGCTGGTGGACTGCAAGACGTGCAAGGGGCGCTTCCGCGCCGACAAGCTGGAAGATGCGCGCTGCCCGCAGAAGCCGAGCAAGCAGCCGGGGCAGCACGATGCCTGTGCGCTCACGGAGGCGCGCAATTTCAACCTGATGTTCAAGACGTACATGGGCGCGCTCGAGGAGAGCGCGAGCGTGGTGTACCTGCGTCCGGAAACGGCGCAGGGCATCTTCGTGAATTTCCTGAATGTGCAGCAGAGCATGCGCCAGAAGGTGCCGTTCGGTATTGCGCAGATCGGCAAGGCGTTCCGCAACGAGATCACGCCGGGGAACTTCATTTTCCGCACGCGCGAGTTCGAGCAGATGGAAATGCAGTTCTTCGTCGAGCCGGGCACGGACATGGCGTGGTTCGAGCAGTGGAAGCAGCTCCGCATGGAGTGGCACCTCGCACTCGGTCTGTCGCCGGAGCGCCTCAAGTTCCACCAGCACGGCGCCGGCGAGCTCGCGCACTACGCGCGCGCGGCCTTCGACGTGACGTTCGACTTCGGCGGGACGCTGGGCTTCCAGGAAATTGAGGGCGTGCACAACCGCTGCGACTTCGATCTCACGCAGCACCAGCAGTTCTCCAGCAAGAAGCTCGAGTACTACGATCAGCTGAACAACAAGCGCTACGTGCCGTACGTGATCGAAACGTCGGTGGGTGCGGACCGCGTGACGCTGGCGGCGCTGGTGAATGCGTACCGCGAGGAATCGGTGGAAGGGGAAGACGAAGGGCGCGTGGTGCTGGGGTTGCACCCGTCCATTGCGCCGATCAAGGCAGCGATCTTCCCCCTCACGAAGAAGGACGGTCAGCCGGAGATGGCGAAGCACATCATGAACGACCTGCGGATGGCGTTCCCGATGGACTACGACGAGTCGGGCTCGATCGGCAAGCGCTACCGCCGTCAGGACGAAGTTGGCACGCCGTTCTGCATCACGGTGGACGGGCAGAGCACGACGGATCAGACGGTGACGGTGCGCGACCGCGACACGCTGGCGCAGGACCGCGTGGACGTGAGCCAGCTCAAGGGGTATCTGGCGGCGAAGCTGGTGGGGTGAACGGGGGGTTCGTCGGAACTGATCACGCAGAGAGGCAGAGGGCGCAGAGAGCGCAGAGGACATTTTTTGTGTCTCTGCGGCCTCTGCGCCCTCTTTTTTCTCTGCGTGATCTTTTCAACGATGCCGGGATCGGTCATTCGTCAACGTAGCCATTGACGATCCGCTGCACGCCGTCGATGAGGCGGTCGCCGCCGAAGTTGATGAGCAGCCCGACGGGCAGCTTCAGGAGCCGGAGGTAGGTGAGCAATTGTCGTTGGTGAATGGGCGCCGGGCGGTCGGTGCACTTGAGCTCGACGGGCACGCGACCGTCGACCAGGAGGTCGACGCGGAAGCCGAATTCGATGCGTGTCCCCCGGTACTCGAAGGGCACGAGGAGCTGCCGTTGGACACGGAGGCCGCGGCGGGTGAGTTCGGCGGCGAGGATCTCCTCGTAGGCCGATTCGAAGAGGCCGGGGCCGAGGTCGGCGTGGATACGAATCGCCGCGTCGATGATGTCGGCGGTGATCTGGTTGATCGGGGGCATGCCGGAGGGTGCGCGCGGTCCGCGAGTTGCGGTCGCCGGACCCAGCCTGCAATGTAGGGATGCCGTCCGCGTGCGGGCGGCCCCGTGGTGCTTCGCCTCCTCATTCCCGACCATGCTGCCACTTCGACCCTTTCTATTCCTTACGGCGCTGTCCATTCCGGCGGCGCTCACGCAGCCTCCTGCCAAGCCGGCGGCGGTGACCGGCCGCGCCGCACCGATGGCCGCGGTGACGCTGGATTCGACGCTGCTCAAGTCGTTCCGCTGGCGCAATATCGGCCCCGACCGCGGTGGTCGTTCGATCGCCGCTAGTGGTGTGGTGGGGCGGAAAAACGAGGCCTATTTCGGCGCTACGGGCGGCGGGCTCTGGAAAACCACTGACGGCGGCGAGAACTGGGCGCCGGTGACGGATGGCCAGATCACCAGCGCTTCCGTGGGCGCGGTGGCGGTGAGCGAGAGCAGCCCCGATGTCGTGTACATCGGCATGGGCGAGTCGGCGATCCGCGGCAACATCATGCCCGGCGATGGCATCTACAAGAGCACGGACGCGGGCAAGACGTGGGCCCACATGGGGTTCAAGACAGTCGATGCCATTTCGAAGATCCGGATCCACCCGAGCAACCCGGACATCGTGTTTGCGGCCGTCTTCGGCAAGTACAGCGTGCCGAGCGCCGAGCGCGGCGTGTTCAAGAGCACGGACGGCGGCAAATCGTGGCGCAAGGTGCTGTTCCGCGACGACAAGTCGGGCGCGGTGGACATCGCGCTGGATCGCAACAACCCGAGCGTGATGTACGCGGCCATGTGGGAAGCGTACCGCAAGGAATATCAGATGTCGTCGGGTGGTCCGGGCTCCGGGCTGTTCAAGAGCACCGACGGCGGCGAGACGTGGACCGAGATCACGCGCAACAAGGGGCTGCCGTCCGGTCTGGTGGGCCGGATCGGTGTGGCGCTCACGGCCGCGAACTCGAATCGCGTGTACGCGCTGATCGAGAACGACAATGGCGGGCTGTTCAAGAGCGACGATGCCGGTGCCACGTGGACGCTGGTTAACAGCGACCGCAACATCCGTCAGCGGGCGTTCTACTACACGCATCTCTTCGCCGATCATCAGAACGCCGACGTGGTGTACGCGCAGAATACGTCGCTGTTCCGCTCGGCGGACGCCGGCAAAACGCTCACGAGCATCGGCAACGGGACGCACGGCGATCACCATGACCTGTGGATCGACCCGGCCGACCCGACGCACCTCGTGGGTGCGAACGACGGTGGTGGTGCGGTGACGATGAACACCGGTGGCAAGTGGACGGAGCAGGACTTCCCGACGGCGCAGTGGTACCACGCGATCACGACGAAGCACCTGCCGTATCACGTGTGCGGCTCGCAGCAGGACAACAGCACGTTGTGCACGCCGTCGCAGTGGAATGCCGGCCGCCCGTACAACGGGCAGCAGGCCGCCGGCGGCATGGCGGTGTCGTATCAGGTGGGTGGTGGTGAGCCCGGGTACATCGCCGCCGATCCGCTCGATCCGGACATCTTCTACTCCGGCACGAACAACGGCGGCTACGTCGACAAGTTCAACAAGAAGACCGGGCTGTCGCGCGAGGTGAATCCGTATCCGTGGTTCTACTCGGGCGAGCCGTCGAAGGACATCAAGGAGCGGTGGCAGTGGACGTTCCCGATCCTGTTCTCGCCGCTCAACCCGAAAATGTTGTTCGTGTCGTCCCAGCGCCTGTGGCGCTCGCTGGACGGCGGTCGCACGTGGAAGGTGCTGAGCGGCGACCTCACGCGTCATGCGCCGGAGACGCAGGAGAAGTCGGGTGGCCCGATCACGGGCGATATGAACGGCCCCGAGGTCTACGGCGTGATCTTCTCGGTGGGGCCGAGCAAGAAGGATGTGAACGTGATCTGGACCGGTTCTGACGACGGCCTGGTGCACGTGACGCGTAACGGTGGCCTGACGTGGACGAACGTGACGCCGAAGGACATGCCGGACTTCGGACGCGTGTCGCAGATCGACGCGTCGGCGTTCGATGCGGGCACGATGTACATGTCGGTGCGTCGTCCGCTGCTGAACGATCGCGCGCCGTACATCTTCCGTACGACCGACTTCGGTAAGACGTGGACGAAGATCGTGAACGGGCTCGGCGCGGAAGACTACGTGCACGCGGTGCGTGAGGACCCGGCCCGCAAGGGGCTGCTGTATGCTGCCACGCAGCACGGCGTGTACATCACGTACGACGACGGCGCGAACTGGCAGAGCCTCAAGCTGAACATGCCGGACACGCCGATCTCCGACCTGATCGTGGAAGCGAACGATCTCGTGATCTCGTCGCACGGCCGCGGTTTCTGGGTGCTCGACAACGTGGCCCCGCTGCGTCAGGCGACGCCGGCGGTACTGGCGGCCGATGCGCACCTGTTCGCGCCGCCGGTCGGCATCCGCTCCAGCGGCGGCGTGCCGATGAGCTGGACGTTCAAGTCGGCGCCGAAGCGCGCCACGCTGTCGATTCTCGACTCGGCGGGCGCGGTGCTGCGTGAACTCACCGGTGATACCGCCACGGCGGCTGCCGGCCCTGCGGCCGGTCGCCGTCGCGGCACGTCGTCGTCGTTCCCGCTGGCGGCCGGCTTGTCGCGCTTCACGTTCGACATGCGCGCCACGGGGATCGAGAGCTTCCCGGGGATGATTCTGTGGGGGGCTGGCACGGCCGGGCCGGCCCTGCCGCCCGGTCGTTACACCGTGCGGTTGACCGCCGACGGCAAGACGCTCACGGCGCCGATGACGATCAAGCGCAGCCCGCTGTTGCCGGAGGTCACGGAGGCCGACCTGCGTGCGCAGTACGCATTCGGCAAGCAGGTGCGCGACAAGACCAACGAAGCGCAAAAGGCGGTGATCGAGATCCGCCGCGTGAAGGAGCAGTTGGCTGATCGCCTCAAGCGCAGTCAGGATGCGGCGCTGGCGGAGAAGGGCGGGACGCTCAAGACCAACGCCTCGGCGGTGGAAGAGAACGTGTATCAGGTGAAGAACCAGAGCGGACAGGACCCGCTCAACTTCCCGATCCGCGTGAACAACCGTCTGGCCAACCTGCTGTCGATGTCGGAGCGTGGTGATGGCCCGCCGGGCACCTATATGCCGGAGATCCTGAGCATCCTGACCAAGGAACTGGGCGGGTACACGGCGAAGCTCGAGACCGTGTGGAAGGTCGATCTGGCGGCGGTGAATGCCGAGTTGAAGCGGCTCAACCTGCCGGCGCTGGATCCGAAGTGCACGGTGGTGGCCGGCTGTACTGCCACCCCGTAAGTCAGTTACAACGATCGCGCGGCGGGTGACTGTGGTTCGTGGCGCTGTTGGGTCGTAAAAAAAGACGGGCCCCGATCGGCGATGCTCTGCCGGCTCGGGGCCCGTTGTTGTTGTGTCCGACTGCTGCGTGCGGTGCTTAGAAGTCGAACTTGAATCCTGACTGAATGCGGCGTCCGTAGAACTCGTCCTGTGCGAGGCGGCCGCGCGTGCCCTGGAAGTAGCGCAGCGGGCGGTTGTTCAAATTGTTCGCCTCGAGGAAGAAACGGCTTTTGCTGGTGAGCTGAATCGTCGCGTTGGCGTCGATGTCCGTGCGGCGATCGGCCCACCGATCGAAGAATGCATCCTCGTTGTATCCGCCTTCACC
>JARIEV010000164.1 GCA_031127225.1 Gemmatimonadota bacterium | reverse complement strand
CAACAGCGCGAAGGGCACAAGGAATACCGCCTGAAGAAGGCCGGCGCGCCCCCGGGCGGGAACTGACCGCCGAGGCAGCGCTTCACCGCGGCGGGCGCGCGACCCGGCGCCCCGGTCCGGCGCGTCAAACCGTGGCGTTGACGCAGCACCTGTTCCTCGCGTGTCACACCGGCCTTATCGGGCGCGCGACGTCACACAATGCGCATACTGTTGTGGGTCAGTGACTTACGCATGCAGCGCTGCCTTGGCAGCGTGCGGCTGAGGTTGGCGCGGAAACTGCACGGCTGTGCGGTTTCCGCGTACCGCGGCCCATCTCCCGCCCCCGGTCGATGGCGATGCCTCAACCGAGACGCTCACGATATGCCGTTCCTCACACCGCGCACGCACTCCGTCCCGTCGCCGTCTAAGGCGCTCACGAGCGGCGTGGCCGCGGGTGTCCGTGACGTTGTCGCGTCCGTCGCACGGTGCTCGCGCCGGCTCACGCTCCTGCTGCCGTTTGTGGCGCTGGCGTTGTGCCCTGAGGATGCGAGCGCACAAATGCAGATCTTCACCAGGAACCTGACGCCTCTGGGAGTCCGTACCTCCACCTTGGACGTGGACGGATCCGACTCGATGGAGAACATCAAAGCCAAGAATCGAGACAAACTTGGCTATCTCGCGCAGAACCAGTACCTGTTCTTCGCGGGGAAGTTGCTGGATGACGGCAGAACGCTGGCGGACTACAACATTCAGAGGGAATCCACCATCGACATGGCGGTGATCGATTCCTTCAACGGGCTGTCGTTTTCCGGATTCCTGCCCGGTTCGCAAGGGTTCTCTCCCTTCCTGATGCGGAGTGGCACCAGTGGCGCCGGCAATGGGTGGTCGGTGTTCAATTACGCGAATTCCGTCGATCTCTCGGCTACCGGCAGCGGTACCTACACGCTCAACCTGTTTACGATTGCGCCCGCAGTCCCTTACGTAAGGCCGGAAGAACTCGGCCCGATGCCCGACTTTGATGGACAGCGGGCCTACGACTGGACCTTTCTCACGGCGACGGGCGGGATTTCCGGTTTCGCGGCCGATCAGTTTGTGATCAACTCCGGATACTTTGCGAACGCCGTATACGGCTCGTTCGCGGTGGTGCAGCAGGGGAACAGCTTGGCGCTGTCCTACACCCCGGTGCCCGAGCCATCGACCTGGGTGTTGGTGATGACCGGACTCGCCTTCGGCGGGTGGCGCAAGTCCCGCCGTCGCCAGCGGGCCTGACACGGCGCGCGTGCGCCGTGCCGTGCCACGCCGGGGACATGACGCGAAGCCCCGCACGACAGGGGCCCAACGTCAACGGGCGGGGCGTCGCCCTCCGTCAGGTCACCCCGTGGAGCAGGTCATATCGTGTCCGCAGCACAGCGGTGACTTGATCTTGCCATGCCCGTTCGGGCACTTCGAAATGGCCACCACGCGACCGTCCGCGGTGGTGAGGGAATCGTGTACCAGCGCATCACCGCATTTGGCGCAGCTGGCGTTCACCGCCATACCGCACTTCTCGCACTCGTAGGTTGCCATCGGTCAGCCGAATGATTGAGGGAAGGGAGAGATCGCAGCCGTAACGTAACGTCTTCGCCGCACCGCCGCGGTCCGTGCGTAGGCTACACCTCGTACTCGCGCACCCGCGCGCGCACGATCAGCGACGTCAGGCCGTCGTCTGGCCCCGCGTCCCGAAAGTCGTGTAGCGCCTGGCGCGAGCGCCACACCTCGAACACGTTGACGCGATGCGCGTCGAGCGGATCGGCGGCGACGACGAAATCCTCGCACCCGGTGGTTTTCCGGGCGAGCTGCATCGCCATCTGCGAGCCGTCCAGAAAACGTTGCCGCTGCCCGGGCTGCACCTCGATCTGGCCGGCCACGATGATCGGCATGGCCTACTTCGCCGCGCGAATCAGCCGTTCTTGCACGGCACGCAGCGGAAGCGTGGGGCCGCCGCTGATGTTCCACGCATTGAACACCACCACCATCTCCTGATCGGGAAACGCCATCGGGAACTGCCCGCCGAATCCGGAGCCGGCCCAGATGAACGCGTCCGGCTGTACCGGATTGGCGTATAGCCACCACTTGTACCCGTACTTCGGCGCGCCCGCGCGAGCGCTGGTGGCGATCTGCGGGGTCACGGATTCGCGCACCCAGCGTTCCGACACGATGGTCTTTCCGTTCCAGCGGCCGCCCTGCAGCCACAGCTGCCAGACCCGCGCCAGGTCGGTCGCTTCGAGATACAGGCCACCCTCGGTGTCGATGGCACCCGACGTGGTGCGCTTCCAGTGCCAGTTGGTGATGCCGAGGGGCGTGAAGAGATGGCGCGCCGCGTACTCCTCGATGTCAACGCCGGTGGCGCGGAAGAAGATGTGCGCAAGCAACGCGCTTTCGCCGCTGCTGTAGTTGAATTGCGTGCCCGGCTCGCGCATCATCGGCCGGTCGATGGTGAACTTGACCCAGTCCGGGCTGGCCTCGAGCGCGCCGGCCGTGTTGCGCGGATCGCTGTACGGAATGCTTTCATTCCAGTCGAATCCGCCCGTCATCGTGAGCAAGTGGCGAATGGTGATGCGCCGCTTGCGATCGTCGAGGTTCGCGACGGCGGTGGTGTCCCAGAACGTGAGAATCGGCGTGTCGAGCGCAGGGAATTCACCACGAGTGACCGCGACCCCGATCACCGCCGATGCCACCGTCTTGGACACGGACTGCAGGGTGTGCAGGGTGCCCCGCCGATATGTGGGGTGCCACCACGGGTTGAAGTAGTTGAAGGGCCCGGTCGGGTCGTGCGAGTTGTTCAGCGACGAGCTGGCGCGCGACGAGTCGCCGTAGATCATGTCGTAGTCGCGCGGATACGTCTTGTCGGTCACGATCCGACCGCGACGAATGACCACCATGCGGTCGATGTGGCCGTACTTCCCCGCCCTGATCTCGGCGTCGAGGCTGTCGAGCACGGCCGGATTGAGACCGACCTTGGACGGGGTCGACGTTGGCCACGTGAATGGCGTGGGCTGGGCGCCGAGCGGCAAGGCCGGGAGCGACGAGGCCGCGAGCAACGCGAAGGCGACGGCGGAGACGAGGGGTCGGCATGGCATGGCCATATTGTACGGCGCCGCGGTGGGTGGCGGAATGGCGCGTGTCCGCCCGGGAGTCATGCGCTCGCGCAGCGCCCTGCGCAGCAGGCCATGATGCGGCGACGGTTCACAAGAAGCACCCCCCGACGCGTGCGCGCAGAGCCGCGGCCCGTCGGTGATGCCCGTCGAGCCACGCCTACACCCCCAACTTCTTCCGCAGCCGATCGGTGGTCAGATGCTTGACGACGTCGAACGGCGCGCACTCGCCGCTGGCGGAGGTGAACGCGATCGGGCCCACGTCCCACGCAACCTGCAGCGCCGCCTCGTTCAACACCGCGCTCCGCTTGCCGATCCCCATCAGCGCCGCCCCCATCGCGAGCCGGAGCTTTTCCGATGCCGTCCCGATCGTGTCCGCGATCCGATCGACATGGGCGAGGAAGAATTCCTCGCTCGGCGCCTTCTTGCCCGAGAACTTCGACACCTCATAGAGCAGCCCGTACCCGCACTCCCGACGTACGGGGTCGTCGCTTCTGACCCACTGGTCGGCGAGTTCGACCACGAATGACGTCTTCGCGAGCGTCGCGTCGCAGGACGCAAACACGTGCGCCAGCATTCCGCCCGCCACCTCCTCGACCTGTCGCTCGGCCTGATCACGGGTGATACGGGCGGGGTCGTCGACGAGCAGTGCGATTACGCGGGCTTCGTAGACGTTGGTCTTCCAGAGCGCGTGGGCGAGTTCTCGATGACGCCCAATCTGCTTGGCCAGCGTGCGCAGCCGTGTGAGCCCAATGCCGTAACTCCGCATCCCCGCGGTGTTCGCGCCCAGTTTCTCCCAGTTGCTCATCCCCCGCTCGTCGCGTGTCGCGTCGAGCAGCGCCAGGACCTCCGAGACGGTCATCAGCGATCTCCTCTTCCAGTGTTGGTATGGATACCCCCCGCGGACAATCGGCGCACGCTGATCGATCTGCGACCGCACGTCACTCAACTTGCGGCCGCATGGGCGACGGGCGCCAGCACGGCGACCGCCTGTCGCGCACGGGGCCGCAGAAACTCGTGGCGTGCCTTCAGTGGGCTCTCCGTCAGCGATACGCCGTGCGCTCGGTGCGGCGCGACTTCCGCGCAGAGATGAGGCGGCATGTCACGCGCCCCACGCCCTCCCGCCCCCCCGTGACGACGGCTCTCACCGCCCCGCGACCACGCGGGGACGCTCGGCGTACACGGCCGGAGGGGCCGGAGCGCAGGCCACCGCCGTCGGCGAGCGAGCGAAGCGCGGCAACCAACACCGTTCAGTGACCCTGCGACATCATCTCCGGGTAGTGATAAATGCCCGAAGTGGTCGGCGGATGCAGCGACGTGGCGATCATCGCGCGCGCGATCTGGGCTACGGTAATCCACTTGAACTTCGCGGGCGTCACGAACGAGAACAGCGGCAGCAGCTTCTCCAGCAGCGCCGGCGTGTGCTGCGAGCCGATGATCATGGACGGTCGGAAGATGCTCACCACGGCGGGACCGTGCGTCTTCACGGCCTCTTCCGCTTCGCCCTTCACGCGATTGTATCGCGCACCGCCGACTGCGCCCGATGCGGTCGTGGACGCGGTTGGGTTGGCGCCGACGGCCGACATGAACGCCAGGTGTTCCACGCGTCCCGACGCCTCGAGTCCGCGCGCAAAGGCGGCGTTCAGCTCCACATCAACGGCGCGATGTTGATCGATCGTGCGCTTGCCCGTTCCGGCGCCAATGCCGAGCACGCTCAATCCCACCACGTCGCCGTCGGCGTTGCGTGCCGCGTCGACGGTGGCGGACTGCACGGCGTCAGCGGTCATTGTGGCCGCGATGATGAGCAGACAGTTCTCAGTCACGAAGGCGCCGCCGTACCTGTCGGTGCCCGTGTTCTTCACGCCCTTCACGGCAAGCTTCGGGTACTCCCCGAACGGTATGGACCACGCGATGGTCCCCTTGTTGAGGTCGATCGCGTGGCGCGTACCCTAGGGCGACGTCACGCCCGGATCGCCTTCGTGATCGAGGAAGATGTCGAAGAACGCGGTGCGGTAGGGTCGGGCATACGGATTGGGCGCCGCGGCCACCTTCGCCTTCGTCGCGTCCTTGCCGGTGACGAAACAGTTCACGATGTCGTTGATGGCGCCGCCGTCGATAACCGCCCCAAGCCGGACATGCGACCACTGCCTTCCCGCACGATCTGCAGGATCTGATCGCGCGATCGACGCGACGCGATGCCGAGTAGTGAGGGACTCATGGCTGATCCCGTGCGGGCTACTCCGTGACAGCTGGCGCTGTGGAGCGAGGCGTCGCTGCGTGGCACAAGCTTGAACAGCCAGGCTATCTCGTTCGAGTTCACGTAGAGAAGCCCCGTCTGCGGATCGATGAACTGTTGCATCGACAGCATGTGGAACGCCAGATCTCTGCTTTCTGTGTAGCTGCCTAACGCCTCAGCTAAGCTGCGAGCGAATGAAACAAAATGTGAGCGAAGCGAGCTTCCAAAGTCAGCTCGTCAGCTTCAGCGCACGTTCGGCGACACGCGCACGGAACTCACAGGCGCGCGACCACGAGAAGCGCCCCCATCTCATCCGTCGCGAATGCCACAATCATCGCATACCGACTGCGCAGTGCTTGTTCGATATCAGCCGTCGAGCAATTGCCCAGCTTGGCCCAAACCACCTTCGGCGGCGCGCCTCTGAGGAAGCTGCGTTGCCGGAAATCGTCATCTTTAGTGACGATCAGATAGCCACGGTCACGCGCATGCAGCCAAATCTGCTCGTCATCAGCCGTCGCTAAGCCGACGTCGCGAACGTGCACCGACTGGGGGTACAGATCGGCCAGTCGGTGCGGGAGCGATGGCGCGAGATTCTCGTCAAAGAGCAGCCGCGGCGGCGGCAAAGCCGACCCACCTCCCGCAGTCACGCCGCCACGTCGCCCGCCAGCCGACGTTCTCGATCGGCTGCGAACGCCAGCGCGGCGCGAATGTCCTCCCGCTCGAGGTCAGGGAAGTCGGCGAGGATTTCATCCTCAGACATGCCGCCAGCCAAGTAGTCAAGGACGTCGTACACCGTGATGCGCAGCCCGCGCAAGCATGGCTTGCCGCCGCGCTTCCCAGGCTCGATGGTGATGCGTTCCCGATATTCCATAAAGGAAGCTTACCGTCACCCCACGGGGACCGCCAGACGATCAGATGAGCCCGCCGGTAGCTGCCGCCGAACGCCCATTGTCTGCGTGGAATCCCTGTATGGCGGACGCTATGCAGGCACGTCGTAGCAGCACAACAAGTCCGTGCGGATCGGCGCGCACCGCCGCAACTCAGCACCGCACCGCCACTTCGCCCGCGAGGCGTGATGCTCTCCGCCGCCGTTAGCCTGCGGGCCTTGCAGCCTAAACGCATTTCGGCCGGAGACACGCCGAACACGCACCCGTCACCGCCCGTTGTCGAGCGCGTGACGCACGCTAGCCCGGCACGATCAGCGCCTTCACCACCTCGCGGTTGGCCACCGCCGCGAGCGCCTCGTTGGCCTCCGCCAGCGCAAACCGGCGCGACACCGCGTCCAGCCACGGCAGCTGCCCGCCCTGATGCGCCAGCAGCTGCACCGACCGGTGGAAGTGCGAGTAGTCGCACCCCCAGCAGCCGCGGATCTCCACGTGCTTGCGGTTGATCTGCCAGTGCGGATTGATCGCGATGGGCCCGCCGTCGGTGTACTGCCCCGCCACCACCACCACGCCGCCGTCGCGCACGAGGTCGAGCGCCTGCCCCACCGCCTGCGGATCGCCGGCCACTTCGATCACCACGTCCACGCCCCGCCCGCCGTTGGCGGCCCGCACCGCCGCCACGCGCTCCTCGTGCGGCAGATCGAGCGAGACCGCCGCCGTGGCGCCCATGCGCCGCGCGAACTCCAGTCGCGCCGCGGGGGCCCCCACCGCAATCACCGACTGTGCACCGGCCAGCGCGCTGAGTGCAATCGCCGCCTGCCCCACCGGTCCCGCCCCCAACACGGCCACCGTCGAGCCCAACCGCACCCCGCCGCGCTCCACGGCATGCATCGCCGTCACGAGCCCGCAGCCGCCCGCAATGAACTGCGCCGGATCCACCGCCGCCGGCAGCCGCAGCAGCTTCACCCCCGGCTTCATCCAGATGTGGTCCGCCCACCCGCCCAGTGGCCCGTCGGCAATGCCGTATGTGATGCCATACACTTTCCGGTGCGGACAGCGCGTGGTCTGCTTGGTCACCAGACACTCATAGCACGCGCCGCACGTCTCGTGCACGTCGAGGAATGTCACCAGATCCCCTTCGCGGAACGGCACCCCCTCAATATCCATGACCGTGCCGCGGATCTCGGCCAGATGCCCCACCGACACGTGCCCCGGCACGATCGGGAACGGCACCCCCGTCATCCGGCCGTGATGCAGGTGCACGTCCGTGCCGCACACCTCGGAGTACAACGTGCGCAGCATCGCGCTCCCCGGCGTGAGCGTGGGCCACGGCAACTCGCGCAGCTCAAGGGGCTGATGCGGCGCCGTCATCACGGCGGCGCGAACGGTCTGGCTCATGATCGGATGGGGCAAGCGGGAACGTCCGCGGAACAGGCGATCCCGCGGCACCACCGGAAGTATGCGCCGCGAGCGCGGGCACGGCGAGCGCGACCGGCCCCGGCGCCGCACGCATTGACGGCGCGCGTCGCGGGCACTCCATTCCGGCATGACTGCTTCTCGCCGCGACTTCGTTCGCCGGATCGGGCTGGGGCTCGCCGCCTCCGCCTCTGCTGCCGAGGCGCTCAGCGCCCACACCTTCACCAGTGGCCGCGAGGGATCCGAGCGGCTGCTCGTCGAGAATCCGCGGCACCCCACGCCGGCGCCGATAGGCACCGACCGGTTGCCGCTGGCGTGGTATCAGGGACAGTCGCGGCGGCTGCGCGAGCAG
>JARIEV010000163.1 GCA_031127225.1 Gemmatimonadota bacterium | reverse complement strand
CGCCGGCAAAGCCCCCAAGCTCGCCCTGATGGCCTGCATGCGTCGCTTGCTCGTGATCCTGAACACCATGATGAAAACGGGCCGGCACTGGGAAGTGCCGACCCCCTCCACCCCTTGACCTTTAACACCGCTACTAGGCGGTTGGCAGTTCAGACGGCAGCGGCCCGCTTCATCACCAGCGCCGCATTAATCCCGCCAAACCCAAAACTGTTCGACAGCACCACCTTCGGACTCAGCTCCCGGCCGTGGTGCGGCACAAAATCCAGATCGCACCCCTCGGCGGGCGTGTCGAGATTGAGCGTAGGAGGAATCCAGCCACGCGCAATCGTGAGCGCGCTGATCGCCGCTTCGAAGGCGCCGGATGCCCCGAGCGCGTGGCCGTAGTAGCCCTTCGTGCTCGACACCGGAATGCGGTACGCGTGGTCGCCGAAGACCTGCTTGATCGCCATCGTTTCCGTGGGATCATTGAGCGGCGTGCTGCTACCGTGGGCGTTGATGTAGTCGACCTGCTCCACGCTCACCGATGCATCACGCAGGGCGTTGCGCATGCAGCGGGCGGCCTGGGCGCCGTCGGGGCGCGGGGCGGTCATGTGATGCGCGTCGTTGGTGGTGCCGTAGCCGCCGAGCTCCGCGTAAATGCGCGCACCGCGCGCCTCGGCGTGCGACCACTCTTCCAGCAGCAGCACCGCACCGCCTTCGCCCATCACGAAGCCGTCGCGATGGGCATCGAACGGACGCGACGCGCGGGCCGGATCATCGTTGCGCGTGGACATGGCGCGGATGAGCGCGAACGCGCCAAAGCACAGCGTGGCCAGTGGCGCTTCCGAGCCGCCGGCCAGCATCACGTCGGCGTAGCCATCGCGGATCTGCCGGAACGCTTCACCGATCGCCATGGCGCCCGACGCGCAGCTCATGGCGTTCGTGGAGTTGGGGCCGGACACACCGAACTCGATCGCCATGTTGCAGCTGGCCGAGCCGCCGAACACGGCCAGCGCCAGCGTGGCATCGACCGCCCGCAGTCCGCCGTGCAAAAAGCGCGCGGCCTGTTCCTCGGCGTATCCCACGCCGCCCAGCGCCGTGCCCATCATCGCGCCGACGCGATCGCGGTCCTCGTTGGCCAGATCGAGCTTGCCGTCTTCGAGGGCGAGCATCGCACTCACCACCGCGAACTCACTGAACCGATCGAATCGCTTGACGCGCTTGGCGTCGATCCAGTTGGTGGCGTCGAAGTCGTCGATCTGCGCGGCGCACTGCGAGCGGTAGATCGACGCATCGAAGCGCGTGGCCGGTACCACCGCCGAGCGTTCGGCGCGCAGCCCCTGCCAGAGCGCTTCGACGCCGGTGCCGATAGGGGTCACGCAGCCGATGCCGGTGATGGCCACCCGACGACGTGGCGGCGACGATTCGGGGGTCGTGTGCGGAGGCATGCGCGTGTTCGGCAGGTTGGTCATGTAGGAGTCCGTTCCGCCACCGCGGCCAGTCCCGCGAGCGTGCGCGAGGCGATGCCGTGCACGAAGACCGGCGCGATCACTTGGCGGGCGGCGAATCGTCCGATCAGCGGCCAGCGCGGGCCGTTCCACACATGCACGATGCGCGTGAGCGTCCCGCCGTCGACCGGTGTGAAGCTCCACTCCACGTCCATGCGCGTGGTCACGCCGCCGATGTGCCGGAAACGCACCCACGGCACGTCGTGATTGACCGCCATCTCCGACAGCCACCACGTGGGCCAGTTGAACAGGCCGAAGGGGCGGTTGGCCGCCATCTCCACCAGGCCGCCGCTGTCGGGCGTGCGATGGCGGAAGCGCACGTACCGGTAGTGCGGCAGGTACGCCGGCCAGTGCTCGACTTCGCGGGCGATGTCGAAGATGCGCGCCACCGGCGCGCGCACGAGCTGCTCGTCGATCTGTGTCACCAGTTGATCCGCCGGCGGCGGACCCAGGTCGTAGTTCGCGTGCATGGCCGTGGCTGAGGAAGGAGACGACAACATTACGTGGGCACGTCGGTACGCGGGCGGGGTGACCACACGGCGACTACCCGGAACCCCGGGGCCCGCCGCGCCCGCACCGGGCACCCCGTGGCACGTTCCACGAGCGCCCGCAATTCGTCGCGCGTGAAGCCACGCAAAATCGAGACGATCCCGTCGTGGCGGCTCACGGGATGGAACGCCAGTAGGAACGATGCCGCCCAGAGCCCGGCCACGGCAAGCCAGCTGCGACGCAGGTCGCCGACGATCACGGCCGTGCGCGCCACGCGTGTGCATTCCTGCAGCAGACGATCGGCCTCTGGGCCGTCGAAATGGTGCAACACCTGTGAGCAGGTCACGATGTCGATACTGCCGTCGGGGAAGGGGAGCCCCATCGCATCGGCGGCGAGCGTGTGCGTGCAGGACGCGCCGGCCGCACGCGCCAGCGCCGGCACGAGCTCGATGCCGATGGTCGTCATGGTGTGGTGACTCTGGGCGGCCAGTCGCTGCGCCGCGCGCGGGATGTCGCCGAGGCCGGTGCCGATATCGAGCAACGTCACGGCGCGCGGCGAGCCCGGGGCCGCAGATCCGCGGCGCAGCACCCGCTGCACTTCGGCCAGCACGGCGCGACGTCCACCGAAGAACCGGTTGGCCAGCGCGACGTCGCGCAGCGAGCGCAACGCCAGCGCGGGATCCTGCGCTGGGTCGTCGAGGATCTCGGAGCCGCGTTGGCGCGCCGGCGTGAACATGGCCGCGACGCGCGCGCTTATCGGTCCAACTGCGCGTATCCGCCGCGATAGTACAGCAACGGCTTCGCGTCGCGCACGGCCCCGTGCTCCACCCGACCCACCACAATCACGTGGTCGCCGGCTGGGTGACGGGCCACCACCCGGCACTGCAGCGAGGCCAGCACATCGTCCAGCACCGGATCGCCCAGCTCACCCTCGTGGTATCCTACGCCGGCGAAACGATCGTCCACCTTGCCGGCAAAGCGCCGCGACAGCGCTTCCTGCACATCCGAGAGCACGTTCACCGCGAAGCTTTCAGCGGCGGCCATCACGGGGGCCATCGTCGCGTCGTTGCCTACGCACACGAGCACCAGCGGCGGATCGAGGCTGAGCGAGGAAAACGCGCTCACGGTCATGCCGTGTGGTGTCCCTCGCGCATCGCGCGCGGTGATCACGGTGATGCCGGAGGCGAAGCGCCCGAGTACGGCGCGGAACAGATCACGATCAATCATCGGGTCAGGAATCGGAGCAAGGTGCGCGGGCGGAGAACGGCTGAAGGCGGCACGAAATCGCCGGTCACCCCGACCAGCAGGTCGGCAAGATCGCGGTCCCGCGTGAGCACACGCGCCGCATGATTCATCAACGACGGAAAAGCCACGGCGGCTCCAATGAGTTTTTCCACCCGCCATTTGCCGGCGAAGGTGCGCCGCCGCGCCTGCCCGTACGCCTCGAGGGACCGGCGCATGCCCCGCAGGTCCCCCCGTTGCGTGGCTAGCACCGCGTCCACGGCAAACGGGGCGAGCAGTTCACCGCCGCGCAGCGCCGCGTAGATCCCTTCCCCGGTGAAGGGATCGAAGAAGTCGGCGGCGTCGCCGGTGAGCATCGCCCCCGGTGCCCAGGGGCGGGTGGCGTGCGAGGCGAACGGCCCCGTGGCCCGCACGGGCGTCTCGCGCTGTGCGTGTGCGAAGCGCGGGGCCAGCGACGGCTGCGCCGCGATCCAGCGCTCGAGGAAGGCGGTCGGATCACCCGCCATGGTGGCGGCGTCTCGCTGTGGCACCACCAGCGCCACGTTGGTGAGCCCCCCGGACACGGCGGCCAGACCGACGTAGCCATGGGGCGTCACATGCATCTCGCCCAACGTGCCGATCCCCTCGACGCCCCGGTAATGCGACACGAGTGCCACGCGCCGCGGCCACCGGGCGACGTGCGCCAGCCCCAAGCGCCGTGACACGACCGATCGCAGGCCGTCGGCGCCGATCACGAGCGGGGCGCGCAGCTCCTGCGCTCCCTCCGGGGTGCGCACCGTCACGCCGGTCACGCGGCCATCGACGTCCTGCACCACCTGTTCGACCTTGGCGTGCTCCAGCACGCAAACACCCGCCTCGCGGGCACGGCCGAGCAGGAGCGTGTCCAGAATTTCACGACGGACACCCAGCCCGCGATCGCGGAAGCCGCGAAAGCCGTGCTGTGCCACGAACTCGCCGTGGATGCGATCGCCCGACGGGGCATGCACCACCATGCCGGTCAACGAGGCCGCGTCGCCGGCCTCCAGCGGTGCGAGCGCCCCCATGGCGTGCAGGATGCGGCTCGCTTCGGGGCTGACGTACTCGGCGCAGGGTTTGGCGCGTGGGAACCGCGCCCGGTCCACCAGACACACGTCCAATCCGGCGGTGGCCAGATGCCATGCCGCGGCGCTGCCGGCCGGGCCGCCACCCACCACGATCACCTGCCACGCGCGCGTGCGGTCAGACATGGGAGGACACGGAAGCGGAAGGAGCCGAGCCGGCGGAGCGTGTCAGGAAGGTAAAGCCGCGGTGGGCGAACCGAGCGCCGCGAGCAAGATCGCCGTGAGCGCTGCCGCCACGGTGCACACGAGATTGACCTGATCGTTGGTCAGCCAGTGCCACCCCGCGTGTGCGACCGTGTGGGTTCCGCAGGTATGTGTGCGCTGTTCGGTCACCGCGGCACAGCGCGGGCACCAGCGGAGCTGCTGCACGAACGCGCCGACCAGGGTATCCACCAGCGCGCCCGTGAGCGCGGAGACGGCCACGATCCACGCCTGTGGTGCGGGCACGAGGCCGACCCCCACCGCGAGCGCGGCGAAGAGCAGGGCGCCGCCCACCATCGCCGCCGTGCCCACCACGCTCACGGCGCCCGATCGGCCGGCCGGCACCGGCTGCCACGTGCGCACCGAGCGCGGCGTGCCGCCGATCCACGTGCCGATCTCCGTGGCCAGCGTATCGGCGCCGGCCGCGGCGAGCGCCGCGCTGGCCCACCACGCCGCCGGCAGCGTGCGGTCGTCGCTCAGCAGCGCGACGGCTGCCCCCACACCGTAGACCCCACCATTCGCCAGCACCTGCACCGCGTCGCGTCGTGCCCCTTTGTCCACGACACCCGAGGTGCGCGCCTGCTTGGTGCGACGACCACACCGCGAGGCCAACGTGGTGATGGCGAACCACACGATCAGGAAGATGCCCCACGGCCACCCGGCCACGAGGGTCGTGGCGCCCACGAGGGTGGCGGCGACGGCGCCGCTCGTGCTCAGGCTCCCCGTGCGCCACGCCGGGAGCGCGATCGCCAGCGCGATGAGCAGCGCTAGTGGGAGGGCCGGACCGTGCGGAGTCGACCACGCCGGCACGGCGTGACGCGCGGCTAGTGCGAGGAGAGAATCGCGGCGGCACGCGCGCGGAGCGAGGGCGTGGCGCGCACCACGCCCCGCTCGCGTCGTCCGGTCGCGCGCAAGGCGGCCCGCATGGCGTGCAACTGCCGCTCGAGTCGCGCGCACCGCTCGCACGTGCCCAGATGCGCCGCCACCAGATCGGCGAGCGCGCGGCCCGCGTCGTCATGGTCCGTCAGCTCACCGTCCACGAACGCATGCAAATGCGTCCGGGTGCGCAGGCAGTCGGAGGACAACGCCGTGTCGGCGTGGCGGGAGAGATTCTGTTGCATCTGCGTGAAACGGTGTCTGTGGGACCGCGGTGGCGCAAGGCGGTCGCCAATGATCGTCGCGCTTGTATCCGCGCCGCCCGTGTCGTTACCATCCTCCCCGTGTCCTCGATGATTGACGGCCGGTCCGCCCGTGCCACGACCCCAGCCGATGCGCCCCTGTCGCTCGCCGGCGCTCCGCTCGACGCGCGACTGCCGCTGGCGCTGCTCGAGGCCGTCAAGGCCATCGATACGCCCGAGGCGGAACTCGATGCCGAGCTGGTGCACGAGTTGCGGAACAAGCGACTCGGCCTCAGTGAGACGGTGTACCATCAGATTCGCCGGTACAACGAGGCGGTGCGCGCGCGTCAGAAGGTCAACTTCGACGAGGTCCTTGCACTCGCCCGGCTGATCGGCCGTCGCCCCGACGCCGATTTGGCGTTCCGGGAGGCCGGGCGTAGGTGGGCTCGCTCCTCCATCGCCACCATCGGCGGGATCCAGCGCCGTGCCGCGCGCTCGCTGCCGTCGTTGCTTGGGCGCCCGATTGCGCTGCGGCTGCTGCGGATGCTCGCCCACCGGTTCATGGACGGCGCCCTCGTCCGGCAGGGGAGCACGCTGGTGCTTGACGTGGCGTCGCCGGTGTCGGCCGACGCGGCGCCCCGGGCCGCCGGCTGTGGGCTGTATGAGGCGGCGTTCCGCGAGGCGCTGCTGGTGCTGGCCGACGCCGACGGCGCCGTCGATCACGTGATGTGCCGGGCGCGCGGCGACCGCCACTGCCAGTGGCGCGTCGAGTGGCGTCGCCGCTGATTCCTGTTTCGTTCCGCCGCTCGGTCGGCGGTGTCCGGTCCCTGTCATCCCGACTGCCATGCTGACCCCGTCCATGCTGCCGCGGCTGCAGCGCCTCCTCGCCGACGCCGACCTCGACGGCTGGCTGCTCTACGACTTCCGCGGTACCAACGCCATCGCCTCGGGGCTCCTGGGCTTCGAGGGGCTGGTCTCGCGCCGGGTCTTTGCGCTCGTGCCCCGTGAAGGGCTGCCCATCGGCATCGCGCATGCCATCGAACCCGGTCCGTGGGCCCACTGGCCGTCCGAATGGCCGTTGCGCACGTACAGCGGATGGCGCGAGCTCGAGGCCGAAGTGGCCACGCTCGTGCAGGGCAAGCGGGTGGCCATGGAGTACTCGGCCGGTGATGCGATCCCGTATCTCGACCGCGTGCCGGCGGGGGTGCTCGAGCTCGTACGCGCCTGCGGCGCGACGGTGGTGAGTTCGGGCGAGCTGGTGTCGCAGGTGTACGCTACGTGGACCCCGGAGCAGCTGGCGTCGCACGAGCGGGCGGCCGAGCGCATTATGCACATCGCGCACGATGCGATCGCGTTCGCGGGCGCGATGGTCGCCGCGGGGACGCCGGCCGCCGAGCATGAGGTGCAGGCGCGTATTCTGGACGCGTTCGATCGCGCCGGTCTCGAGACGCACCATGGTCCGGATGTCGCGGCCAGCGAGAGCGCGGCCAATCCCCACTACGCGCCGTCGGCGAGCGCGCCGCGGCTGATTCAACGCGGGGATTCGCTGCTCATCGACCTGTGGGCGCGGGAGAAGCATGGCGGGGTGTACGCCGACCAGACATGGATGGCATCCCTCGGCGCGCCGAGTGCGCGGCTGACCACGATCTGGGAGGCGGTGCGCGATGCGCGCGACGCGGCGTTGGCGCTGCTCACGACGCGCATCGCCGCCGGCCTACCGGTGCGCGGCGGCGAAGCCGACGATGCGGCGCGGGCGGTCATCGTGTCGCGCGGCTTCGGCGCGCAATTCTGGCATCGGACCGGACACAGTATCGATGCGCGGGAGCTGCACGGGTCGGGGCCGCAGATCGACAATCTCGAGTCCCGTGACGACCGGCTGCTCATTCCCGGCGTCGGCTTCTCCATTGAGCCGGGGGTCTACTTCCCCGGTGAGATCGGTGTGCGCAGCGAAGTGAACGCCTACGTCGGTGAATCGGCGCTGCTCGTGACGCCCGGCGTGGTGCAGCGCGACC
Organism: Gemmatimonadota bacterium; assembly: GCA_031127225.1. Taxonomy (GTDB): domain Bacteria; phylum Gemmatimonadota; class Gemmatimonadetes; order Gemmatimonadales; family Gemmatimonadaceae; genus Gemmatimonas. The sequence continues at coordinate 400 of JARIEV010000163.1, read as the reverse complement.
TCATCGTGGTTTGACCACGCGGGTGCGCGCGGCGGTCCCGCAAATGGTGGCACGGCGCGCGGCGCGACACGCGCTCGTTGTGCTGGGGCTCCTCGCCTGCAGCGCGCCATCGCCGGAGCGGGAGACGCCGGGGGCGGCAGCGGAGGGGCGGATCGCCGATGTGGCGGTGACCGCCACCGCCGACCGCGCGACGGCGGCGACGCGAGACGGCGGCATGCTGTCGCTGGCCCGCGCCGCCGGCGGTCCTGATGGCACCGAGTACACCGTCGCGGTGCCCGCGAGCACCGGCTTCATCGTGGGCAAGGTGGCCGGCGGTGCGCCGCGCGACACCAGCATCGCGCCCACGCACGACCTGTCGGTGTGCCGTCCGTTTTCGGAGTCGCTGGTGCCGAGCCGCGAC
>JARIEV010000162.1 GCA_031127225.1 Gemmatimonadota bacterium | reverse complement strand
CTCGAGGCTGTCAAGCATCAAATTGTATGGTAAGTCACGCTGCCACTTCAACTTTCCAGCGGCTGGCACGCCGCGTTTCCGGCCTGTTTTCTACTACGGCTTTTGTTCGGTTGCAGGCGGATGGGAAGCTTGCGAAAAATTTCACAAGCGTCTAGCTTGACCGCCGAATGGCTGAAGAACCGCGGATTCCGACACCCGGCTCGACGCCGCCCGGGGAGCAGTCGCCTTGGGCGCTCGCCGGGCTCGGCATGCAGTTTTTCGCCGCCATCCTGTTATTCGTCTACGCCGGCAATTGGCTGGATCGCCGGTGGGACACATCGCCCCTCTGTTTGCTCGCTGGCGTCTTTGGCGGCGGCGGTGGGGCGTTCTACGTGAGCTATCGGCACCTCATGGCGCCGAAACGCCCGCACCCCACGGACCGGACCGACACGTTGCCGAAGCCATGACGACGGATCGCGCCCCGTCCGCTGGACTGTTTCGCCCGCTGCTGGGATTCACGGCCGCGCAGGGCACGTTTGTCGTGGTCGCTGCGTTCGTTATGCAGCGGTTTGTTTGGACCGATCCGGCGTCCGCCGATGCGGTGCGTGCCAGTGCGTGGCTCGCCGTCATCGTGCAGACGTTCACCTTCGCCGTGGCGCGGTTGGTGGCGCGATCGCAGGTGATGGCTGGCTGGGGGCTCGGCGTGCTGTTGCGCTTTGCAACGGTCGCGTTCTGGGCTTTTCTCGGCGCCAAGGCGCTGGGGCTGCCTGAAACCCCCGCGCTGATGTCGCTGGTCGTTTTCTACTTCGTCTCGACGGTCGTCGAGCCGATCTTTCTGAACGCTCCCTAAGACCTCATTCGGATGCAGTCGATGCTCCGCTCGCTGTCCTGTGCCATGCTCCTCGTGCTCGCCCCCGTGGCGCTGAGCGCGCAGGAATCCGCCGAACACGCCCCGGCTACCCCGGCGGCGGGCCCGGTCGACTTCATCACGCCGCACATCACCGACGGCTCGCACCTCGAAATCCCGTGGCCCAACAGCCACCTCGCCAAGGAAATCGAGCTCCCGCGCTTTGCGCCGGTGCACATCGGCAGCATGGAAGTCGATCTCTCGCCCACCAAGCATGTGGTGTTCATGCTCGCGGCGGCGCTCGTCGTGGCCGTGGTGCTGATCAGCGCCGCGTCCACCTCCCGCAAGCAGCATGAAACCGAGGGGCGCACCAAGGGCTTCGCCGGTGCCATGGAAGCGCTGGCCCTCTATCTGCGCAACGAAGTCGTGTTGCCGAATGTCGGCCATCACGGCGAAGCGTTCGTGCCGTTCGCCCTCACGCTCTTCTTCTTCATCCTCGTCTGTAATCTGTTCGGGATGATCCCGTACGGCGCCACGGCCACCGGCAACATCGCCGTCACGGCCACGCTGGCGATCATCACCGCGATCGTGGTGGAAGTGGCCGGCATCCGCGCCAATGGTCTGGGCTACCTCAGCACCATCTTTTACTGGAACAAGGACCTGCCCATCGTCATGCGCGTCGTGATGTTCTTCGTCATGTCGCCGGTCGAAATGGTGGGTAAGATCTCGAAGCCCTTCGCGCTGACCATCCGTCTGTTCGCGAACATGACGGCCGGCCACATTGTGCTGCTCGCGCTCATCGGTCTCATCTTCGCGTTCCAGTCGTGGGCGCTGGCCGGTGTGCCGGTGCTCATGGCCACCGCGATCAGCATGCTCGAATTGTTCGTGAGCTTCCTGCAGGCGTTCATTTTCACGCTGCTGGCCTGCGTGTTCATCGGCCAGATCCGCGAAGCGCACCACTAGTCGGTTTCACTCTCACGGCGGATCCTCCCTCCGCCCACGAGAGCCGTAGCCGATCGAGCGATCGGTGATTCCCGTTGGGCTCCGGCCCGCTGACGGGTAAGGCGGTAGCCGCTACCGCTGTCGGGAGTGCTTTTCTCAACGACTTTTCTCGGAGTATTACGATGGAAATCATGGGTCTCCTCCAGGCCGCTGCGCCGGTTGTTCAGGATCCGAAGGGCCTCGCCATGATCGGCGCCGGCATCGCTGCCGGTGGCGCCGTGATCGGCGCCGGCATGGGCATCGGCCGCATCGGTGGTTCGGCGGTGGAAGGCATGGCGCGTCAGCCGGAAGCCGCGGGTCGTATCCAGACCGCCGCGCTCATCCTGGCCGCGCTCATCGAAGGCGCCGCGCTGTTCGGCGTCGTGATCGGCTTCCAGATCCAGGGCAAGATCACGTTCTAACGTGTTCGCGCGCGGGGCGTCCATCCGGGCGCCCCGCCGCACTCTCTTCTTCTTGTGGACCCCTCCATGTTCGCTCTTTCCACTCGCCGTATCGGCGCGCTCGCCACGTTGCTCGCTGTCACCGCGTCGCCGGCGTTTGCGTCGGAAGCCGCCGAAGGTGGCCCGCCCAATCTGCTCGACCCGAATGTCGGCGTGATGGCATGGACGTTGGTCATTTTCGTCCTGCTCCTCGCCGTCCTCTCGAAGTTCGCGTTCAAGCCGCTGTTCGCCGCCGTCGAGGCGCGTGAAAAGGCGCTCGAAGACGCCATCGAAGGCGCCAAGCGCGATCGCGCGGCCGCCGAATCGATGCTGGCCGAACAGAAGGCGCATCTTGAATCCGCCCGCACTGAGGCGCAGCAGATCATTGCTGACAGCCGCGCGACGGCCGAGAAGATGCGCACCGATCTGCTCGCGCAGACGAAGGCGCAGCAGGAAGAAATGATCGAGCAGGCCCGTCGCGCCATTGAAGGCGAGAAGGCGGCCGCCATCGCCGCGTTGCGGACCGAAGCGATCGATCTCGCGATCGCCGGTGCCTCGCGGGTGATCGAACAGAATCTCGATTCGGCGGGCAACCGCACGATCGTGGAGAACTTCCTCGCCTCGCTCGACGGCGCTAAGGGGACGCGCTAATGCCGGCCGGCGTGCAGGGTGAATCGGTTGCCCGCAACTACGCCGAGGCGTTGCTGACCCTCGCGCGGAAGGCCGAGGATCCGACCGGGTGGGGCACGATGTTGCGGCAGGTCGCGAACGCGATGGAAACCGACCTCACGCTCTATCGCTTTCTCGAATCCCCGCGCATCGCCGCCGACCAGAAGTCGGCGGTGCTGACCAAGGCGCTCGGCGATCGCGTGCCGCGTCTGTTCCTCCGGTTCTTGCAGCAGTTGGTCAAGAACCGCCGGCAGATGCTCATCCCGACGGTCGCCAACGAGTACGACACGCTGCTCGATGCCTCGGCGGGCATCGTGCATGCGCGCGTGACCGTGGCACGTGAAACGGCGGACGACGAGCGCGACGCGATTGCCGCGCGGCTCTCGGCCATCGTGGGCAAGACGGTGGTGCCGCATCTTGCCGTAGATCCCAGCATCCTTGGCGGCGTGGTCGTGCGTATTGGCGACACCGTGATGGATGGTTCGGTGCGCCGCAAGTTGGCGCTGCTGCGTCGCCGTATGGGAACCACCCGCGCCTGATTCGGGCGCGGGGCATCTGCCAATCGGGAGCCTTGCCATGAGCGGTCGCGTGGATGTCCGGCATGTGCCGAAGCCCTGGGGACACGAAACGATCTGGGCGCACACCGATCGCTACGTGGGCAAGATCCTGCATATCACCGCCGGCCAGGCGCTGTCGGTACAGTACCATGAGCGGAAGGACGAAACCGTCTTTCTGCTGCAGGGTGAGATGAACTACTGGGTGCAGCTCCCCGGAGATACGGAGCTGCGCGACCAGCGGCTTACCACGGGGCAGTCGTTCCGGATCACACCGGGGACGATCCACTACATGGAAGCCATCACGGATTGTGATGTGCTCGAGGCCAGCACCCCTGAACTCGATGACGTGGTCCGGATCAAGGACCGCTACGGGCGCGAAGGCACCAGCGCCCCCTGATCGGCTCCCGTGTCCCGACGCACTTTCTGCGGCGCCGCCCCTCCCCGAGGGCGGCGCCGTTCTGCATCTTGGGACCATCGATTCACTGTCGCCCGACCCCACTCTCTCGATTCGGGACACCGCACGCAATGAAGGTCATTATCCCGCTGGCCGGCAAAGGCACCCGCCTGCGCCCGCATACGCACGTCACGCCCAAGCCGATGCTCAAGGTGGCCGGCCGGCCCGTCATGGGCTACGTGATGGACGACGTGCAGCAACTCGGCAATGTCGAACAGGTGGTGTACATCACGGGGCACCTCAAGGAGAAGGTGGAGGCCTACGCGCGCGCCGCGTACGACGTCCCCAGTGTCTTCATTGAGCAGGCCGTGCAGGATGGGACCGCGGGCGCGGTGGCGCTCGCCGAGGCGTACGTCGACCAGCCGGTGCTGATCATTTTCGTCGATACGATCTTCGATGCGGATCTGAGCATCACCAAGGACAGCGACGACGACGGCATTATCTGGACCAAGGAAGTCGAGGACTACCAGCGCTTCGGCGTCGTGGTCACCGACGAGCATGGCCACATGACGAAGATCGTGGAGAAGCCCACCACGCCGATCTCCAAGCGGGCCAACATCGGCCTGTATTACATCAAGAATTGGCAGCTGCTGTACGAGGGGATCCGGCACGTGCTCACCACCGCGCCCCACAAAGGCGAGTGGTACCTCACCGATGCCTTCCAGTACATGATCGACCACGGGGCGAAGATCCGGGTGGTCGATGTGGCGGGGTGGTACGACGCCGGCCAGTTGGAAACGCTGCTCGCAACCAACCGCACGATGCTCGAGAAGGGCCGTGCCCGCCGGCCGGATGCCGTCGGTGCCGGCGTCACGTTCATCGATCCCGTCTACATCGAGGACGGCTGCACCTTTGAGCACGCGACCGTTGGTCCCAACGTCTCGCTGGGCGCGGGGAGCACCGTCCGCCACTCCACGATCACGAACGCGGTGATCGGGGAACGGGCCACGGTCGAACACGCGCAGCTCCACGATGCGTTTCTGGGTGATCGGGTGGTGGTGCATGGTGTCCACGGCAGCATGAGCATCGGTGACGACTCTGAAATCCGGGTGAACGCATGAGCGACGAAACGAACGGGCTTCCGCATGGCGTCTCGCGCCGTGACCTCCTCACGGGCGCGGCGGCGGCCGTGGCCGCGGCGGCCGTGACCGGATCCCCGGCCCGGTTGCTGGCCAGTACCGATGATTGGCGCGTGGACCTCACGCCACCGCGGCTGGCCGGCAACGGCAGCATGTTGGGCGTGCCGTTCGAGAAGCACGCCACGGTGCGCATCGCGATCGTGGGCACGGGACTCCGGGGCCGCTCAGTGCTGGGCGAACTGCTGGCCATCGAAGGCGTGGAGATCACCGCGCTGGCGGACGTCGTACCGGACAAGGCCCAGCGTGCCGCGGCGATGGTGGTGAAGGCGGGGCGTAAGGCGCCCGCGCTGTACACCGACGGGGAGCGGGACTTCGAAAAGCTGGTGCAGCGCGACGACATCGACTTTGTGTATACCGCCACGCCGTGGCCGTGGCACACGCCGGTGGTGCTGGCCGCCATGAAGGCCGGGAAGCACGCCGGCAGTGAAGTGCCGATCGCCCTCACGGTCGATCAGTGCTGGGAGCTGGTGGACACCTCCGAGAAGATGAAGCGGCACTGCCTGCTCATGGAGAACTGCTGCTACGGCAACAGTGAGCTCACCGTGCTGCGGATGGTGCGGGAAGGGGTGTTCGGCACGCTGCTGCACGCGGAGGCGGCGTACCTGCACGATTTGCGCAAAATCCTCTTCGAGAACAAGGACGAGGGGCTGTGGCGCCGTTTTCCGCACACGGAGCGCGACACGAATTTCTATCCCACCCATGGCCTCGGGCCGGTGGCGCAGTACCTCGGCATTCACCGCGGCGACAAGTTCGAGTACGTGGTGTCGATGTCGTCGCCTGAAGCTGGCCTCACCGAGTGGCGCGAACAGACGGAGCCGAAGGACAGCCCCAAGTGGAGCGAGCGCTATAAGGCGGGTGACATGAACACGTCGCTCATCAAGACGGCCAAGGGACGCACGATTCTCCTGCAGCACGACGTCGTGAATCCGCGGCCGTATTCGCGTCTGAACAACCTGCAGGGCTCGAAAGCCATCTTCAACGATTACCCGGCGCGCCTGTACATCGACGGCGCCGCCGGTGGCGAGAAGTGGACGCCGCTGGCCGAGTTCAAGGGCAAGTACGAGCATCCGCTGTGGACGGCCGTCGGCGACATGGCGCGCAAGAACGGCGGGCACGGCGGGATGGACTTCATCATGGCCTACCGTCTGGTGCAGTGCATGCGCGAGGGACTCGCCCCTGACTTCGACGTGTACGACGCCGCCGCGTGGAGTGTGCCGTATGCGCTGTGTGAACAGTCGATCAAGAAGGGCAGTGCACCGGTGAAGTTCCCCGACTTCACCCGTGGTGCGTGGCAGACGTCCACCGCGCCGCAGGGACCTGCCACGAAATGATCCGCACGGCCGCCATCATGGCCGGTGGCCAGGGCACCCGCATGCGTCGCAACGACGAGGCGGTGCCGCTGGATCCTTCGCAGGTGGCGGCGGCGGAGTCGGGGCTGAAGGGGATGATGCCCATCCGGCGTCCGTTTCTGGACTACGTCTTGTCGGCGCTCGCCGACGCGGGCTTCACCCACGTGGTGCTCGTGATCGGGCCCGGGCATGATGCGGTGCGTCACTACTTCACCGAGGTCGCGCCGCCCCGTCGTGTGCACCTGCACTTCGCCGTGCAGCCCGAGCCCCTGGGAACGGCGAACGCGGTGGTGGTGGCCGCTGACGCCGTGGCGGCAACGGCGGGCGAGGAGCCGTTCCTCGTGCTCAACGCCGACAACTACTACCCGGTGGAGGCGTTTCGAGCCCTCGCCGCACTGGATGCGGTCGGCACGGTGGCGTTCGATCGGGATGCCCTCGTGCATGACGGCAACATCGATGCGGAGCGGGTGCGCGCCTTTGCGGTGCTCGACGTCGGCGCGGACGGGTTGCTGCACGGGATTATTGAGAAGCCCGGGGACGCCATCGATCTGGACAGCCCCGCGGCTCGCTGGGTGGGCATGAATCTGTGGGCGGTCACGCCGGCTCTGGTCGATGCGTGCCGACGTGTGCCGAAGTCCGTGCGTGGCGAGTTCGAGCTCCCCGAGGCCGTGGCGCTGGCGCTGCGCGAGGGGCTGGCGGTCCACGCCATTCGGCTCTGCGCGCCGGTGCTCGATCTGTCGCGGCGCTCGGATGTGGCGACGGTCACCGAGCGGCTGGCCGCCGTTGATCCGCACCCGTGATGGACGCGGCCTTCCCGCCTCTCGCTGAGCCGTTCGTGCGGCGCGCCCTGCACGACGTGGGATACGCCGCGTCGGTGGCCGACGCCTTTCACGCCCTGCTGCGCGATGCGCACCGCACGCTGGACGACGCCGGTGTGCCGGCGGACCGGCGTCGGGCCTGGGTGCTGCCCGGGCGCATCGAGGTGCTGGGCAAACACGTGGATTACGCCGGTGGGCGCTCCCTGCTGTGCGCGGTGGAGCGCGGCATCGTGCTGGTGGCACGCGCGCGTGACGATCGGACGCTCACCCTGCGCGACGCCCGGCGTCGGGAGGCGATCGTGCTCGATGCCGACGCGCCATCCCGCGGGGCGCATCACTGGGCGGTGTATCCGCGCACCGTGCTGCGCCGCCTCGTGCACAACTTCGGCGGTGCGGTGCGCGGTGCCGATCTCGCGCTGGCCAGCAACCTGCCGCCCGCAGCGGGTGTCTCCAGTTCGAGCGCGCTCACGGTCGGGCTCACCCTGTCGATCGCGGCGCTCTCCGATCTGGCGTCGCTCCCCGCGTGGCAGGCGTCGATTCCCGATCGGGTGGCCCTCGCGGGGTACATCGGAGCGCTGGAAAACGGCACGGACTTTGGTCTGCTGGCCGGTGAGCGCGGCGTCGGCACGATGGGTGGCGCGCAGGATCAGACCGCGATTCTCTGCAGCGAGCCAGGTCAGCTCGAGATGTTCCGCTGGGCTCCCGTCACGCATGAACGGTCGGTGCCGTGGGTGTCGGATCACACCTTCGTGATCGGAGTGAGCGGGATTGTGGCCGCCAAGACGGGCACGGCCAAAGAGCGCTACAACCGCGCCGCGCGCACC
>JARIEV010000161.1 GCA_031127225.1 Gemmatimonadota bacterium | reverse complement strand
GTAGTGCACGCCGACCCGCGGTCGGTGTTCATCGCCACCGGCTCACCGGGCGCCCGCCTGTTCCGCAGCCGTGACGGCGGACGGCGCTGGGACGTGGAGAACACCCCGTTCACGCGCGGCAGCGTGGCCGGGCTCACCGGCCTCGCCTTTCTGGACGCACAGCGCGGCATAGCGGTGGCGGCCGATATCAACCGGCTGCGCACCGACAGCACGACGGCAGTCATCGGCGTGACCGACGACGCGGGACGGAGCTGGGAGCTGCGCACCCGCCCTCCGCTGCCGGGCGCGCTGGTGGGCGTGGCGTGGGTGCCCGCGGTCGGTCGCGAAACGGCGGTGGTCACGAGCTACGGCGGTGCGTTCATCACGACCGATGCCGCCCGCAGCTGGCGCACGCTCACCGACGCGGTCACCACCGGAGTGAGTGCGTCCGGCCGTCGCGTCTGGATCGTGGGTGGCGCCGGCCGGATTCTCCGGCTGGACTGGTAGCGGCCATCAAAAGCCCGCGCCGCGGCATGTTGTCGCGGTGCGCGGTTGACCCCGGGCGTGCGCGGGGTGACATTGCTGGTCTGTTGCACAACGGGTTTGCACCGCTGCCTCCGGGCACCGTCGGCAAGCTTGGGAGGGGTGGCCGAGAGGCTGAAGGCACCGGTTTGCTAAACCGGCATAGGGGGTCAACCTCTATCGCGGGTTCGAATCCCGCCCTCTCCGTTCACGCGGGTCCGCTGCACTGCCGGCGGGCCCGCGTTGTGTTTCCGAGTGTTCCTGTTGCGTACCCGACTCTTCGGACTGCCGCACCTATGTCGTCGTCTGAGTCCCTCGCGAAGCGCCCCCGTGTGCGTTTCACTCCGTCCCCGACCGGCTTCCTCCACGTCGGCGGCGCGCGTACCGCCCTGTTCAACTGGCTGTACGCCAAGAAGTTCGACGGCGACTTCCTGCTGCGTATCGAAGACACCGATCGCGCCCGCAGCACCGACGAGAGCACCCGCGCGATTTTCGAGGGGCTCGAGTGGCTCGGCCTCACCTGGGACGAAGCGGTCGTGTATCAGGGCGCCAACGTAGAGCGGCACTACGCCGACGCCCACCGCCTGCTTGAGAGCGGTGCGGCGTATCGCGACTTCACGCCGGCGGCGGAAACCGAGCGGCTGCGCAACGAGGCCGAGGCCCGCGGCGAATCGTACCGGTTCGATCGCGACACCGCACTCCTGAGCGACGCCGAAACGGCCGAGAAGCTGGCCCGTCACGAGCCGTACGCCATCCGCTTCAGGGTGCCCGAGGGTCACACCGAGTGGCCCGATCTGGTACACGAGCGCATCGCTTTTCCGAACAAGGACATCGAGGATTTCATCATCCTCCGCTCCGACGGGACCCCGGTGTACAACATGGCCGTGGTGAGTGACGACATCGCGATGGGGATCACGCTCGTCATGCGCGGCGACGATCACATCTCGAACACGCCCAAGCAGATCCTGTTGTATCGCGCCCTCGGCGCCGATGTACCGCAGTTCGGGCATGTCCCCATGATCCACGGCGCCGACGGCAAGAAGCTGTCGAAGCGTCATGGCGCGACGGCCGTGGGCGACTACCAGCATCTGGGCTTCCTGCCGCAGGCGATGCTGAATTTCCTCGCCCTGCTCGGCTGGTCGCCGGGTGACGACATCGAAGTGATGCAGCTGCCGGAGCTCATCGAGCGCTTCAACGTGCATGGGCTGCACGCGAAGGCCGCCATCTTCGACACGAAGAAGCTGGAGTGGATGAACGGACAGCATCTCGCGCTGATCCCGATCGCCGAACTCGCGCACGTGGTGGCACCGCTGTTCGAGCAGGCGGGGCTGGCCACGGTGGCCGATCTCGCGTCACGCCCCGAGTGGTTTCACGGCGTGCTGGAGCTGTTGCGCGTGCGGGCGCGACTCACCGACGAGATCGTGGCGCTGGCCACCACGTTCTTCGGCGATTCGGTGGAGTACGACGCCGAGGCGATCGGCAAGCAGTGGCGCGACGCGGCGTTCACGGCCGACGTGCTGCAGGCCACACACGACCGGCTCGCGTCGCTCGACACGTGGGAGCCGGCGGCGATGGAAGAGGCGCTCCGGAAACTGGCCGAGGAGAAGGGGATTTCCGGCGGGAAGATCTTTCAGCCGCTGCGCGTGGCGCTCACGGGCAAGACGGTGAGCCCGGGCATCTTCGATGTGCTGCTCTACGTGGGGCGCGCGCATGCGCTGGCGCGGATCGCGGCGGCGGTGGCGTTCCTGAAGCAAGACGCATAGGCACCGCTTAGATGACGAGTCCCCTGTGAAGAAGTCCGTGATCGCTCTCGCCGCTTCGGCCGCCGTCTTGCTGGCCACCCTCGGCACCGCCGCCTCCGCCCAGGGAACCAAGGTCGCCATTGGCATTTCCGGCTGGACGGGCTTTGCCCCGCTCACCCTGGCCAAGGAGGCGGGCTTCTACAAGAAGCGCGGACTGGACGTCAGCCTCATGAAGGTCCCGCAAAAGGACCGCCATCTGGCCATCGCCTCCGGTGACGTCCAGTGCGCGGCCACCACGGTGGAGACCTGGGTGGTGTGGAATGCCAACGGCGTCGCCACCACGCAGATCTTCCAGCTGGACAGGAGCTTCGGCGCCGACGGCATGGTGGTCAAGGCTGGCATCAACTCCATCAAGGACCTCAAGGGCAAGACCGTGGCCGCCAGTGCACCCGGCACGGCGCCCTACTTCACCCTGGCCTGGATGCTGCGCGAGAACGGCCTGAGCATGAAGGACGTGAAGGTGGTCAACCTCGAGCCGCAGGTCGCCGCCAACGCCATGATCGCGGGCACCGCCGGCATCGCCGCGGCGATGACCTACGAGCCCTACCTCAGCGCCGTGCGCGCCAAGCCCGAGGCCGGCAAGATCATCGCCACCACGCTGGACTACCCGATGATCATGGACACCTTCGGCTGCACGCCCAAGTTCCTGGCCGAGAACCCCAGGGCCGCCAAGGCCCTCACCGACGCCTACTTCGACGCGGTCGCCATGATCAAGGCTGAGCCGAAGAAGAGCTTCGAAATCATGGGCGCCGATGTGAAGCAGACCGCGGAGCGGTTCGAGAGCAGCCAGAAGTTCCTGCGCTGGCAGGACCGCGCGGCCAACATCACGTTCTTCGCCGGCGAACACGCCGCGTTCAGCAAGAAGGCAGCCCAGATTCTGCTGGAGGCCGGCATCATCAAGGCCGTGCCGGACATCTCCAAGCTGGCCGACACGCGCTTCCTGAAGTAACGCGGCCCGCCTCGTGAAGCCGCTGACTCCTGTGGCGCCCGGCACCCGCGTGGTGCTGGGCGTGGCCTTCTTCGTGGTCTTCGTGGCCGCCTGGGCGGTGGCCACGCTGGGCGGCTTCGTCAGCGAGACCTTCCTGGCCGATCCGCTGACCATGGTGAAGTCGGGCTGGGTGTTGCTGACGCAGATGGGCTTTGCCGAAGACATTGGCATGACCGTGTGGCGCGTGGCGGGCGGCTTCCTCATCGCCACCGCGCTGGCCTTGCCCCTGGGCGTGGCGATGGGGGCCTACAAACCCATCGAGGCCTTCTTCGAGCCCTTCGTCAGCTTTGCCCGCTACCTGCCGGCCAGCGCCTTCATTCCGCTGCTCATCCTCTGGGTGGGCATTGGCGAGGCGCAGAAGCTCGCCGTCATCTTTATCGGCAGCTTCTTTCAACTGGTGTTGATGATTGCCGTGATCGTGGGCAACACGCGGCGCGATCTGGTGGAGGCGGCCTACACGCTGGGCGTGGGCGATCGCGGGCTGATCCGGCGCGTACTCATCCCGGGCGCAGCGCCCGAGATCGCCGAAACGCTGCGCATGGTGCTGGGATGGGCGTGGACCTACGTGATCGTGGCCGAGTTGATCGGCGCATCCAGCGGTATCGGCCACATGATCACCGACAGCCAGGCGCTGCTGGCCACCGACCAGATCATCTTCGGCATCATCGTGATCGGCGTCATTGGCTTGGCCAGCGACCTGCTGTTCAAAGCCGTGAACCGGCGGCTGTTTCGCTGGGCGACCCTGAGCCGATGAGCGTACGATGACGACCTCACCCCACGTCGCCGACCGCGTGCGGCACCCCATGTGGCAACCCGTGTGGCCGGTTCAGTGAAGCCCATCCTCACCATCCGCGGCGTGGAGCGCCGCTTCGACGGTGCCGGGGGCGGTACGCTCGCCCTGCAGTCCACCAACCTGGACGTGGCCGAGAACGACTTCGTCACCATTCTCGGGCCCAGCGGCTGCGGCAAGAGCACGCTGCTGCGGATCGTGGCCGGGCTGGACCAGCCCACGGCCGGTGAGGTGCAGCTGGACGGCCAGCGCATCACGGGCCCGGGCGCCGACCGCGGCATGGTGTTCCAGAGCTACACGCTGTTCCCCTGGCTGAACGTGCTGGACAACGTGTGCTTCGGCCTGCGCGAACGCGGCGTTCCGGGTCCGCAGCAACGCGAAGTCGCGCACGGCTTCATCGCCAAGGTTGGCTTGACGGGCTTCGAGCAACACTACCCCAAGCAGCTCTCGGGTGGCATGCAGCAGCGCACGGCGATCGCCCGCGCGCTGGCCAACGGGCCGCGCATCCTGCTGATGGACGAGCCCTTCGGCGCGCTGGACCACCAGACGCGAGAGCTGATGCAGGAATTGCTGCTGGAGATCTGGGAGGCCGAGCGCACGACCGTGCTCTTCGTCACCCATGACATTGACGAGGCCGTGTTCATGGCCAGCCGCACCGTGGTGATGAGCGCGCGCCCAGGCCGCATTATGCTGGACCGTCCGGTGGACCTCCCGCACCCACGGCACTACTCGATGAAGACCACCGTGGCCTTTGCCGCGCTGAAGGAAGAGCTCACCGAGTGCGTGAGGGCCGAGGTGCTCGCGGCGCAGCGCGCACAGCAGCCGCGCTAGCCGGCGGTTCGCCGGTAACCCGCGCGGCGCCCCGCGATCCTAGCGGTCGCCGCCGCTCTTGACCGGCGCCGCCACAGTGGCACTCGGCGCCTTCAAGCGGTCGCGACGTTCCTTCTCGCGACGGTCGCGCAGCTCATTCACGATCTTGCGGAAGTCCGCTTCACCCATGCCGCGCTCTGACATCCGCATGATGTCGGCCCTCGATGCCGCCAGCCGGCGGTCCGAATCCATGCGCGACATGTTGCCGCTCATGTTGGCGGCCGTGGCGGCGTTGAGCGGCAACAGCGCCAGCAGCGCGTTCGGGATCATGACCTTGCCCAGCCGGATGCCTTGGCTGTCCCAGCCCCACTTCTCGCCGTTCTTGCCCGTGCGGGTCCAATCGCCGGGCTGGCGTCCCGTGCGCCCCTGCGCCCGGTTGAGGGAGTCGAGCGAGTCGCGCGCCTGCGTGAGCATGAAGCCCATGATGCTGTCGAGATTGTCGGCGCGATCGCCGCCACCACCGCCACCGGCATTCCCGACCACGACCGGATCCCGCCAGACGCGGCCGTCGTAGTACCCCGGCCGCACCCCACGCACCGCCGGATCGGCGGTGCCGATGCCGACCCCGGACCCCGCACCAACGCCGCTCCCGGTATCGCGCGGCGCGGCGGCCACCGGCGCCGACGGCTCCGCGGCCGGTGCCGCGGGGACCATCACCGACGGTGTGACCGACGGACGCGCCGCCACGGCGCGGCGCACGGGCGCCACCGGGGCTGGCTTGGCGGGCTCACGCGGCGTGACGTAGGTGAGTCGCTCCTCCGTCAGCTGATCTGACGCCCCGAAGCGCAGCCAGGCCGGAATCCCGTGCCCGAAGGTGAGCAGCTGCACGAGCACGGCCCCCACCACCACGTGGATCGCCACGGCCGCCAGCACCGCGCGTGACTGCCGTTGCTTCTCACGCACCGCCCCGCCCGATCGCGCCCGCGCCGACAGCACGCGCACGCGCGCCGAGGCCCCCGATGGCTCGTGCTCAGGAGCCGGCGAGGGCGGCAGCGGACTGCGGGGAGGGGACGACGGCGACATGATTTAAAAGATACCCGGGATCGCCGCTCAGGTGCCGGCGACGACGGGATTGGACACGATGCTCAGTCCCAGCAGCTCGACTTCGACCACATCGCCCGGGTGCAGCGCCTTCGTGCCGGCCGGCGTGCCCGTGGCCACGATGTCGCCCGGCTCGAGCGTCATGAACCGCGAGATGAACGACAGCAGCATCGGGATGGGGAACACCATGTCGGCGGCCGTGGCCCGCTGGCACTCCACCCCGTTCACGCGCGTGATCAGCGTGATCCCCGACAGGTCGGCCGGCGCCGGACTCTCGGGCCCGATCGGGCAGAAGGTGTCCATCCCCTTGGCGCGCGACCACTGGCTGTCGCTGCGCTGCAGATCGCGCGCCGTCACGTCGTTCAGCGCCACGATGCCGCCAATGCCGGCGATGGCTTCTTCTTCCGTGGCCTTGGTGAGCCGCTTGCCGATCACGACCGCGATCTCTCCTTCGAATTCGATGTGCGTCGAGATCGGATGCAGCACGATCGCGTCGCCCTCGCGGATGATCGACGACGGCGGCTTGAGGAAGAACATCGGCTCGGCAGGCACGTCGTTGCCCATTTCACGGGCGTGGGCGACGTAGTTGCGGCCGACGCAAACGATTTTTGACGGAGTGGACATAGAGGACTCGTGAGTGCCGGGGGCGTGGGGCGTGAATGGTGCCTGCACAACCTATCTCTTCAGCCGATCGCCCGCATAGAACCGTGACACCTCATGCCGCACCGTACCCCATGGCCCGGTGACCCGTTGTGCCGGTGGCAGGGCGTCCAGCAGGTCGCGGCCGTACCGTTTGGTGACCACCCGTGGATCGCTGAGGACCACGACCCCGGCGTCGGTGGCGGTCCGGATCAACCGCCCGAACCCCTGCTTGAGACGCAGCGACGCGTGGGGGAGCATGAACTCCACGAAGGCGTTGCCGCCCCGCGCCTCGATGGCCTCGCACTGCGCAGCCACCATCGGCTCGGTGGGGACGCGGAAGGGCAGCTTGGCAATCAGCAGCCCGCGCAGCGCATCACCGGGCACATCGACGCCCTCCCAGAACGTGGCCGTGCCCAGCAGCACGGCGCGCCCTGAATCGCGGAAGCGCTGCAACAGCACATCGCGCGGTTCCTCGCCGTGCACCAGCAACGGCATGCGGCCATCCAGCCCCATCTCCCGCAGCTGCTGCGCCATCTCGCGCACATCGCGGTGACTGGTGAACAGGCCGAACAGCCCACCGTCGCTGGCCAGCATCAGATCACGCAGCTGCTGCACCACCGCCGCGAAGTGCCCGCGCGCATCCTCGTTGGGCGCCGGCAGGTCGGTGGGCACCACCAGCATGGCCTGCCGCGGATAATCGAACGGCGAGGCGAAGATCGCGCTGCGCTTCGCGAGCGCCGTGCCGTCGAGGCCCAGCCGCTGCTCGAGAAATCCGAAGCCACCGTCGGTGGAGAGCGTCGCGCTGGTGATGATCGTGGTTTCCACGCGGCCGAACAGATCGTCGCGCAACACCGGCGCCAGATCGAGCGGGACGCAGTGTACGGCCACATTGCGTTCGTTCGCCGTGGGTTTTCCCTGAAACTCCATCCAGCGCACCACTGGATCCTTGTCCTTGGGCGGCTGCAATCCGCGCGACAGCGAATCGCCCGCCCCCGCCAAACGACGCGTCACGGCGCGCACTTCGTTCAACAGCGGCGCCATCTCTTCACTGCGCTTCTGGTCGCTCTCCAGCCGTTCGGTGACCAATCGCAATCCATCCTGCAGCGCACTGATTTCGGTGAGCAGCTCCCCCAACGTGCTCTCGATGCCGTTCAGCCACAGGGCGTGCTGCTGAAAGGCGTCGGTGAGCCGCAGCACCGGGGCACCGGTCTCCTCGAGCACCGCCGCCAGCAGTTCGAACAGCAACTGCGTGCGATCGCGTGCCGTGGCGGCGCTCGAAAACATGCGTTCGCGCACGAGGTCGAGACTGGCCACGCTGTGGAGATCGCTGAAACCGCCCAGCCGCGCCGCCAGCGCCGGCAACAGCCCCTTGCCACGCCGCTCCAGCCGGTTGAACAGCCGTGCCAGTGCCCGACGCGTGATCGAATTACCCAAGTGCGAGGCGGCCGCGGTGGCGGAGACGTTCAACCGCGGCGGCGTGGCGCTGCTGGAAGCCGGCACCGGCGTGGGCAAGTCGCTG